>JAJFKF010000108.1 GCA_021773365.1 Gammaproteobacteria bacterium | reverse complement strand
TGCCTCAGCAACCTCCGCCGAAGATCACCGCCAGGCAGGCCGCCGAAGCCACCCCCGTGTAGTGCAGACCTGCGGGGGTGGGCCCTATGTCAATCAAGCACTTGCCGGTTCCCTACCCCTCGAATCGGCAAAGACGGGCTAGAAGACGTCTACTGCAGACGTTTTCAGATTCCCGCGCGCCGTCTAAGCGCCTCTACGGCTCGTTGCGCCGCTTTCCCATCCCACAGCTGCGGTCGATGGCCTGTCTGCCAGCGCCCTTCCAGCGCCGCCTTGACGTTCTCCAGCAGGGTGTCGGCCCGCACCAGGCGGTTGCTGCCTTCCGCAACCGTGATCGGCCGTTCGGTGTTCTCGCGCAGCGTCAGGCAGGGGATGCCGAGGTAGGTGGTTTCCTCCTGCAGGCCGCCGGAGTCGGTGATGGCCAGGCGGGCGGCGCTGGCCAGGTTCATGAAGGGGATGTAGCCGAGCGGGTCGATGAGGCGCAGGGCCGGCTGGGCGGCGGAATCGTGCTGCGCAAGGAGGTCGAAATCCTGCAGGCGTTTGCGGGTGCGCGGATGGACCGCGAACACCAGCGGTATGCGCTCTGCGGTCGCGCGCAGCTGTTGCATCAGCAGGGTGAGTTTGGCGCGGTCGTCCACGTTCGAAGGACGGTGCAGGGTGACTATCCCATATTCGCCTGGCTTCAGACCCAGGCGTTCACGGGTGCCGTCGGCCTCGATCCGGGCGCGCTGCAACTCGTATGAGTCGATCATGATGTTGCCGATGAAATCGATCTTCTCCGGCGCCACGCCTTCGCGCCTGAGGTGCTCATCGGCATCGGGTGAGGGCGTCCACAGCACATCGGCGATGGCGTCGGTGACCAGGCGATTGATCTCCTCGGGCATGGTGCGATCGCCGCTGCGCAGGCCCGCCTCCAGGTGCACCACCGGGATGCACAGTTTGGCGCCGACCATGGCGCAGGCGGCGGTGGAGTTCACATCACCTGCCACCACGATCCAGTCCGGCCGCTGCGCCATGCACACCTTCTCATAGGCGATCATTACCTTGCCGGTTTGTTCGGCGTGGGTGCCGCTGCCGACCTCCAGATGATAGTCAGGTTTGGGCAGCTGCAGGTCGGCGAAGAAGGCGTCCGACATGTTCGGGTCATAGTGCTGGCCGGTGTGCACGACTTGCGGTGAGCACCAGTTTTCCCGGGCCAGAGCGTGGTACAGCGGGGCGACCTTCATGAAATTGGGGCGTGCGGCGGCGATGAGATGGACGGTCAGTGTCGGCATCGGGTCTCCAGGCAGGGCTGCTTCTGTGGCGGCCGGCACTGTGTACGGCGGGGGATTGCGCGTCAAGGGTGCGGCACGCCCATCGCGCCACAGCCGTCAGGCAAATGTCACGGGGCGTACCGGTGCCGGCGGGCGCACAGGCGGAATTATTTTCCGGTTTACTGCGTCGGGCAGAATTTGACGTCGACGGATGACTTGCCGTGGCCATCCCAGATGCAGTTGTTGTCAGTCCGGGTGAATGTGCGTCTCTCGCCGCGGTTGTGTTCGTCGATGCCGGTGAGACGGATCTCCTTCCCCCGGGTCTTGTAGCTCCATCTTACGGTGCGGTGCTGGCTGCGTGTAACCACGGTTCCGTCCGCCGAAAATTCCCATCCGAGATCGGCGCCCATGCGGTCAAAGCGCGAGGCGCCGGGAGGGAACTGCGGCGAGTAGGCGCCGCTCAGTGATTGGCCTGATTCGCCGCTGCCGCCGCAGCCGGCAATGAAGGCGCACAGTGCAATTGTGGCACAGATCGATCCGGTTCTCATGTCGGTACTCCCCAGTCTGGTTGTTTTTAGGACGGAAACGAGTATGCCCGAGGCGGACTGAAAGCAAGCTGAATGGATAGGTCACGTTTGTGCGGTTGATGCCTCGTTTCCGGGGGGCGTATTCCAGCTTCGCCGTGAAACGGCCTGAGGAGAATCACGGGATGAAACGCGTCGTCCGGTCGGTCAATCTTCCGCGAATCGCACAAGCATCGATGAAGCAGCGGCAGGCCCCGAAACTGTAGCCGCGCCATCGAAGCGCAGCAGGAGGGGCGCTTCGCCCGGGACTTGCCAGAATACGGCGGTGGCAATTGTCGCGAACGTGGCAGCGTGTACCTGTACGGAGCTCGAATGCTGCTTTACAGTCCGGGCCTCTCTTCGCTACAGTCTCCCGCGCTTTTTTCTTCTGAATCAATTCATTACGAATAAATTACATGCTGATTCCCGTGATCCTGTCCGGTGGCTCCGGCACGCGGCTGTGGCCGTTGTCGCGCGAGCTGTATCCCAAGCAGCTGCTGCCCCTGGTGGGCGAACGCACCATGCTGCAGGAGACCGCGATGCGACTGCAGGGCCTGGTCGATGTCGCCCGCCCGGTGGTGGTGTGCAACGAGGCGCATCGCTTCATGGTGGCCGAGCAGTTGCGGCAGATCGGGCGGGTGGCGGAGGCCATCGTGCTGGAACCGGTGGGGCGTAATACGGCGCCGGCGGTGGCAGTGGCGGCGATGACAGCCGCGCAGATCAGTTCCCGGGCTGCTGATTCTGCGTCTGCGTCTGCGTCTGCGGGTGGGGGCGGGGAGGATGACCCGGTACTGCTGGTGCTGCCGGCGGATCATGTGATCGAGGACATCCCGGCTTTCCACGCCGCGATTGCGGTGGCGCTGGAGCAGGCGCGCGCCGGCAAGCTCGTGACCTTCGGTGTTGTCGCCCGTCAGCCCGAGACCGGGTATGGCTATATTCGCCGCGGCGCGGACCCGGAGAACAGCGGTGGCGGAGCTTTCCCCGTGGCAGAGTTCGTGGAGAAACCCGATCAGGCGCGCGCCGTACAGTTCATCGCCGCGGGTGATTATTACTGGAACAGCGGCATGTTCATGTTCACTGCCAACCGGTATCTGCAGACGCTGAAAACCTTTGCGCCCGATATATTCACCGCCTGCGAGCGCGCGATGGCGGGCGCCGGCCGGGATCTGGATTTCACGCGCCTGTCGGCGGAGGCCTTCGGCGCCTGCCGTGCCGATTCCATCGACTATGCGGTGATGGAAAAGACCCGCGATGCGGTGGTGGTGCCCCTGGATGCCGGCTGGAGCGATGTGGGTTCCTGGTCTGCGCTGTACGAGGCCTCGCGCCCCGATGACAGCGGCAACGTGACCCACGGCGATGTGATCGCCGCCGATTCCGCAGGCTGCTATCTTTACGCGGGCAGTCGACTCGTCGCCACCGTGGGTCTGGAGGATCACGTGGTGGTGGAGACAAAGGATGCGGTGCTGGTCGCCCCGAAGTCCCGCGTGCAGGATGTGAAAATGCTGGTCAACCGCCTGAAGGCCGACGGGCGCTACGAGACTTCGTTGCACCGCGAGGTGTTCCGCCCCTGGGGCAGCTACGACAGCATCGATGCCGGCGAGCGTTTTCAGGTCAAGCGGCTGATGGTCAAGGCCGGCGCGGTGCTCTCATTGCAGATGCACCATCACCGCGCCGAGCACTGGGTGGTGGTGTCCGGAACTGCGCGCATTACGCGCGGGGAGGAGACCTTCCTTCTGGAGGAGAATCAGTCCACTTATATTCCGATCGGTGTGCGCCACCGTATCGAGAATCCGGGCATGATCCCGCTGCACATCATCGAGGTGCAGTCAGGGTCCTATCTGGGCGAGGATGATATCGTGCGTTTCGAGGATCAATACGGCCGCCAGGGTACAAACAAATGAAGATCAATTGTTTCAAGGCCTACGATGTTCGCGGCCGCGTTCCCGACGAATTGAACGAGGACATCGCCTACCGCATCGGCCGTGCCTATGCCGCCTTTGTTCAGCCGAAGAGCGTTGCCGTGGGCCGCGACATCCGCCGGTCCAGCGCCACGCTGCGCGATGCGCTGACGCGCGGTCTTATCGACAGTGGCGTGGATGTCATCGACATCGGGCTGTGCGGCACTGAGGGCATTTACTTCGCCACTTTTCACGAAAAACTCGACGGCGGCATCATGGTCACTGCCAGCCACAATCCGCCCGACTACAACGGCATGAAGTTCGTGCGCGCCGGCGCGCGGCCCATCAGCGGCGATACGGGGCTGAAGGATATCCAGGCGCTGGCGGAGCGCGATGATTTCGGCCAGAGCGTTGACCAGGGCGCGGCATCGGACAAGACGCCGGGCACGCGCAGCGAGCGAGACACCAGCGAGGCCTATCTCAAACACCTGCTGGGCTATGTCGATCCCGGCAAACTCAAGGCCCTGAAAGTGGTCTGCAATGCCGGCAATGGCGGCGCCGGGCTGACGCTTGATCGTCTCGAGGCGCGACTGCCGTTCAAATTCATCAAGCTGTTCAATGAACCGGATGGCGCCTTCCCCAACGGCGTGCCCAATCCCATGCTGGAGGAGAATCGCGCGCCCACGGTCAGGGCGGTGCTCGAACATGGCGCGGATATTGGTATTGCCTGGGATGGGGACTATGACCGCTGTTTCTTCTTTGACGAGAAGGGCCGTTTCATCGAGGGCTACTACATTGTCGGTCTGCTGGCCGAGGCCTTCCTGCGCCGCTACCCGGGCGCGAAGATCGTCCATGACCCGCGGCTGACCTGGAACACGCTGGATGTGGTGACCACGCACGGCGGCGTGCCGGTGCTGTGCAAGTCCGGCCACGCCTTCATCAAGGAGAAGATGCGCCAGGAGGATGCGGTGTACGGCGGTGAGATGAGCGCGCACCACTACTTCCGCGATTTTTCCTATGCCGACAGCGGCATGATTCCCTGGCTGCTGGTCACGCAGCTGCTGTGCGACAGCGGCAAGCCTTTCTCGCAGCTTCTGGATGAGCGCATGCGCAAGTTTCCGGCCAGCGGCGAGATCAACCGCCGCCTGCAGGATGGTCCGGCCGCCATCGTCGCGATGGAAGAGCGTTATCAGGCCGAGGCCGTGCGGGTGGACTATGTCGATGGTCTGTCGATGGAGTTCGACCGCTGGCGCTTCAACCTGCGCGGCTCCAACACCGAACCGCTGGTGCGCCTGAACGTGGAAAGCCGCGCCGATGAGGCGCTGATGCGGGAGAAGACACAGGAGATCCTGGCGGCGCGGGAGGGGTTGTAACGGCCCCGCTTACTTCATCACGATCATCAGGTCCTTGGCATCCACCGTCTGGCCTTTCTCCACCAGCACTTCCGCCACTTCGCCGTCGCTGTCCGCCCGTACGGCGGTTTCCATCTTCATGGCTTCCAGTGTGACCAGGGTCTCGCCCTGTTTGACTTTCTTTCCCGCCGCCGCCGTGACCGTCACCACCCGGCCCGGCATGGGCGCGCCAATGTGCTTGTCGTTTCCAGGCTCGGCCTTGCGCTGCGCGGCATGCTGCGGTGTTTCGCCACGGTCGGCCACGCGCACCGCGCGCGGTTGGCCATTCAACTCGAAGAACACCGTGCGGGTGCCGTCATCGTGCGGCTCGCTGGCGGTGATGTAGCGCACGATGAGTGTCTTGCCGCGTTCCAGGTCGATGCTGGTCTCCTGGCCCGGCGACATGCCGTAGAAAAACACCGGCGTAGGCAGGATGGCGGCATCGCCGTACTGCAGGCGGCCGTCGATGTAGTCCGTCCACACGCGTGGATACATCAGGTACGAAGCCAGGTCGTAGTCGGTGGCGGGGCGGGGAAGTTGTTCCTGCACCGTGGCGCGCGCGACGTCCAGGTCGGCCGGGGGCAGATGCGCGCCGGGGCGGTCGGTTCGCGGTTCCTCGTCCTTGAGAACTTTCTTCTGCAGCGCCTTGGGGAAGCCGCCATGTGGCTGGCCCAGGTCCCCGCGAAACAGCGCCACCACCGACTCGGGGAATGATACCGGTGTGTCCGGGTCCAGCACCTGCTCCTTGCTGATGTCGCTGGTGATCATCAGCAGCGCCAGGTCGCCGACCACCTTTGAAGTGGGCGTCACCTTGACGATGTCGCCGAACATCTCGTTCACGTCGGCGTAGGCCTGGGCCACCTCCGGCCAGCGCGCATCCGCGATGCCCAGCGAGCGGGCCTGCGCGCGTAGATTGGTGTACTGCCCGCCGGGCATGCCGTGGACGTAGACCTCCGAGGCGCCGGAACGGATGTCGCTCTCGAACGCGCCGTACAGCCGCCGCACCTGCTCCCAGTAGGAGGAGATCTGTCGCAGTGCCGCCGGGTCGATGCCGCTGTCGCGCGGACTATGGCGCAGTGCCTCGGCAATCGAGCCGAGATTCGGCTGCGAGGTCAGTCCGCTCATCGCGTCGATGGCGCCGTCCACCGCATCGGCGCCCGCCTCGATGGCCGCCAGCACGCTGGCGGCGGAAATGCCGCTGGTGTCGTGGGTGTGGAAATGAATGGGCAGACCTGTTTCCGCCTTCAATGCCTGCACCAGCGTGGCGGCGGCGCGCGGCTGACACAGTCCGGCCATGTCCTTGATGCCCAGGATGTGCGCACCGGCGGACTTCAGCTCGCGGGCGAGTTTCACGTAATAGTCCAGGGTGTATTTCTTCTCCCGCGGGTCGCTCAGGTTGCCGCTGTAGCAGATGGCCGCCTCGCATAGCCGGCCCGATTCCACCGTGGCATCGATGGCCACACGCATGTTCTCCACCCAGTTCAGCGAGTCGAAGACGCGAAACACATCGATGCCCGCTGCGGCGGCCTGTTTGACGAAGAAGCGCACCACGTTATCGGGGTAGTTGGTGTAACCAACGGCGTTGGAGGCGCGCAGCAGCATCTGTAACAGCAGGTTCGGCATGCGCTCACGCAGCTGCTGCAGCCGTTCCCAGGGGTCTTCCTTGAGAAAGCGCATGGCCACGTCGAAGGTTGCGCCGCCCCAGCACTCCACGGAGAACAGTTGTGGCAGGAGTTGCGCATAGCTGGGCGCGATGGCCGCGATGTCGATGGTGCGCATGCGCGTGGCCAGCAGCGACTGATGCGCGTCACGCATGGTGGTGTCAGTGAGCAATACACGCTTCTGGGCCAGCATCCATTGCGCGAACTTCTCCGGTCCCAGTTCGTCGAGCTTCTGCTTGCTGCCCGGCGGAATCGTGATTGCTGCTGCCGCGACTGGACGCGGCTGGGTGGAGGTATGTCGTCGCATGCCCGTGACCTGCGGCAGGGTCGGCATGACGAAGGTGTCAGCACTGACACGCGTTTTCACTTCTGGATTGCCGTTGACGATGGTGTCGGCAATGTAGGTGAGGATGCGCGTGGCGCGATCGCGCTTGCGTGGCCATTCGAACAGTTCGGGCGTCTCCTCGATGAAGCGGGTGGTGTAATCGCCCGCTGCGAAGCGCGGATGGGTGATGACCTGGTCGAGAAACCGCAGATTGGTTACCACGCCACGGATGCGAAACTCCCACAGGGCCCGATGCATGCGCGCGACGGTTTCCTCCGGGCCGGGCGCCCATGCAGTCACTTTCACCAGCAACGAATCATAGGAGCGGGTAATGAGCGCGCCGCTGTAGGCGGTGCCGGCGTCCAGGCGGATGCCGAAGCCGGCCGGGGAACGGTAGGCGCTGATGGCGCCGTAGTCGGGGATGAAATCGTTCTCCGGATCTTCGGTGGTCACACGGCATTGCAGGGCATGGGCGCCGATATGGATGTCCTGCTGTGCGGGTACGCCGCTGTTCGCATCGCCAATGGTTGCGCCATCGGCGATGCGGATCTGTGCCTTGACCAGATCGACGCCGGTAGCGCATTCGGTGACGGTGTGTTCGACCTGGATGCGCGGATTGACCTCGATGAAGTAGAACTTCTCCGTGTCGGCGTCCTGCAGGAACTCCACGGTACCGGCATTGAAGTAGTTCGCTGCCTTGCCGATGGCCAGCGCTGCCTCGCACAGTCCGGTGCGTTGTGCGTCGGAGAGAAACACCGCCGGGGCACGTTCGACGACCTTCTGGTTGCGTCGCTGCACCGTGCAGTCGCGCTCGAACAAATGCACCAGGTTGCCGTGCCGGTCACCGAGGATCTGTACTTCCACGTGCCGCGCCCGGCGTACCAGTTTTTCCAGGTACACCTCGTCGTTGCCGAAGGCGGCCTTCGACTCGCGCCGCGCCACCGGCAGCATCTCCTCGAGTTGCGCATCGCTCTCCACCACGCGCATGCCGCGGCCACCACCGCCCCAGCTGGCCTTGAGCATGACGGGATAGCCGACTTCCTGCGCCAGGGTCTGGCATTGACTCATGTCGGCCGGCAGGCGAGGGGTGGCGGGCATGACCGCTACGCCGGCTTTTGTGGCCAGCTCGCGCGCCGCCACCTTGTTGCCCAGCGTACGCAGCGTCTGCGGGGATGGGCCGATGAAAATGATGCCGGCAGCCGCGCAGGCCTCGGCAAACTCCGGATTTTCGGCCAGGAAGCCGTAGCCGGGGTGAATGGCATCGACATGGGTATCGCGCGCAATGCGCATCACATCGTCGATGTCCAGATAGGCGGCGATGGGGTCCTTGTCGCCGCCCACCAGGTAGGCCTCATCGGCCTTGGTCCGATGCAGCGAGAAGCGATCCTCGCGCGAGTACACCGCCACGGTGCGCAGACCAAGTTCGGTGGCCGCGCGCATCACGCGGATCGCAATCTCGCCGCGATTGGCGATGAGGAGCTTGCGGATGTTTGCCGTCATGATCTTGCGTCTTTCGTTCATGGTTTCGGGTTCACGGTTAGAGTGTGGAGGATGCCGCGAGCAGCTTCGCGGCCTTCGAAGACGGCGGTCACCACCAGGTCAGCGCCGCGCACCATGTCGCCGCCGGCGAAGACTTGCGGGTGGCTGGTCTGAAACGGGGTGTCCTTCGAGGTCGATACCTGCACCCTGCCGTCGGCTCGCAGGCCGATGCCAAGTTCGGCGAACCACGGCGGCGGGCTGGGCCGGAAGCCGAAGGCGACCACCACCGCGTCGGCGGGAATGATCTGTTCTGTCCCGGAAATAGTTTCGGTAACGGCACGGCCACGCGGTCCGGGTGCGCCGGTACGGGTCTGCAGGATCTTCACGCCTTCCACCCGGTCGCTGCCCAGGATTTCGACAGGCTGTGCATTGAACAGGAATTGCACACCTTCTTCGCGGCTGCTGCGAAAGTCGCGGCCGGAGCCGGGCATGTTCGTCTCCTCGCGCCGGTAGGTGCAGGTGACCGAGCGGGCGCCCTGGCGCACGGCCGTGCGATTGCAGTCCATGCCCGTATCGCCACCGCCGAGCACCAGCACCCGTTTGCCGCGCAGGTCGATGAAGGCCTGCGGGTCGTTCTCCAGGCCGAGCTCGCGGTTGATGTTGGAAATCAGATACGGCAAGGCTTGGTACACCCCCGGCAGGTCCTCGCCGGGAAAGCCGCCGGTAACCGGCGTGTAGGTGCCCATGCCGAGAAACATCGCGTCGTACTCCTGCAGCAATTGCGTGGCAGGCAGGTCGCGGCCGATCTCGGTGCCGAGCACGAACTGTACGCCCATCTCTTCGAGCAGTTCGCGGCGCGTTTCCACCACGGTCTTTTCCAGCTTGAACGGTGGAATGCCGAAGGTGAGCAGGCCGCCGATGCGCGGGTGGCGGTCGTACACCACCGGCGTGACGCCGTTGCGTACCAGGATGTCCGCACAACCCAGCCCCGCCGGACCGGCGCCAACAATGGCCACGCGCCTGCCGGTGGGTTTGACATGGGACATGTCCGGGCGCCAGCCGGCCTTCAGCGCCTCGTCGGTGATGTACTTCTCGATGGCGCCGATGGTGACCGCGCCCAGTCCATCATTGAGCGTGCAGGCGCCCTCGCACAAACGATCCTGCGGGCATATGCGTCCGCACACCTCGGGCAGTGAATTGGTGCGGTGGGACAGCTCGGCAGCCTCGAAGAGCTTGCCGTCCTCGATGAGCTTCAGCCAGTTGGGGATGTAGTTGTGTACCGGACATTTCCATTCGCAGAAGGGATTGCCGCAGTCGATGCAGCGGCCGGCCTGCTGCGCGGCGCCTTCGGCGTTGTACTGGGTGTAGATCTCGCTGTAGGAACGCA
>JAJFKF010000107.1 GCA_021773365.1 Gammaproteobacteria bacterium | reverse complement strand
CCCCAGCCCGAGAACATAGCTGGACTCGGAACTGCCTTCACACCCGTGCAGCAGCATGACCAGTGGCGGCGGTGCCGCGCCCTCGTCCACCGGCCGGCTTGCGTGCCAGCCCATCAGACGCACGCCGTCGCCGCAATCGAGAATGTGCTGCCGGCTGGCCTGCAGCAGCGGCGCGGCGCGGCGCTCGATCCACGGTCTGAAGACCACGCTGGGCAGGATGGATTGCAGGTGCGGATTGCGCAGTCCGCGAGCCGGTTTGAACACGGCGCCGCCTTGCCGGCCGGCCTTCAGCGTCGCTTCCAGATCCCCCGCATCCAGTCCTCCACCTCGGCGGCCTCCACCGGCAGAATGGCAGAGAGATTACGATGCCCCCTTGCGGTCACCAGCACATCGTCCTCGATGCGCACACCGATGCCGCGGTACTTTGGCGGCACCGTCAGGTCATCCACCTGAAAGTACAGGCCCGGCTCCACCGTCAGCACCATGCCGGCCTGCAGCTTGCCGTACTTGTAGTTCTGCGCCCGCGCCTGGGCGCAGTCGTGCACGTCCAGTCCGAGCATGTGGCTGACGTTGTGCAGCGAGTAGCGGCGGTAGAACTGGTTCTCCTCGCGCAGCGCCTCTTCCGCGGACATGGGCAGGATGCCCAGCCGTTCCAGGCCATGCGCCAGCACCGCCATGGCCGCCTTGTTCGGCTCCATGAAATCATTGCCCGGTTTGACCAGTTTCATCGCCGCGCGCTGCGCATCGAGCACCAGGTTGTAGATTGCGCGCTGCTCGCGCGTGAAGCGGCCGGAGATGGGCAAAGTGCGCGTGACATCGGCCGTATATAAGGAGTTGCCCTCGACGCCGGCGTCGAGCAGCAGCAGGTCGCCCTTGCGTATGGCGCCGTCGTTCTTCTTCCAGTGCAGCGTGCAGGCATGGGCGCCGGAGGCCACAATGGAGGTGTAGCCCACATCGTTGCCTTCCATGCGCGCACGGGTCCAGAACACCCCTTCCAGCTCGCGTTCGCTTTTCGCCGTCCGCAGCCGCGCGATCACATCCTCGAAGCCCCGTTTGGTGGCCTCCACCGCGCTCTTCAGTGCCCTGACCTCATCGGCATCCTTCAGCAGGCGCAGCTCGGAGAGAAACTCCGCCATCTCGCGATCCTGCTGCAGCTGCTCCCTGCTCCCGCGGCCCAGCAGCGCTTCGGTCTGCTCAGAGAATCCGCGCAGGATGCGTTTGCGTCCACCGGCGGCAGCAATGGCCGCCGTCAGCGCACCGGTCAGTTCCGGCAACGGCCGGCAGTCCACGGCGTAGCGGGTCTGGCTTTCCGGAACACCCAGGCGCGGCCCTTCCCACAGTTCGCCCTTGATGCGGTCGGTGAAGAACGTGGTATCGGTCTTGCCGGGATTTGGCTCAACAAACAGAACGTGACGATGGCCACCGCGCTTCGGCAGCAGCACCAGCACGCAATCCGGTTCCATGTTGCCCGTGAGGTAGTAAAAATCCGATGCGGGGCGGAACACGTAGTGCGTGTCGTTGGCGCGAACTTTCAGGTGCCCGGTGGGGATGATCAGCACTTCGCCCGGGAAGCGGGCCGAGAGGCGCTCGCGGCGGGCCAGGAAATTCTCCGCATGACGCAGGGCCTTCGGCGCCTTGCGCAGGCGGGTGTTCCAGCGCTTGAGCATGAACTCCAGCAGATTGGGTGGGACCTCGGCGTCGTAGCTGTTGCGGGCGGGGGGCTTGCTGGCGTCGAAGGTGTTCATGGCGGGGGCCTCGGAATCTGGGCTGGGACAGGGCGGGAATATTGGCACTGCGGAGTGATTTGGTGCAATGGCGCTACGAGGATTCCGGGGTCGTGCCGGGCGGAGTTCCGGTCGGGTGGGGGTTTTCCGGGCCACCGTGAATACGTCCCTGTAGGCTGCGGGAAAAACATCCTGTTTTTCACGCCCCGGAAAACCCCCACCCGACCGGAACTCCGCCAGATACATCGTCAGATATTCCACCGAGAACAGGTCAGATCTGGATCAGATACGCCTGCCGCGGGTCAGGCGTAGGCGTCGAAGAGCGTGCGGGTCTGGGGTGTTGCAGATGTGACGGGCGGCGGGGGATCCGCGTCGGAGCTGGCGTTGCCGCCCCAGCCCGTGTGCTTGGATTCCGGCGTTGCGCCCTCGCTCGTGGGCTGGCCGGAGGATTGGCCGGAGGAGTGATGATTGATATTTACGTTGACCGAGGTCTGTCCGTGCTGGCCGAGCATCTCACGCAGGCGCGGCACGGCCGCTTCCAGTGCATCGCGGGTAGCGGCGTGGTGGGCCGTGAAGGACACGCTGGTCTTGTCATCCACCACCGAGACCTGCACGTCGATGGGGCCGAGGTGCGGGGGGTTCAGGCGGATCTGGGCACTTTGCTGGTTGTTGCCCGTCATCCATATGATGCGCTCGCCCAGACTGTTGGCCCACTCGGGCCTGTTGTGCATGGGCGTGTTGAGCTGCAGCACCGGCGCATCGTTTGTCGTGGCGCCGGTCGTCGCCTGCAAGCCAGGCGCGTGTGTCACGGTGACGGGCGTGGAGACAACCCCATCCGGCGCCCGATCGAATTTCAGTTCACGCAGCAGCTGGCCCGCTGCTGCCACCGGCGGTTGCCGGTTCAGCGCCAGACCGTCCTGCGCCAGCCCCGACTGCGCGGCGGCGAGCTGCAGGTCGTCCGGCAATGGCGTGCCACTCGCTAACGGAGCAGCATGTCCTGCAGGCGGAGTCCTGCCTGCAGCAGTTCCAGCCGGCAGTGAAGTCAGTAAGCGTCTCAGTGCCGCATCGTCGATACCACCTTTGTTGCCGGCAAGGCGGGCCGCGATAGCCGATGCCGCCTGGGCGCTCGCAGCCGGCTCCGGCTTCCGTGAGTCACCGCCCGGCGTGGCCGCCACTGCAGACTGGGGTACGGGCTGGGTGGCCTGGGACTGCACAGCATTCGGCGGCAGCGCGGTACGCGGCGCTTCGCCAGTGGGCACCGCTTTGTCACCGCTACCACGACCGGCACCAGATGTCAGTTGTCTGTCCTGCGCTGCAGATGCTGACGCGGCCCCCGGCGTCGCGGCATCGGTGGCGGAAGCCACGCTGCGGGACTGTACTTCGTCCGCCGCGATACCGACCGTCCTCTGGGTAGTGGATGGCGTCGGCGATGACGGCAACGGTGGCTTCGTCGGCTCGGCTGCAGCTTCACTTTCGATGGCGATGCCGGGCAGGCCCGCGGGCGGCAAGACGGATGTGGTCTGCGGCAAGGTATTGCCGCCCGGCGGAGAATCATCGCCGCCCGCAGGCGCCGGAAGCTCCGCGTCCTCCAGTGTGGACGCATCCCCGGCCTCGATGTCCGCCTCCGGCTGCCCTGCCAGCAAGTCCTTGAACGACAAGCCCAGCGAAGATCCGCTCGCAGACGCGGCGCCAGTGGGCGAGCCGCGGGCTGCGGCGTCTGCCGCCGCGGCCGGCGCAGACGCAACATTGATGACAGATGAAGCCATGCAACATCCAATGCAAAGGGTATGCCCGGTTTCATTAACCAGTCCCGCCCTCCCGTGCCTCCAGTCGTCAGGCGGATACGGTAAGCGCGAATGGCCCGCAGCGCCCGGACCCTAGAAAGTCTTGCGCAGCGAGAGGTAGTAGCGACGCTGGCGCGGATCAACCTTGGCCATACCGCCGATGCCATCCGTCGGTGACGGCACACGATCAAAGACATTGTTGATGCCGAATGTGAGCTTCAAGCCTTCCAGCCAGCGTGACTGCATGGCGCCGGACTGAGCCGCGCTGAAATCAAAGCTGCTTTGCAGATCGACCACGATGGCGTGGCGGATGCGCACCGGCGCCACCGCGCCCAGAACCAGGACGTTGCGGGTGGATGACTCATAGGCCACCACCGAGCCCAGTTCCAGGCCGCCTCGACTCCAGAAGAGGTCTGCATTGGCCCGCACCCGCGGGAAAAACGATTGATCCACCGTCTCGAAGGGCGTCGCGCCCGGAATCGTCTGCGTGCTGCTGGTCAGATTGTAGGTGTAGTTCCAGTGGGTATCGATCACCCCGCCGGCCGCGGTTCCAAGACGATAGACCAGGCGCGCATCAATGCCTGCCGCATGTGCGGTCGACAGGTTGATGGCCCGGATATCCACCAGCGTCAGCAGATTGGTCACCGGATCGCGCTCTACCCGCTCCGGGAAAAAGTTGAGAATGTTCTGTACACCGACATTCGCAGAGACCTTGTTCGTGTAATCGATGTCGAAGTAATCGGCGGACAACGACAATCGCGGCAACCAGACCGGTTCGTAGATGAATCCCGCACTCCAGGAAACCGACTCCTCGGGATCGAGCGCGAGGTTGCCCCCACGACGCTGCATGATCGGCCGCGTGAGAACCTCACCGGTCACAGGATCCACCGGGGGATTGGAGAAGAATATGGCGGTACCGACAAAATCCGGCTCCATCAACTGCCTCAGCGTCGGCACCTTGTAGCCGCGGCTGTAGGTGGTGCGCAGCGCAAGCGAACGAAACGGCCGCCACATCAAACCCGCCTTCGGTGTGAATTCCTCTCCGAACAGGCTCTCTGAGTCCACACGGCCGGCCAGGCTGAGCAGCAGACTCTCGACACCCGGCAATTGCTGATTCTCCCCGATCAGCGGCACACTCAGCTCGACAAAGGCAGCCCTGACATCGCGTTTGGCGCCGTCATCAAGGCTGGGCGAGAAGCTGCTGGTGGTATTGAGCTTGTAGAAAGAGACTTCTTCCTTGCGGTACTCCCCGCCCACAGCCATTTTCAGCGTACCGCCCGGCAGCTCCAGCAATGCGCCATCAGCCTGAAATGCCCCGGCCCAGGTTTCGCTGGTATCGCGATAGTCGTCCACGCCAAGAATGGAACGCAGCAACTCCTGATCATTGGTCTGGCTGCTGCGCCCATCGCCGAACACATTCAATGCCAGCGCAGGATCAGTCTGCGCCAGCGCGGCGGCGCCGGGTGAACCGGCCTGAAAGCTCAGGCCCGCCGGCACGGGATTGGTGTTCTCGCCGATGAAGCGGCTGTAGTCGCCATACACTTCGTAGCGCCAGCCATCGAACAGGTCGCCGCGCAGGCCCAGGTCGAAACGGCTGTTGCGGGTTTCAACGACGCCGCGGGCGGGTCCGATCTCGTAGAACACCTTGTTGACATCCACGGCGATCCCGAATGGATTGAAAGGATTCTGCGCCGGCACCGTTACCGTTCCCGACGGAGGGAATCCGTCAAACTCCACGCGGTACTGTGAGTACGAGCCGGTAGCGAACAACTGCATGCGCGGGTTCAGATCCAGTGATGCGGACAGCGAGGCGGATTGCTCTATGGTCGGCGACAGCAGCTGACGAAACCGCGGCAGATCGCCATCCGCAGAGACAATAGGTCCGGAACTGACGAAATCCGCTACTGCAAGATTGCGCCCATCCTGACCGGTGGGGATGGCTGCCGCGTTGCCGGCCAATCCGGGCAGGGGCGTCGAGTTGAACAGGCCGACAGTGGAAACGCTGCCCGCACCGCCACTGGTACTGAACACGCTCACACCCTGCGGCGGACGACCGCCGGAATCGCCGTAGTCCGTACGCGCGGTGTACGGCCTATCCAGTGCCGCCAATGCATTGTGCTCGTTTGTTGAGAGACTGAGCGTCACCGCATAGTGGCGCTGGCCAGCGCCCAGCGCGCCGGCATGTCCGGCGGTCAGATCTGCGGCCTTCTCACTGACATCGGAATCGAAGGCGTTGCCGTAGCGCAGCGATGCATCCAGACCGCTGTAGTTCTCCCGCGTAATGATATTGATCACACCGCCGATGGCGTCGGAGCCATAGATTGCGCTTGCGGTATTGGTCAATATTTCAATCCGCTCAACGGAGGCCAGCGGCAGGCCGTTGAGATTGTAGTCGTCAAAGCCGAAGCCCTGGCCGGCCTTTGGCAGGCGGCGACCGTTGAGCAGGACCAGCGTGGTGTTGTTGCCAAGGCCGCGAAGGTTCACCGTCGTCCGGCCAAGGCGCGGATCGGAGCTGGCCTCACGACTGCTGACGTCACTGCTCGCCTGGGTAATGCGGCCTACAAAGTCGGCCATGGTGACAGCGCCGCTGCGTTCAATGTCCACGCGACTGAAAACCGTCACCGGACTGATGTCCGTCTCCTGCGGATCACGGCGAATACGCGAGCCGGTCACCAGAATCTGCGTGCCCGCCTTCTCTGCCGCCGTCGCGGATTCGGCGGCTTCTTCCTCGCCCTCATCATTGCGGCGCCGCGTCGCGACGTCAGCGCTGGCCAGCTTCAGCGTATTCTGCAGCTGTCGTGAGTCCCGGCCATCCGGCTGCGGATGCACTGACGAGGAGACGTCCCGGGGGCGCGGATGCCGCAACAGGGTCACCGTCTTTTCATTGACGAACTCGAACGTCAATCCCGTGCCACGCAACAGCTCGCGCAACGTGTCCTCCACCGAACGCCCCGCCGCCGCACCGGGCGAACGAATGCCATCGGTAATTTCAGGGCCGTAGACCACCTGCAAACCGGCATTACGCGCAAACGCCTCCAGCGCATCGACCAGCGGTTGCGCGGGCACGGGCTTGGACAGGCCGGCGTTCCCGGCATATGCCACATCGGGACCTGAGGTCATCACCAGCAGCACTGCTGCCGCGATCAGAATCCGGGCGATTTGTTTAGCGCAACCGAAAGACATGACTGCCCCCTGAAGTGTCGTTATATCTGGACGATGAAGTGCTTTCGGTTCGTATGAGTGGTCGCGGCGAAAAAAGGTACACCTACCGGCGAGGTCGTGAGATCACCTTCCCCCCACCGGGAAGATCCTGCACATGGACATCCCGGTAGCGCTGCAGGTACTCAATCAGGGAAGCGGAATCACGGGCATCAAACACGCCGTTGATCTTCAGGCCGGCCAGCAGCGGATCGTCGATGCGTATTGAAGCGGTGTGATAGCGATTGAACTCGGCGACCACTTCGGCCAGCGTGTCGTCGCGGAAGACCAGTTGACGCTGCGGCCAGGCCCGGGCCTGCTCCAGCGAAGGTCCGGTATCCGCGTAGAGTTCCCCCTGCCCGGTCAGCGTGGCCTGCTGGCCGGCGTCGAGTTCCAGGTAGGCCGCCGCCCCGGCAGCGCCCGGCGTCACGGCAGACAGGGCGACGCGCCCTTCCAGCACGGTAACGGCGGTATTGCCGGCCGCCGCCTGCACATTGAATACCGTTCCAATGGCTCGCACCGTCGCCTGCGGCGTCACCACCACGAACGGGCGGCGGGAATCCCTGGCCACCGTAAAGCGTGCCTCGCCCCTGCTCAGGACGATGCGCCGCTCACTGTCGTTCAGCCTGACCCGCGCCTGCGATCCGGTGTTCAGATGCATGATTGAACCGTCGGCCAGGGAAATACTGCGCTGCTCTCCCACCCCGGTCTCCAGGTAGATCGGCGCCATCCGGTGATCCACCAGCAGCCACACCGCGGATGTCAGCACGGCCGCCGCCAGGGCAGCAACCGCTGCGCGAACAACTCCCGACCGCGATGTGCCCGGGCCGGCAGGGCGGAACTGATGAGCAGGCCTACCAGCCGACAGGGCGTCAACTCGCGACAACGCCACGACATTTTCCACATGCGGCTCGTCCCGCGCTGCACTGGCCAATGTCTCCATGTCGGGCATCTCATCCAGGGCGGACCCCAGGTCCCCCCAGACACGGGAAACCTGCAGGTAGGCGGCGATGTGTGCCGGTGAAGTGAGCAGCCAGGCATCGAACAGTTCGCGATCCGCCGCGCTGACATCGGCTTCCTGCATGCGTGCGAACCAGTCGGCCGCTTCACTGACCAGCTGCGGGGCTCTCATTGCAATTCACCCAGGCGTGCGCAGCAGTGACGCAGACCATTGCCCAGATAGCGCTTGACCATGCTGCGCGAGATCCCGAGCTTCGCCGCTATCTCATCGCAGGTCATGCCATCGCGGCGATGCATGACCAGCACGGCGCGGCATTTCACCGGCAGCTCACCCAGCACAGCCTGCAATCTGCGGCCGATGATCTGCGCCTCAGCGTCGCCTTCGGCACGCAGGGCAGCGGCATCGACCAGCTGCTCGGGTACCCAGCCGCGCAATCCATCGGACTCCGCCCGGCGTTTCAGCTCGTACTCGTGCAGCAGATTGACGGCGACCCGATACAGATAGGCCCGTGGATTGCGGATACGATCCTTGCGCTCCATGCGCAGCAGGCGCACATAGACCTCCTGCGCCACTTCGCGGGCATCCGCCGTATTCCGTGCCCGGCGTGCCAGAAAGCGCAGCAGGTCCTCACCGTGCTCGCTGGCCAGCCGCGCAACAAATGGATCGGTCTCAGCCATCGACTCTCCGCCAGGCCTGGGCGCGCTTGTCGGCCCGCCGCAGGCATTTCAAATGGGCATACGGATACCCCGTACTCCTGAGAGTGGAAAACGGCCGGAAAGGTACACCTCGCGGGTGGTCGACCGCCCAGGCGCTATCGCGCGCGAATCACAAACCCGCGCACGTCGTGGTCGAAATCAATGTCAGCGTCCTGGTACAGGAACTGCACGAAAGTCTTCGGATCGTCGGCGTTGAACACGCCGGAGAAGCGTCGGGAACGCAGCGCCTCGTCCTCCACCAGGATCTTCGGCGCCGCGTTGTAACGATTGAACTGCGCGGCTATTTCCCCCAGTTCGGTCCCCTGGAACCACAGGCGTCGCTGGCGCCAGGCCGTCACCTGCGCCACATCGGCCCGGCCCAGCTCCAGGGGCTGCGCGCGCGCGTCGATGGCCGCCATCTCGCCGGCATCGATTCGCAGCGGAGCGGCAGTGACTCCCGCAGCGGTGCGCTCGCTCGCCTCGCTGGAAATCTCCACCGCCCCGTCGAGCACCGCCACCGTAGTGGCCTGCGCACGGCGATAGACGTTGAATCGCGTGCCAATATCGGTGATGACCGCGCCGTCCACATGCACCCGGAACGGGCGGTGGGCGTCATGATGAATATCGAACAAAGCCTCACCCGCGAGCAGATAAACATCACGGCGGGTCCTGGAGAAATCCACCCGCAGGCGCGACTCGGTGTTCAGATCGATGATGGTGCCGTCAGCCAGCTTGAGCTTCTGCTGCTGACCGGTAGCCGTGCGGTAGACATGCGCCCCATGCGCGCTCCACCACATCCAGCCAAACAGACCGGCCGCCACGAACAGTACCGCCGCCGCGGCCGGGATCGCCTGCCAGCGGCGTGCAGAGCGGCGCCGGGCCCGGCGGCGGACCAGCGCAACCGGATGCGTTTCCACTCCGGGGTTCAGTTGCACGACATTGTCACGCGTGCGGGCAATCAATGCATCGACGTCAATCCTGCGTGCCGGATCGATATCGTGAAACTCACGCTCAACCGCCAGCATCTGCAGGTAGCACTGCACATGCTGCGGCGAACGTTTCAGCCAGAGGGCGAAGGCCTCGCTCTCCGCGCTGTCCGGCGCGGGTGGACGGCAAATCCATGCCTGGGCCTGTTCAGCCAGAGTGCGATCATCCGAGAGTTGCTGTTTCATGGTGTTTCCCGATCCCCGGCTTTTTCTCGCTGCTCGGGCGCGATCGCGCCCAGGGAGGCTTGCAGCTGCTCCCGGGCCTCCGCCAGCAGCCGCTCCACCTTGCGCACGGAGAACTGCATGCGCCGGGCAATTTCCTCGTAGGAGTACCCGTCGCGGCTTTGCAGTACAAACGCCGCCTGGTGGGCCGGTGGCAAATTACCGAGTGCATCACCGAGCTGCCGCTGGGTGAGCAGTCGCGCGGCCATATCTTCAGTGTCGATCTGTGCCGGATACTCGGTGAGATGGTCCACGGTCCTTGAATCAAAGCTGATTCTCTGGCGCAGGACATCGGCGCCGCGCTGGAAATCGCTGGCCACATTGGCTGCGATTCTGAGCACGTAGGCTCGAGGGCTGCGAATGAATCGCGCTTTGTCGACGCGGATAAGCTCCACATACACTTCCTGGGCGAGATCCTCGGCATCCTGCATATGCTGCAGGCGCCGCAGCAGGTAGCGATGCAGCTCCGAGCCGTAGTGTCGAAACATCGACTCGGCAAATTTCGCCCCTGCGGATGAACTTCTGGCCTTCATTTCGCCCGATCAGCCCTCTGCTCGCTCCGTACGGTTTCACATCAGTAATATAGTCCCCTCCAGAGAAAATTTTTCCCCACCCGGGGGGAATTCCGCGCTCCAGGCCGGACTGTAAGGGCGATACCGGCACGAATGCCGGCCGCAGTAGTACACAATACCGGGGAGCGTGAAATGACCAGACACTTCAAACCGACGAGGACCGGCCCGCTGGCCGCCCTGCGCGCGACACTGAGCATGGCCCTGCTGGCGGCCCTGCTCACCGCCCAGACGCCCAGCCTGGCCGCGGAGCCGGAACCGGCCCCGCAGCTGACACTGCGGATCGACTCGCAGCCCATGGGCACCGCGCTGAAGCAACTGGCCGACCAGGCCGGGCTGCAGGTGGTCTATCCGACCGAAGTGGTCAATCCGAAGCTCATCGCACCTGCACTCCAGGGCAAGTACACCGCCGCCGCCGCCCTGTCACAGCTTCTGTCGGGGTCGGGTCTGAGTTACCACTTCATTAATTCACAAACTGTTGCCATCCGCTCCGAGGTACGTGAGATCTCCTCTGCCGTGATCCCCGCAGGCGGACATCAGGCTATGCACCTTGCCCTGGTCGAGGCGCCCCCCCAGTCCGGCGCGTCAGCAGCCGGCAATGCGAAGTCCGGCTCCGATCCGGAACACGGCGAGGACAGCGAAGCACAGGCCGGCACACCGGAGATCCTGGTCAAGGGTCAGCGCAATCTCAACGTCGACATCAAACGCACCGAAGACGCGCCCCAGCCCTATGTCGTCTTCGACAAAGAAGAGATCCAGCGCTCGCAGGCCGTGCACCTGGAGGAATTTCTCAAGAGCCGCCTGCCGATGAACGCCGCCGGCGCCACCTATGGCCAGACCGTGGGCGACTCGGCCACCCAGTCCTCCAGCATCGACCTGCGCGGCCTCGGTCCCGACCAGACGCTCATCCTGGTCAACGGCCGCCGTCTGCCGAACATCTCCACGCTGGGTTTCTCCTTCCAGGCCGATATCAACGGCATTCCCATGGCGGCGGTGGAGCGCATCGAAGTACTGCCGTCCACGGCCGGCGGCATCTACGGCGGCAGCGCCACCGGCGGTGTCATCAATGTCATTCTGCGCAACGAGTACACCGGCCTGGACACCCGCATCACCTATGCCAACACCTTCGACGGCGACGCGGCAAACATCCGCATGGACGCCAATGCCGGCTTCAGTCTGGAAGGCGGCCGCACCCAGATCACCCTGGCGGCCACCCGCGCGCAGGCCAACGACCTGATGGTCCGGGACCGCGATTTTCATTCCCGCGGACTGGCGCTGCAGCTGCAGAACAATCCGACTGCCATAACGGGCGCATCCTTCGCTCCCCTCGGCGCCACGGTGAATATCCGCAGCGCTGATTTCGATCCCATGACAAACCAGCGCCTGAACCTGACACTGGATCCCGGATATGGCGGCACCTCCCTGGGCTCGACCATCACGCATCTGCCGATGGGCTATGCCGGCCCGGATTCCGATGGCGGTGCGGCCCTGATTGCCAACGCCAATCAGTACAACCTGGCGGTACCCGAGGACATGTCCGGCGGGCAACTCGGCCTGTTTGCCGGGCCGTCCTTGAAATCGGCTTCAATCAACGTGCGCCGCGAGTTCACCAGCTACCTGGATGTGTTTCTCGACCTGTCGCAGCTCGGTAACATCGGCAGCGGCTACTATGCGGCGGTACCCAGCGCCATCACCCTGCCGGCGAATGCGCCCAACAATCCCTTCCAGCAGGCCATCGATGTGCGTTTCCCGACGCCAAACCTCAGTTTCAGGACCCGGACGGAATCGATCACCCGCCGCGCGACCGCCGGCCTGATCTTCCGCCTGCCCGGCCACTGGACCGGCGAGATCGACTACAACTGGAGCCGCGCACGACTCGAGCAGATCAACACCTTCTTTGTCGCCGATTCCGTGGCCGCCTGCGTGCTGGCGCGCGGCGTCGGCGCCGGCGTCGATCCCGATGGTGCCGGCCCCCTGCTGCCCTGCGCCGCGGGCGACTCGCGTCCGGCATTGAATATCCTGCAGGAGGGCAACACCTTCCCGATCGACTTCGGCCCTTATCAGTTGCCCTCACCCAACCAGTTCATCGGCCCATTCGACACCACGCTGAAGGACGCCACCCTGCGTCTCTCCGGACCGGTGTTCGATCTGTCTGGCGGCCCGCTGACGCTGTCCACCCTGGTCGAGCGCCGTGAGGAAACCCTCGAGGACGCGATCTACCAGGATATGGAGACCACGCGTGACGTCTACTACCTGTTCTATCCGCAACGCTCCCAGGATGCCGACTCCTACTACCTGGAAGCGCGCGCGCCCCTGATCTCCTCGAAGAACGCGCAGCCCTGGGCGCGGGCGCTGGAACTGCAGGCCTCGGTGCGCCACGACAAGTATGAAACCCGCGCGCCGCTGACCAACAGCTACTACCTGCTGTCGATCGATGAACTGCCCGGCCCGGACTACAGCGTCAACAACGTCAAGTCCACCGATTACACCTTCGCTATTCGCTACGCGCCGCTGCAGGATGTGGCCTTCCGCGCCAGCATCGGCACCGGCTTCATCGCGCCCTCCACCGTTCATATCGCGCCGCGCGTACGTCAGGCCTTTTTCTCGCTGGGCAGCGATCCGAAGCGCGGCTTCAACTCCACCTTCGTCGGTCAGCCCTTCACCTGGATCTCCGGCGGTAATCCGAACCTCAATCCCGAGCAATCGGAGAGCTGGTCGGCCGGCATGGTCCTGACGCCGCGCTTCGCCCCGGCGTTGCGGCTGTCGCTGGACTACACGCGCATCGAGAAGACCGACGAGATCTACACCCCGCCGTGGCAGTTCTTCCTCGACTACGAGGACAATCTGCCGGAAGGCCGCATTCAACGCGGTCCCAATCTCCCCACCGATCAGCCCGGCTGGGCGGGCCCGATCACGCATTTCGACGCCTCGTTCCTCAATGCCTCCAGCACCTCGCTGGAAGCCTATGACATACAGGCCGACTACGCGGTGGCCACCGACCGCTGGGGCGCCTTCCGCTGGTATGCAGTGGCCAGCTGGCAACCGCACTACCGGGGCCAGGTGCTGCCCGGCACACCATTCGTCGAGAATGTCGGCTACAGCTTCGGGCCCCTGGAGTGGCGTGGCAATCTCGGCGTCACCTGGGATCGTGGTCCGCTGTCCATGACCTGGAATGCGCAGTACTACAATGCCTATCGCGTCTATCGCTCGACCTCACAACCGGCGGCAATTGACCTGGCCATACTCAACCAGGGCGCGGAATGGATTCCGGACCAGATCTATCATGACCTCAATGCCACCTATCACTTCGACAGCGACCTGCAGTTCGCCGGCGGCTTCCTCGCCGACGTGGAGGTGTCGGTCGGCGTGCAGAACCTGTTCAACGAATCGCCGCCCATCCTGGCCATCACCAGCCCCAGCGGCAGGGCCTACAGCCCCTACGGTGACCCAAGGCTGCGTCGTTACACGGTGACGATCAGCAAGTCGTTCGGGCTCTAGGAAAGACTTCAACAAAAATGAGGTATTTTGATCTTTCGGGGAGCGCCGCTGTGGCGCTCCCCGCTTTTATTCTCGCTGTGCTCACTCTGTCGTGTCGGGCGGAAGACATCACGGCGGAGACGGCACATGAAACAACACAGGAACGCATCGCCTGGCTGAAGGAAAATGCCATCCCTATCCGCACGCTTGACGCCGACGATACGGACTACTCCGACCTGACCCCCATCGGCCGGCGCATTAGCAATGCCCGCGTCGTCACGCTTGGCGAACCCACACACGGAGACGGCGAAGCCTTCCGCGCCAAGACCCGGCTGATCCGGTATCTGCATCAGCGCATGGATTTCAGCGTTCTGGCCTGGGAATCCAATCTTCTCGAATGCCGCATGGCGGACATCGCACTGCGTACCGACAAGCCCGTAGACGTCGCCGCTGCCGCCGGCATCTATTCCGTATGGAGTGCCGCCCGGGAAACTCAACCGCTCCTCGAATATGTCAGAGCGACACAGGGAACCGCGAAGCCACTGGAGATGAGCGGCTTCGACTGCCAGTCCAGAGGCGGGATGTTCGCTCCGCTGTTCGACTTTCTCGATCGCGCCTACCCGCACACACTGTCTGCCGAGGACAGGACCACGTTGCAGGATCTGCATCGGATGGTTTCCGCAGGCAGCTATGCGAAGCTGTCAGATCAGCAGCGGCAACCGTACCAGGACCTGCTCAGCCGTCTCATCGTGCTTGTCGGCCGGCCGGATGAGCGTATCGATCAGCGGGAAAGAATGCTGATGCATCGCACCCTGCTGAACCTGTGGGACTTCCAGCACGCCTACTCCATCACCCTGGAAACCATCCGCGCCGGCGGCGAAGCCGGCAACCGGCGCGACGTCTCCATGGGTAATAACCTTGCCTGGCTGGCGTACCAGTACCACCCGGATCGGAAGATCGTTGCCTGGGCTGCCAATACGCATCTGGCGCGCGATATCGCCGCCCTGGAAGGCTTCGGAAATTTCAGGGATATGTTTGATACCTACCGGCCGATGGGCCAGGTTGCGCTTGAGCTGATGGGCGATGACATCTACTCCATCGGCGTGCTGGCCTACAGCGGGCGCAGTCGCCGGGTAAACAGGGACTTCGCCATTCCCGTAAAGGCAATGCCAGGCTCACTCGAGGAGTTGCTTCATCTCACCGGCCACAAGTATCTGTTTATCGACCTGAAACACACGCCGCAGGATCACTGGCTGCGCCAGGAGCTCGTTGCCGGCGCCTTCGGCTACAGCCCGATGCGCGGTGACTGGTCCGCCGTGTTCGACGCCTTCATCTTCATTGACGAAATGCTTCCGGCGACGCCGGTTCGGCGTTCCTCACCATCCCCCTGATACTCCGCCCGCGCCCGCTCCAGCCCGGAGAAAAACTCCGGCGGAAATTCGTGGCGGCTGGCATATTAAGGAGGATGGCCAGCCATCCACAGCTGGAGCGCCCCGGACGGCACTGGCCGGTGAGCGTCAGCTGAAGTAAGTGATCGAGGCTACAGTGACCGATGATGTATAGAAATGGAGCGACAGAGAACATGAAAGCAATCCTGGTGATGACGGCAATGCTACTGGCGATGATGGCCCAGAAGGAGGCCCTTGCTGATGCCGTCCAGAATGATCATCAGAACAAAGTGAATTCCGAGGGCGTCATTGTCCAAGGCAAGCCGTGGCTGATCAATCCCGAAACCCGGTACGCACATTCGCTGCCGGAGGTGGATGGCACGGTCATCACCGTGACGAAGAAAGCCTCCGTTGTTCAGCTCGACCACCAGCCCACGGTGATCAACAACAACCAACGTGAGATGTTCAATCGGCTGCCCGGCGTGATCATCGCCGAGCAACAGGATCCGACCCAGCTCAATCTCACCTATCGCGGCATCGGCAATCCGCAGGAAAGCGAATACGTGCTGGTGCTGCAGGATGGCATGCCGATCGCGCTCGACTGGTTCGGCTACCCCGCGCACTACTATCTGCCGATCCCGCAAACGATCGACTCGATCCAGATGATCCGCGGCGGCTCCGGCCTGCTCTACGGGCCCGAGCCGCAGCCGGTGATCAACTACGTCTCGCGCGCGCCCGATCCCAGCCACATGCTGACCGGCATGACCGAACAGGTGATGGGCGCAGACGGTCTGTTTTCCAGCTATAACGAAATTACCGGGACCCGCGGTGCGCTGGGATATCTCGCCGATTTCAGCCGCCGCCAATCAGACGGCATGCGCGAAAACGGCGATTTCACGCTCAATTCAGGCGACCTGCGGTTGAAGTACGCCGTCGGCGAGCATCAAGGTCTGCGCCTCGACGTACTCGCCTATTCGCTGGACAGCGGGCTGCCCGGCTTTCTGACCGTACGGCAGTTCAATGCCGATCCCGACATGACCACCACCCCAGCGGACCACCTGTGGACCGACCGCTTTAGCGGCGCGCTGCGCTATGACAACCAGTTCAGCGGAAACGACCTCCTCACCGTCAAGCTGTGGGCCGGCAAAACAGAGGTGGCCCATCGTTCAGATTCCTACTCGGGCGATACCCCGACCGCCGCTTCGATCAACGAGCAGACGTTTCATTTTGGTGGCCTCGATGCGCGTCTGGCACACCGCTGGGGCCGGGGCAACGCGCTGACGGTCGGCACGACGCTGTACCGGTCCAGCAGCGACTGGGGAGTGGTGGACAACCTCCAGCCGTATACCCGTCGGGACGACCGATCCGGCACGATCAGCTACGACAACCACAGCACGACGAAGTATGGAGCGCTCTTCGCCGAGAACGTGTTCCGTTTCGGCAAGTTCCACATCGTGCCTTCAGCGCGCCTGGAGCGTGAGGAAATCGGCACCAACGAAAAGATCGCCGCTTCGCCTCCGCACACCGGGCCCCTGGTACATGACACGCTCAGCCGCGACGTCGCGCTGTTCGGCTTGGGACTCGGCAATGACTTCGGCCACGGCAACGAGACGTATCTCAACATCGCGCAGGGCTATCGGCCGGTGCGCTACCGTGATGTCGCCAGCAACCGCTCGCGCCTGAATGCCGGCAATGATCCGGACACCACCGAATACCTTACATTCGAGGCGGGCATCCACGGCTGGCCGCAAGCGGGTCTGTTTTACGACGTCAGTGTCTTCGTCGTGCAAACGAATAACCGCATCGAAAGCCAGAGCGACGGCCTCGGCGGCTCGGTAAACGTGAATTCCGGCGATGCGCGCAGCCGCGGCGTCGAAATGGAACTCGACTACGATCTGCTGCGGATATCCGCGAATGCCCCAGCGGACCGACACCTGGATTTCTTCGTCAACGCCTCACTCCTGGACGCGCAAATCACCGACAGCATCACGCTGGAGAACTCCGCCGACCCGATGGGGTCGACGCTGGCCGGCAATACGCCGGCCTACGCTCCGGACTACGTGATCAAGGCCGGCCTGACCTGGCGTCAGCAGGACCACTGGAAAGCCAGCCTCGTCGGCCAGAGTATCGGCACGCAGTTCTGGGCAGACAGCAATCAGCCGCGCATCGCGGGCGACGTGATCGTGATGCCGGCCAGGATCCCCTCGTATACGGTGTTCGACCTCTCGGCGGACTACCTGATCGCCCAGCACCTGAGGCTGCTGGGCGGGGTTTCCAATCTGACCAACGAGCACTACTACTCGCGCGTATTCTTCGTCAACGGCGGCATCGAACCCGCACCGGGGCGCAACTTCCACCTCGGCGCCGCGTACGATTTCTAATCCCGTCCGGCGTTACTCACCATCCCCTGATACTCCACCCGCGCCCGCTCCAGCCCGGAGAGAAACTCCGGCGGATACTCGCGCTGGCTGGCGGTGGTAATGGCAATGGCCTTCTCCTGCGCCGCCAGCGCCCGCGCCGGCTCATCCAGCCAGGCATGCAGCTTCGCCAGGTAGATCCAGCTGTTGAAGTCGGTGCCACCCGCCGAAACCACGTCCTGAATGTAGCCGCGCGCGAGCTGATAAGTGCTCCGCGACAGATCCGGCTGCTGGGCGATCAGTGCACCGACATTGCTCCAGTAGCGCGCATCGTTGGTCGCGCCCATGCGACGGCGAAAGGCGTCGTCCGCAGCCTGCGTACTGGCGAACCGCAGCGCCGCGGCTTCATCCATGCGCAGCAGCGCACTGAGCTTTGCCACATACAGCCGCGCCGTCAGTCGCGGCTCGGTGTCCATCAGTCTTTCCGCCTGCGCCACCACGGCGGCATCATCCTGGCGCTGCTGCGCCTCGATCAGCGGCTGCAGTAACGCCTGCTCGCGCAGACGCCGCGCGTTCAGCGTGCTGATCTGTTCCTGTCGCTCCCGCGCGGCTTGCAGATCACCCGTCTTGCCGGCCACCGCAGCCACCACGGCGCGGTCGAAGGCGGCAATGCCCTCGCCCATGGGATGGCCCATCCACACCAGAATTCCGCGACCATCGACCACGAAAGACGTCGGCAGGCCATGCGATCCGGCCGCCGTCATCCAGTTGTTGAACATCGGCTCGGTCACCGGATCATCCATGGCGACGGTATAGGCCATGCGCGCGCCCTTCTTCTCGACGAAACGCCGCACTGCCTCCACGCTCGCTTCGCCCTTGATGGTCTCGCGCACATCGACACCGATGACGGTCAGGCGATCGGCGTGCTGCTGCTGCAGTTCACTGAGGTGCGGCATGGCCGCATTGCACGGCCCGCACCAGGTGGCCCAGAACTCCACCACGTAGACCCTTCCAGGTTCGAAGGCGGTAACCGGCTCGCCCTTGATCCAGGTCATCACCTCCAGCGCTGGCGCCGGATCGCCGATCTTCAGCGTCGGCGCTGTGCCCGGCGCCGCAGTCGCGGTGACCGCCATCGCACAACCCAGCGCCACGCCTGCCATCAAGCCAGTCGTCTTCATACGTACTCCAGTCACCGGAACGGTTTCAAATGGCTGGCGCCGCTAGCCCGAACAGTAAAACGGCAACCAGGTATGCATCCACGGCGCGAATCCCGACAACCACGGTCCCGCCAGCGTGAGCGCGGCGCTGGCGAGCAGAATCCCGCCGGCGACTCGCCTGCCTCCCGGCCGCGCAGCGATCCCCGCGAACCGCTGCGCACCGAAGGCCGTTGCCAGCATAGCAGGCGCGGTTCCGATACCGAACGCAGCCATCGTGGCAGCGGCGCGTACCGCATCGAGTTGCAGTGCCGCAATCAGCAAGACTATGTAGACGAATCCGCAGGGCATCCACCCCCATACCGCGCCAAAGGCGAAGGCGCGTGGAGCACTGGTGACCGGCAGCAGCCTGCGTCCAAGCGGCGCGATTTTTCCCCAGAGCCGCCGGCCGACGCCGGAACCTGGATCGCGCAGCCGACCGAAGGCCACCAGTGCGCCGAGCAGCAGCGCCAGGGCGGACAGTGCGCGCAGGCTGCGACGTACCGCTTCGATGTCGAACCAACCGATCAAGCCGCCGAGCACACCACCGAACAACAGTCCCGCAAGCGTGTACGAAGTGATGCGGCCGAGCTGGTAGGTAACAAGCAGCGCCGGACGCGGCCGCCCGTCCACGGTCTTCGCGGTGGCAATGCCCAGCGCAGCCGAAATGCCGCCGCACATCACCAGGCAGTGGCCACTGGCGGCGAACCCCAACAGTAGCGCGGCGCCGATGGTCAGACCGTCGATCACGGCGCCTGCTCCGGCGTAGCGGACGGTGCCAGATCCGACGGCTGTGGATTGTCGAGCAGCGGCAGCAGCCCGGGCGTTTCCATGTCATCGAACTGATCGTTGTCGACCGCCCAGAAAAATGCGACGCCGGCGCCGATCAGCAGCAGGATCGACAGCGGGATCATGACAATCAGAATCGTCATGCGACCGCCTTCGAGCCCACCAGGCCTGCCGCACGGCTGCGTTCCCCCTGGCGGCCGATGCGCAGGGCATTGAGCACCACGAACAATGAACTGGCCGACATGCCGATGGCCGCCAGCCACGGCGGCACAAAGCCCAGCGCCGCAAACGGCATGGCCAGCAGGTTGTAACCAAGTGCCCAGCGCTGGTTCTGGCGCAGAATGGTCAGCGTCTCGCGCGCGATTCCGCGCGCCTCGGCGAGCAGATCCAGGCGCTCGCCCGCCAGCACGATGTCGCTGGAAGCCTGCGCCAGCTCGGTACCAGCCGCCAGTGCAACGGCCACATCGGCGCCCGCCAGCACCGGCGCATCGTTGATGCCATCACCCACGGCCATGACCCGCGCGCCTGCGCTGCGCAGTGTCGCAAGCCGATCGAGTTTGTCTGCCGGCCGCAGACGCGCCCGCCACTGCGTGATGCCGAGGCGCTGGGCAACATCAGCCACCCGGCTGGCCGCGTCCCCGCTGGCGATCTCCAGCGTGAGACCGTCTGCAACCAGCGCGGCAATGGCAGCCCGTGCGCCGGAGCGCAGCCGTTCGCACAGGTGAAAGGCGGCGATGACGCCTTTGTCATCGGCGAGCACAACAGCATCATCAAGCCCGGCCTGCAGCGAAGCGCCACCGAGCGCGAAATCCACCCGACCCAGACGCAAACGGCGTCCATAGACCACTCCTTCCAGGCCGTCACCGGCCACGGCGCGCAGATCGCTGACCTGCATGGAGCGTCCAGTAGCCGCAGCGGCGAGCGCGCGCGCCACCGGATGCCGGCTGCCGCGCGCCAGGGCTGCAGCCAGCGTCAGTGCGTTCTCGCGCTCATCGGCACGCAGCACCTCAACCCGATCCAGCGTGAGTCCGGGGTCCGTCAGGGTGCCGGTCTTGTCGAACACCACGTGGGTAATACCGGCCAGATGCTCGATGGCATCGGGCCGCACCACCAGCACGCCACGGCGCGCGAGCACGGCAATGGCGCGCGTCAGCGCAGCCGGCACGGCGAGCGCGAATGCGCAGGGACAGGAAACGACGAGCACCGCCAGGGTGGCCGTGAACGCACGTGCAGGATCGATCAGGCTCCAGCCGATGGCGGTCAGCACGGCCAGCATCAACACCCGCGCCACGAAACCGGCGGCGGCTCGCTCGCCGGCTTGCGCCAGGCGTGGCCGTGCAGCCGCAGCGCGCGTAACCAGTGCAACAATGCCTGCAAGCGCAGTGTCGGCGCCGACATGCTCCACCTGCATCTGCGCCGGACCCTCCACCACGATGCTGCCGGCAACCAGCGTGTCGCCACAACACTTCGTTACCGGCGCTGATTCGCCGGACAACAGCGCCTCGTCGACCCGGCAGCGGGCACTGAGCAACGCGCCATCAGCCGGCACACCACTGCCTTCGCCGACATGCACGCGATCGCCCGTACGCAGCTCCGACACACCCACACGCTCCAGCGCACCGTCCGCGCCGACGCGCTCGGCATACACCGGCGTCAGGCGGGCCAGCGCATCGGACAGGTCGCCGGCGCGGTGCCGGGCGCGCATTTCCAGATAGCGGCCCACCAGCAGGAAGAACACAAACATGCTGACTGAATCGAAATAGACTTCAGCGCCGCCACGCAATGCCTCGATGAGGCTGGCGGCATAGATCAATGCGATCGCCAGTGCCACCGGCACATCCATGCCCAGTGCACGCGCACGCAACGAACGCACGGCGCCGGCAAAAAACGGCCGTGCCGCGTAGAACACCACCGGCGTGGCGACCAGCAGACCGAACCAGCGCAATAGATCACGCGTGGAGGTATCCACACCATCGAACGCGCCCAGGTACAGCCCGCTGGCGTACATCATCGCCTGCATCGCACCGAAGCCGGCGACGATGAGTCCCTTCAGGGCGGCGCGCGACTCACGCTTGCGCGCATCATCAAGCGCGGCGGCATCCAGCGGCAGGGCGCGATAACCGGTGCGCGCCAATGTCTCCAGCACCTGCGCCAGGGAACACTCGGACTTGCGCCACACCACGCGCGCCCGGCGCGCGCTGGCATTGACCTGCACGCTGCTCACCCCGGACAAGGCACCCAGTGCGCGCTCGATCAGCCACACGCAGGCGGAACAGCGTACGCCCTCGATCAACATGATCGCCTCGCGGCTGCCTTCGCCGAATTCACGCACCACGTGGCGCGCCATCTCCGGCCGTGTCCAGGCCGCGCGGCTGCGGGCCGCTTCTGCCGGATCCGCGGGGCGGACCGCCGGCTGGCTGCGCAGGCGGTAGTAGTCCGCCAGACCCAGCTGCTCGATCCATTCAGCGGCGGCGCGACAGCCGTGACAGCACACCGGATGCGTGGCGCCGTCGATCGTAACCTGTACCACCTCGCCCGCCGGCAGCGGTTCACCGCAATGCCAGCAGCCGGACGCCGTATTCATGGCACAGGTCCGTCGGGAACAGCTGGATCAGCAGGCGCGTTCGTCGGCACCTTGAAGACTGTCGGTCCGACGGTATCGACGGGTTCGTCGGCATGACGCTGGCTCAGTGCGATCAGCCACAGGCAACCCGTCAGCGAGGCCAGAAGGATCAGCGCGCCGAGCCACATGACCGGCTGATGGTACCAGGCACCTTGCCCGGCGTCAGTTGCCATCGCCGTGGGATTGCGAATGCAACCAGGCGGTAATGAGGTGAACGTCGGTCTCCCGCAAGCGATCCTTCCACGCCGGCATGACACCATGGCGCCCGTACATGATGCTGAGCACAACCGCGTCGAGCGTGCCGCCGTACTGCCAGGTCGCGTCCGTCAGGTCGGGCGCGCCGAGCTGTACATTGCCCTTGCCATTGGGACCGTGGCAGGCGGCGCACAACGCAAACTGCGGCGCACCGGCAGCTGCCATGGCGGCATCATGCGGCGCGCCGGACAGACTGAGCACGTAGTGGGCGAGATTCAGCACGCCCTGTTCCTCCAACCCCGCGCCCAGTGGCGGCATCAGGCCACTGCGGCCCTCGAGAATGCTGGTCTTCACCGCATCATCATCGCCGCCGTAGCGCCAGTGTGCATCCGTCAGATCCGGTGCTCCCAGTCGTTTGTTGCCACGGGCATCGGGCGCATGACAGGCCGAACAATTGTCGATGAACAGTCTCTTGCCAATGCGCGTGGCAGCAGGATCGGCGGCCAGTTCGCCAGCCGGGATGGCCGCATAGCGGGCCAGGATGGCGCCGGCCGTGCTCTCGTTGGCGACAACGTCACGGGCCAGCTCGGCATGTGAGGTCCACCCGAGCAGTCCCTTGTGACTGCCGAAACCAGGAAACAGGACCAGATAGATGAAGGCAGCGGCGAACAGGCTCGCCGACATCAGCACCCACCAGCGCGGCAGTCTGCGCACGCTTTCGCGCAGCACACCGTGCGCCCACACATGCCCGGTACTGCCATCCGGCTGCACCGGAATCTTCACCCGCTGTCCCCAGATGAACAGGAAAAAGGTGATGCCGAGGTTCAGCGTTACCAGGAACATCACCCAGGCGGACCAGAATGCGCTCATGGCGATTCGCTCCCGTCAGCCATCGGCAGCCGCGCCAGGGCGTCGTACTTCGGCTTGTGGCGCGCATTCCACACCCAGATCCAGATGCCGATGAAGGTGAGCATCAGAATCACCGTGATGACGCCGGCAAGATGACCCCAGAATGGACTCATGGCGCACCTCCGGCCGTCGCCGGAGCCACCGGTGGAGCAACACCCAGCCCCTGCAGATAGGCGATCAGCGCATCCATGTGCGTCTTGCCCGCAAGCGCCTGCGGTGCGGCGGCGATCTCCTCATCCGTGTACGGGTCGCCCAGCCGGCGCAACGTGCGCATGCGCGCCATGATGTCGTCGGCATCGATCGCTTCGGATTCCAGCCATGGATAAGCCGGCATGTTTGATTCCGCCACCACGGCGCGCGGATCCTGCAGATGCAACCGCTGCCACTGATCCGAGTACTTGCCGCCCACCCGCGCCAGATCCGGACCGGTGCGCTTTGAGCCCCATTGATGCGGGCGGTCATAGACCGACTCCTCGCCCACCGAGTAATGCCCGTAACGCTGCGTCTCCGCCCGCAGGGCACGGATCATCTGCGTATGACACAGGTAGCACCCTTCGCGCACGTAAATGTCCTTGCCAGCCAGTCGCAGCGGATCATATGGCCTGACATTGGCATCAGGCGCAATGGCATGGGCACGCATGAACAGCGGCGTGATCTCGGCCAGCCCACCAAGGGAGACCATGATGGCAATGCCAATGCCGAGCAATCCGGCATGCTTCTCGATCTTTTCGAAATACCGATAACCACGGCCCATTGCGATCTCCTCAACCTGGCGCCGGCAGGGGCGCCGGCACCTGCGGCGCCACCGGCTCGGGGATGGGCACCGGAATCGGCTTGATCAGGCGCGCACGCGCAGCAGCAGCCGTGTGCCACAGATTCCACGCCATCACGATCATGCCGCTGACCACCAGCACGCCACCGAGGAAGCGCACCACATACAACGGTTTGATCGCGATCAGGCTGTCGATGAAGGCGTAGGTCAGCGAGCCATCGGCGCCGGTCGCCCGCCACATCAGGCCTTCAGTCACGCCCGCGACCCACATCGACAGCACATACAGCAGCAGGCCAATGGTGTGCAGCCAGAAGTGCAGCTCCATGGCGCCGTGCGAATGCATTGCCGGCCGGCCGAGGGCCCGCGGCGCCATCGCATACAGCGAGCCGATGGTAATCATCGCCACCCAGCCAATGGAGCCGGAATGCACATGCGCCACCGTCCAGTCGGTGTAATGCGAGAGCGCATTGACAGTCTTGATCGCCATCATCGAGCCCTCAAAGGTGGAGGCGGCGTAGAACACCAGCGCCATCACCATGAACTTCGCGGCCGGATCGGTCTTCAGCCGGTGCCAGGAGCCGTTGAAGGTCAGCAGACCATTGGCCGCCGAACCCCAGCTGGGCATCAGCAGCACCAGCGAGAACGCCATGCCCACCGACTGCACCCAGTCCGGCAGCGCGGTATAGAGCAGATGATGGGAGCCGGCCCACATGTAGATCGAGATCAGCGCCCAGAAATTGACGATGGAAAAACGGTAACTCCACAGCGGCTGCTGCGCCTGCCGCGGCACGAAGTAGTACATCATCCCGAGAAAGCCGGCGGTGAGAAAGAACGCCACTGCGTTATGGCCATACCACCACTGCACCATGGCATCGACCGTGCCGGAATAGACCGGATAGGACTTGAACAGTGAAACCGGCAAGGCGACGTTGTTGACAATGTGCAGCAGCCCCACCGCAATGATGAACGCGCCGTAGTACCAGTTTGCCACGTAGATGTGCCTGATACGCCGGCGCGCCAGCGTGGCGAAGAACACCACGCCGAAGCTCACCCACACCACGGCGATCAGGATGTCGATCAGCCATTCCGGCTCGGCGTACTCCTTGCTCTGGGTGATACCCAGCGGCATCGAGATCATCGCCAGCACGATGACCAGCTGCCAGCCCCAGAAGGTGAAGTTCGCCAGCCTGGGCAGGGCCAGCCGCGTATGGCCGGTGCGCTGGGCGACGTAGTAACAGGTGCCCATCAGCGCCGAGCCGCCAAAGGCGAAGATCACGCCGAAAGTATGCACCGGGCGCAGCCGGCTGAATGTCAGCCAGGGAAGATCGAAGTTCAATGCCGGCCAGGCCAGCTGTGCTGCGATGAAGACCCCCATCCCCATGCCGACAACACCCCACACCGCGGCGGCCAGCAGAAAACGGCGCACGACGTGGTCATTGTAGGTTTCAGTGCCTGGCATGCGCCCTCCGGAGAATAATTCCCCTATTTTTATCCACGTACGCGACGCCTGCCTTGACCTGAGTCAAGACGCGGCGGGCACTGGCAATGCCCGAACCGGCTCCTAGACCGTGATTTTCTTCAACGCCCCGACAAACCGCATGACATCCGCCGCGCTGTTGTACACGCTGGGCGTGATCCGCACGCAGGCGCCCCTGGCCACGCCGGTGCGATGAACGCTGAAGATGTTGAATTCATCCAGCAGCCGCGCCGCGAGCGCCTGATTGTCCGCCTCGGTTCCGCGATCCCTGATGCGGAAAGAGGTCATGCCCGCATGCATGCGCGGATCATCCGGCGTCAGCACCTCGATCCGGTCCAGCTGGCGCGCCTGCGTCACCCACAGATCGCGCAGGTAACGCAGGCGGGCCGCCTTGGCCTGCGGCCCGATCCGCTCATGAAACGCCAGGGCATCGGGCACCGTCAGAAAAGTGGCCAGGTTACTGGTACCGGAATGAACCCGGCCGTCAATCGTGGCGGCTTCCTCCATCGTCGCGGAAATATTCGGATTGATGTCCCGCAGCCGGTCGCGGCGGATATACATCACACCCACGCCGATCGGCGCACCCATCCACTTGTGCAGATTGAATCCCGCGTAGTCGGCCTGCAGATCGGCCACCTGAAAAGGTATCTGACCCCAACTATGGGCAGCATCGACGACGGTGCGAATGCCGCGCTTGCGCGCCTCACGGCAGATCTCCCGGACCGGCACCAGCAAACCGGTGCGATGACTGACATGGGTGAGCAGCAGCAGCCGGGTACGCGGATGACGCTCCATGGCCTCGACATAGAACTGGACTAATTCCTCGTAACCCACCGGCTCGGGAATCTCCAGCCGCACCAGTGCGGCGCCGGTGCGCCGCGCCACGCTGTCCATGGTCGCCTGCACCGAATGATAGTCCAGGTCCGCATACATCAGGCCGTCCCCGGAGCCCAGCAGGTTGAACCCGCCGATGATGTTCTGCAGCGCCTCGGTAGCGCCGCGCGTCAGCGCAATCTCATCCGTACCCGCGCCCAGCTGCCGGGCGACCCGCTGGCGAACCGACGCAAGATCGTCGCCATAACCGCGGCGGGAATAATATGAATTCTCCCGATTGACCCGCTCGGTATGACGTTCGAAGGCATCCAGCACCGGACGCGCCATCACGCCCCAGTTGCCGTTCTCCAGATTGACCACCTTCGGGGTCATGTCGTAGTGACTGGCCACCTCGGCCCAGTACGTCTCGTCATCGGCGGCAGCCACTGCGCTGGCGCCGGTTGCGGACAGTGCCGCGCGCGGCGCGGATGCAACCACGCCACCCAGGGCAGCGCCGGCCAGTATGAAATCCCGTCGGGAATAACTGCTCATGATCTGCTGCGGCTCCTGGATCACCACCGGGAATTAGCACCGGGTCAACGTGGCTCAGCTTACTGCAGACAGCTCCGGGTTCATACCGCGTGAATGCCGCAGTCATCAGTGGGGCTGCATCACCTCCGTATGACGCCTGCTCGCTACAGCTACAGAACTACTCCGCGGCCCATTCGGCAGACAGCAGCGCAGCCTGGGCCAGAACGGTTTTCACCGCTTCGTCCTGCAGGTCCGGCGGGTAGCCGTATTTCTTCAGGATGCGCCTCACCATCACGCGAATTCTCGCGCGGGCGCTTTCGCGCAGCGCCCAATCGGTTGAGACGCTCCTGCGCACCTGGGTAATGAGCTCCGTCGCAATCACCTTCAACTGTGCATCGCCCATCACCTTGACTGCGGAATCGTTTGTCGCCAGCGCGTCGTAGAAGGCGACTTCGTCGTCGGTGAGGCCAAGCTTCTCACCACGGCGAGTCGCGGCATTCACGTCCCTGGCCACGTGAATCAGCTGATCGAGGACCTCGTGGGTGGAGATGGCGCGGTTGTGGTACGCGTTCAGGGTGCGCTTGAGTTTCTCGGAGAACAGCTGCGACTGAACCAGGTTGCGTCTGGAACGGAGCTTGAGTTCATCCTTGAGCAACTTTTCCAGCAATTCAACCGCCACGTTCTTGTGTTGCAGGCCGCGCACTTCGGCCAGGAAGCGGTCATCGAGAATGCTGATATCCGGTTTCGACAGGCCGGCGGCGGCGAAAACGTCGATCACCTGGCCGTCCGTGACAATGGCTTTGGAGACCAGCTGGCGCACGGCCGCATCGATCTGCTCGGGCGTCTTGCCGCTGCGGGAGGTCTGCTTGCTCAACGCCGCCTGGATGGCCTGGAAGAAGCTCACATCGTCGCGCACTTCCGTGGCCTCATCGCTAGCCGAACACAACGCAAACGCATGCGACAGTTCTGCCACCACCTGCACGAAACGTTTCTTGCCGTTTTCCTGCGCCAGGATGTGCTCCTGCCCGGCGGGAATCAGGGCCAGGCGCTCACTGGGCTTGCCGTTCGCCCAGAGGTCCCAGCTGAAGCCATGGAACATATGGGCGGCGATGCCATACTTCTCCTGCATGACCGCAACGGCCTGCTCCGGATCCAGCGTCGGGTCTCCCCTGCCGCCGCTTTCCGTGTACGTGGCCAGTGCCTGCCGCAGCTGATCAGCCAGACCCAGGTAATCCACCACCAGTCCGCCGGGTTTGTCACGGAACACCCGATTCACGCGGGCGATGGCCTGCATCAGTCCGTGCCCCTGCATGGGTTTGTCGACATACATCGTGTGCAGGCAGGGCGCGTCGAATCCGGTCAACCACATGTCGCGGACTATCACGATGCGAAACGGGTCCTTGCTGTCCTTGAACCGGTTGGCGAGCTTGCGGCGTTTATCCTTGTTGCGGATATGCGGCTGCCAGTCGGCGCCATCGGCGGCACTGCCGGTCATGATGACTTTCACCACGCAGCCCCGGCCCTTTTCGGTCTCGATGTCGTCGTCACTGGCGCTGGCCCAGTCCGGGCGCAGTCTGATCAGCGCCTCGTAGAGATCCACGCAGATCCGGCGGCTCATGCCGACGATCATGGCCTTGCCATTCATGGCCTCCGCGCGCTTGTCGAAGTGCGTCACGATATCCTGCGCAATGATCGCAATCCGCTTCGGATCGCCCACCAGCGCCTCCAGCGCGGCCCACCGGGTCTTGATCTTCTCCTTGCGCGATTCCTCCTCGCCCTCGGTGATTTCCTCGAACTCCTCATCCAGCTTGGGCAGCGCGGCCGCGTTCAGGCCCAGCTTCGCCACACGGCTTTCGTAGTAGATCGGCACCGTCGCCTGGTCCGCAACGGCACGCTGGATGTCGTACACACTGATGTAGTCACCAAACACCGTCCGGGTGTTGGCATCAGTCTTCTCTATCGGCGTACCGGTGAAGCCGATGAACGAGGCATTCGGCACGGCGGAGCGGATATTGCTGGCGAAGCCATAGGACATCGCGCCGGTCTTCGAATTGACCTTCGCGCGGAACCCGTACTGGCTGCGATGGGCCTCATCGGCGATGACCACGATGTTCGAGCGCGGACTGAGCTGCGGCATCCGCTCGCCATCCTCCGGCAGAAACTTCTGGATGGTGGTGAACACCACCCCGCCGCTGGCCACCGCCAGCAGCTCCCGCAGCCGCTCGCGTGTATTGGCCTGCACCGGCATCTGACCGAGGATGTCGTGGCAGCGCTGGAACTGGCCGAACAATTGATCGTCCAGGTCGTTGCGGTCGGTGAGCACGATCAGGGTGGGATTGTGCATCCCCGGATGGCGCACGATACGCGCGGCGTAGAACAGCATGGAAAAACTCTTGCCGCTGCCCTGCGTGTGCCACACCACACCGGCGCGACGGTCGCCCGGCTTGCCGCCCTGCGCCCTGCCGCCCCAGTAGATCCCGCCGGAATCCCGGACACTGAGGCCCTGGGCGAACTCATCCGCCAACGCCGGCAGGCTGGCGCGCACCGTTTCCTCCACGGCCGCATTCACCGCATGGAACTGGTGATAACCGGCGATGATCTTGTGTACCGCGCCGCTGTCCGGATTCTCCTCGAACAGGATGAAATGCTGGAGCAGTTCGAGAAACCGCCGCCGCTCGAACAATCCGCGCAGCAGCACTTGCAGCTCCGGCGCGGATTTCGGCGCATCGCCTTCCCCGTCAATGGTGCGCCAGACCTTGAACCATTCCTGGCTGGCGGTCAGCGAGCCGATGCGGGCCTGCACGCCATCGGAAATCACCAGCGCGGCGTTGTACTGCAGCAGGCTGGGGATCTGCGCCTGGTAAGTTTTCAGTTGGCGCAGCGCCGCCCAGATATCCGTGTCCTCATCCGCCGCGTTCTTCAGCTCGATCAGCCCCAGCGGCAATCCATTGAGGAAAACCACGATATCCGGCCGCCGGCTGTGCGCGCCTTCCTTCACCGCGAACTGATTCAGCGCCAGCCAGTCATTGGCAGACACATCGCCGAAATCCACCAGCCGCACATGGTCGCCCGCGATGCTGCCGTCAGGCCGCGGATACTCCACCGGCACCCCGTCGCGCAGCATGCGGTGAAAGGCACGGCTGGTCTGCACCAGCGAAGGCGTCGCCACCCGCAGCACCTTGCGCAGCGCCTCCTCCCGCGCGTCCTCGGGAATGGCCGGGTTCAACCGCTGGATGGCCTCGCGCAGGCGTCCGACCAGCACCACCTCAGCAAACGAATCCCGCTCCGCCGCCGGTTCACCAGGCGCCAGATCCGGCCCATGCCCCAGCGTGTATCCCAGTTCCCCGAACCATTCCAGGGTGGCGTCTTCGACGGTGGCTTCGTTGAGGGTCATGGCTATTGTTTCCGGGAGTTCCCCGGCAGCTTCTTCACCTCGGCGTCGAGAAGCGCCAGCAAATCCACCTCCCCTTGCGCTTCCAGAGCAGCGCGGCGGCGGGCGGCGAAATGCCCGTACTCCTGCTCCGCCAGACGGTGCGCCTCCTCGCGACTGACCTTGCCCGCGTCGGGCAGTATTTCGCGTTCGTTCAGGTTGAGGAAATCATGCAGACGCGCCAGCCAGTTCCGCAGAAAGATCTGTTTGCGCCGCCGGGCCTGATCCTCGGCGAAGTCCAGGAACATCACCACCAGCCGGTTCAACTGCTCGATCTCATCCCCGCGCAGGTAGTTCTTGGCGACGGTCACATCGCCCTTGCGCACAACGCCGCCGCGCCACGTCGTCAGACCCATGTTCGGCTGTGAGGCATCCGCCCGCTCGGCGATCAGCTCCGCGGCCGTCCTGCCGGTGGCGGCGAAATGCAGCTTGTTCTGGACAGTCTGGAAGAATGCCTGGGTATCGGACTCCGTGGCGTCGTAGTCCGCCGACAGCGCCAGAATGTCCCGCACCCGCAGGTACATCCGCCGCTCCGACGCACGGATGTCGCGGATGCGCTCCAGCAGCTCATCGAAATAGTCCACATGGCCCTTGCCCGGCGGGTTCTTCAGGCGCTCGTCGTCCATGGTGAAGCCCTTGACCAGGTACTCGTTCAGGCGCCCGATGGCCCACTGGCGGAACTGCGTACCGCGATGGCTGCGAACGCGAAATCCCACGGCCAGAATCGCATCGAGGTTGTAGTGCTCGATCTCCCGAGCCACCTCCCGGCGGCCCTCCGATCGAACTATCCGGAATTTCCGGATAGTTGCCTCCCGGCCCAGTTCGCCCTCATCGAAGATGTTCACCAGATGCTCGTTGATCGTGCGCACATCCTTCTCGAACAGCTCCGCAATGAGCGCCTGCGACAGCCACACCGTTTCCTCCTCAAACCGGCACTGAATGCGCGTATGACCGTCCTCGGTCTGGTAGAGGATCATTTCAGAATCAGGCACAGATTCTTTACTCACGACTTCGGCGCTCCGGCCCGAACCTTCACGCCCTGCTTACGCGTCGCCCCTGTCACGCTCAATTCCCCACTTAGCAGCTTCGGCAGCAGCGCGTCGCGCAGCGTCGCGAGGGCGCGGGACTGATGGAGGTTAGCGGTAACTTGAGCGTAAAGCGGAGCTACTCTTGCAGTAAAAGCAGCCATGAGTGCTTTTGGCGGCAGGACAACGGGAATGGGACGGAAATTCTGCTTGCTGATTTCAGCGAAAGTGGTGCCGGTGGCACGGCTCTCGATCTCGGTCATGTTTGCCTGACACCAGTTCAGCATAAAGAAGTTTGAAGCTCGCTCGTTGCACTTCATCGCAATGAATCCCTGGTTGATCGAAACTGGCATGGACGCTATGGCGAGATATCCAACCGGGGCACGAGAGGACAGCAGGAGCGTTCCTGCGGGAAGTAGACCAGATGAGATTTTGGCCACACCTGCGTCGGTTAGCTTGCGGTCGGTACTGAGGAGAATTGGCGCTTGCAGCGAGGAGAAATCCTTGGGTGTCGTCCAGTGGTGCGTGCCACCTTCCCAATACTTTGACTCTGCAGTGCTCGGCGTCCCACCCCCAACGCAATCGACAACTTCGCCCACGGGCTCTATGGTCCAGTCTTTGGGGATATGTCCGGCCTGCGAATCCTTGAAGGCCGCAGGAAAAAGAGCGGCGGTGGCCGAATCAAGGCCAACGGGTAGGCGACCGTCGAGTTTGGCGCGGACGGGGTCGGAATCCACGAACCAGCTCTGGAACAGCGCCCGCGCCATCGCCTCCAGCGTCGCGTTCATCCGCCGGTTCAACTCGATCTTGTCGTCCAGTGCGCCGAGCACCGCCGCGATGGCTTTTTGCTCGGCGAGGGGTGGAAGCGTGAGATTGACTTTGCGAAGCTCACTCTGCCGAATGCCAACAACCGTTGTACCCGTGCCCCTTGATCGAAGTTCTTCCTGAACTTCGCTTGATTGTAGAAGGAACTTTAGGAACGTGTTGTCGAGCAGCTCGGCCTTTCCACGCAGCGTGATGACGCGCTGTGCCAATGCGACTCTCGCTCCGTCAAGTTGCGCAACTTCGCCGAGCGGCGCCTCAGTCGTCATCACAATGTCGCCGCGCTTGGGCATTCCACGCCGCATCCACGCATCAAAGTCGGATTCAGCTATGAATTCATCAGGGCGTTGGATGCGCCCGTTTTTGATAACCTTCGCGGTAACGAGTGGAACGCCGAAAGGCGTCTTCTCCGGTGTCTTTCCGCGATAGTCGATGATTGCGGCCATGCAATCTTCGAGCGGTAGATTTCTCCGCTCACCCGCCACAACCAAACTCCTTCAGGTTTGCCTGGATGGTCTGCTCCCGTTTCGTCGACTCATCGAACTGGACCTGCGACTCAACGACGAGGCACGGTATCTTTTCCACGAACGAGTTATTCATGGCCTGACTCCTGGTCGTCGTCCGTGTCAGAGCCCCACATGTCGCGATAGGCGAAGATGTAGCTGGCGGTAGCTTGGGGGTTGATCTGCCAGTAGTAGCGGCAGAGAGACTTGAAGCAGACGAGCCCCTGCGGAATGCAGGCATGGTTCAGGAGATGATCGAAGGTGTGTTCGATCAAGCGGGTATCCCGGCTGCGGCTGTGGAGGATGTCACGGATTGTGGAGGCAAGGGTCTCGACCGCTTGCTGGTGGAGCGTCTGGAGCGGGGCAATGGCTGCCGTGAGGTCACGGAGCAATCCTTGGTAGGCGTCAGAATCCGCCACAGCCTCCATTTGTGGCAGGCGCTTGCTTTTCATGAGCCCACCTCCTTGATGAGGCCATACCCCAGTCCTTTCAGGTTGGCGCGAATCGCTGATTCCAGTTTCGCGGATTCATCGAACTGGGCTCGCAACTCGGCCACAAGCCGCGTCATCTTCTCCTCGAACGGCTCCCCGTCGTCCTCAACGGCCTCAGCTCCCACATAGCGGCCCGGCGTGAGGACATGCCCGTGCGCGGCGATCTCGGCGGTGGTGGCGGACTTGCAGAATCCAGCGACATCGGCGTATTTACCCGCGCCCTTCTCTCCCCGCCAGGCGTGGTAGGCGCCAACAATCTTCTTCAGATCATCGTCGGTGAGTTCGCGGTGGACTCGATCAATGAGACTACCGAGTTTGCGCGCGTCGATGAACAGGGTGTGTTTGCGCCGGTCGCGGAAGCCGCGTTTGGCGTCGGCACCTTTGTTCTTCGCCAGAAACCACAGGCACACCGGAATCTGCGTGCTGTAGAACAGCTGCCCCGGCAGCGCCACCATGCAGTCCACCAGGTCGGCCTCGATCAGCGCCTTGCGGATCTCGCCCTCGCCCGACTGGTTGGAGGACATGCTGCCGTTGGCGAGCACAAAGCCGGCCATGCCCTGCGGCGCGAGGTGGTGGATGAAGTGCTGCACCCAGGCGAAGTTGGCATTGCCCTTGGGCGGGACGCCGTACTTCCAGCGCACGTCGTCGTCCTTGCGGAACCAGTCGGAGTCATTGAAGGGCGGATTGGCGAGCACGTAGTCGGCGCGCAGGTCGGGGTGCAGGTCGCGGCGGAAGGTGTCGGCGTGTTCGGGACCGAAGTCGGCCTCGATGTGGCGCAGGGCGAGGTTCATGACGGCGAGGCGCCGGGTGGTGGCGTTGCTTTCCTGGCCGTAGATACTGAGGTCGCCGATCTTGCCGCCGTGGGATGCGACGAACTTCTCCGACTGCACGAACATGCCGCCGGAGCCGCAGCAGGGATCGTAGACGCGGCCCTTGTAGGGGCCGAGCATTTCAACCAGGCAGCGCACCACGCCGGAAGGGGTATAGAACTGGCCGCCGTTCTTGCCTTCGGCGCTGGCGAACTGGGTGAGGAAGTATTCGTACACGCGCCCGAGGATGTCCCGGGCGCGATTGTCCTTGTCACCCAGACCAATGGTGCCGATGAGGTCGATGAGTTCGCCCAGCCGGTGTTTGTCCAGCCCGGGGCGGGCGTAGTCCTTGGGCAACACGCCTTTGAGGCGGCGGTTGTCACGCTCCAGGGCCACCATGGCGTCGTCCACCGTCTTGCCGATGGTGGGCTGCTTGGCGTTGGCCTGCAGCTTCGACCAGCGGCTTTCCTTCGGCACCCAGAAAACATTTTCGGCCTTGTACTCGTCCTTGTCCTCCGGATTGGCGCCGGCGTAGTCGCCCTTGCCCTCGATGAGCCGGGCGCGGTGCTCCTCGAAGCTGTCGGAGATGTATTTCAGGAAGATGAGGCCGAGGACGACGTGTTTGTACTCGGCCGCGTCCATGTTGTTGCGCAGCTTGTCGGCGGCGAGCCAGAGCTTGGCTTCGAAGTTCAGGGTGGCGGTGCTTTTCTGCTTCTTGCCAGCCCTGGATTGTTTTTTTGGAGGCATGCGGATCGCAAAGACCGGGCATTCCGCTAGCCCTGCCTTCTTCTCCCTTGATTCGTCCCTCAGGTGGGCGAAGGTTTTAGCCCATCCGGGCGAGATTTTCCAGTGAAATGATGGGCATGCGCAGGCCAGCGGCCCTGCACAGTACGGCGCTTTCCTCTACACCTTCCACGTCCCGCTCTCCGCTGCCAGCTCGCGCACGCGCCGTTGCGCCGCGGACTGCTCGTCCATGCTGTGCTGTTCACGCCGGTCCTCGGTGCGACGTTCCTGGCCGCGCATTTTTTCGATGGCGCGATCCAGGGTCTGCGCCTCGACGCGCCGTACCCGCCAGGCGTCGCGTTTGCTCTCGTAGTCCTCGCGCGCCACGCGCACGGCCTGCTCCTGCTGGGAGATGGTGTCGTTCAGGCGCTGCACGAAGGCGCGGTAGTTCTGCAGGCGCATGCCGTCCACGGCGCCGACCTGGCTGCCACTGCCGCTGGCGTACTCCTCGCGATAACGCTTGAGCTGCTCGAGCTGCTGTTCACGCTCCTGCAGCGTCTGCTGGGCGGCGGAGACTATTGAACCGGCATCGCGCTCGCGATGGCGGGCCAGTTCCTTGATGGGCTGCATGCGTTCGGATCGGGTCATTGTGCTCCCACTCAATCAATCATCCTGTGCTCAACAATTCCTGCAGTTGCTGGTGGCTGCGCGCCAGGCTCACCGGCTCCTCCATGTCCTGGCGCAGAAATTCCTGGATGCGCGGCCAGTACTCCACCGCCGCGTCGATGCGCGCATCGCTGCCTTTGCGGTAGGCGCCGACGCTGATCAGATCACGGTTCTGCTGATAGGTACTGTAAAGCTGACGCAGGCGTGAGGCCAGCTGCAGGTGCTCGCGCGAGGAGATCTGATGCATGGCGCGGCTGATGGACGCTTCGACGTCGATGGCCGGATACAAACCGGACTCGGCCAGCTGGCGCGACAGCACGATGTGCCCGTCGAGAATGGCGCGGGCGGCATCGGCGATGGGGTCGTTCTGGTCGTCACCTTCGGTAAGCACGGTGTAGAAGGCGGTGATCGAACCCTCGCCGCGATCGCTGTTGCCGGCGCGTTCGGCCAGCTGCGGCAGGCGGGCAAACACCGATGGTGGATAGCCCTTGGTGGCCGGCGGCTCGCCGATGGCCAGTGCGATCTCACGCTGCGCCTGCGCGAAGCGCGTCAGGGAATCCAGCAACAGCAGCACCTTCATGCCGCGGTCGCGGAAATACTCGGCAATGGCGGTGGCCAGCCAGGCGCCGTGCAGGCGCATCAGCGGCGGGTTGTCGGCGGGTGTGGCCACGACTACGGCGCGGCGCATGCCTTCCGGCCCCAGCGTGTTGCTGACGAACTCCTGCACCTCACGACCGCGCTCGCCGATCAGGCCCACCACGGTGACATCGGCGTCGGTGTAGCGGGTCATCATGCCGAGCAGGACGGACTTGCCCACGCCGCTGCCGGCGAACAGGCCGATGCGCTGGCCACGGCCCACGCTCAACAAACCATTGATCGAGCGCACGCCTACGTCCAGTGGCTCGCGAATCGCGCGGCGCTGCAGGGGATTGAGCGGCTCGCCGAGCAGGGGCACGTGATCGGCGCACTCCAGGGGCCCGAGGTTATCCAGCGGCCGGCCGGCGCCGTCCAGCACCCGCCCCAGCACGTTCTCGTCCACCCGCGCCTCGCTGGCCGCGCGCGTGGGCACGACCCGGGCGCCGGGCATCAGGCCGCGCACGTGACTGGTGGGCATCAGGTACAGCTTCTCGCCGGAAAATCCGACCACCTCGGCTTCGATGCGGCGCCCGTCGTGATTGTGTATGAGGCAGCGGCCGCCAACGGCGGCCTCGCAGCCGACGGCTTCCAGCGTCATGCCCACCATGCGGTTGAGCACGCCTTCCACCGGCATCTCACGCACCTGCGGCAGCCGCTCGCGCTGTGCGGCCAGTCCCGCGGCCCAGCGGCTGCGCCGCTGCCTGGATTCCGCGGTGGCGGTCATGGCTTCGTCGCCTCCGGTGCATCCACCGCCGGATCCTCACCCAGCATCTCGGTAAGAAAAGCCGCGAGACGCGCTTCCAGACGCGCATCAACGCGCGAACTGGCGCTGACCACCTGGCAGCCGCCGCGCGCCATCACCGGATCCTCGACCATGGTCCAGGCGCGCTCGCGTTCCGTGGGCGCCAGGTGCTGGCGCACGATGGCGGCATCCTCCGGATGCAGGATGACGCGCACCTCGCGCGAGGCCACCGGCAGCGTCTTGATGGCATCGCGGATGATGGCAATGACCTGGGTGGGGTCGCTGCGCAGTTCGCGACGCACGATCTGCCGCGCCAGCGACACCGACAAGGCCACCAGTTCCTTCTCCACCTGCTCGTCGAATTGTTCGAAGGGACGGGCCATGTCATCGAGCATGGCGGCGAAGCGCTCCACCTGAATTTTGAGCCGCTCCTGACCCTGGGCGATGCCTTCCTTCAGTCCCTGCGCATAGGCCTCGCGATAGGCCTCCTTCTGCAGGTCTTCCAGCGCACCGGCTGTGAGAAGACCGGAGGCAGCCTTTTTATCGACGACCTGCGTGGACTGATGATCCACGTCGGGTGGCTGCCAGGTCTGTGCGTCCTCGGTGGCCATCAAGGCGTGCTCACCAGATTTCTCTCCCGCTGCGGACAGGAACGCGGGCTCATGCACAGGGTTGTCAGTGCAATCAGAGGATCTGCCGGGCGCAGGCAGCAGGGTCGGGGAGGGATTTCCGGGGACCGGCAGTAAGACCCCATCCTGGGGGCCTTGGGAAAAG
>JAJFKF010000106.1 GCA_021773365.1 Gammaproteobacteria bacterium | reverse complement strand
ATGATCCTCACCTTGGAACGGGGAGGCTTCATCCAACGACAGCCCGGCGTTCCACGCAGCATCAGGCTACTCCTCAGCCCGCAATCCCTACCGGTACTCTCGCCCGCTCAACCGGTCAAAATCACTGCGTCGAGGTACTAGCGGGTACGGGCGATGTAGTCGAGCGCGAACTTGCGGAGCCGCGGATTGGTCAGCCCGATTGCCTCGGCCTCGACCATTGCCCGCGAAACCTCCCAGCCGTCCACCGTAACCCGCTTGATCAGCCACAGCGCCGCCACGCGATTGGCCGAGCCACAATGAATGTACATTGGCTGATTTTCGGAGTCGGTGACAGCGTTGATGAACGCGGCCACTGATTCTGCGGAGACGTCCTCGGTGACTACCGGTACGTGCACATACTTCAGGCCGGCAGCCGCCGCAGCCTTGCGCGCTCCTTCGATGTCCACGCCGGGCTCCTCGTCGCGACGCAGGTTGATGACCGAGGTGAAACCAAGCCGCCGGATCTGATCGAACGCTTCCGGCTTCGTCGCACCTGCGCACATGACGAGTGCGTCCACGCGGGTGACATTGAAAGCGCCGGGGATGACCACCTTCTCCGGCGCGGCAGGCGCCGTCTCACCGGCAAGTTCCTGCAATCCGGTGGCCAGCGCCCACACCGGCAGGATGCATAAAATGCTGGCGATGATTTTCCGCATGTCTACACTCCTTCGGGGAGTCGGATAGACCGTAGTGCGCCGGGGGAGTTCACTGGACGTGGCCGACATCATGGGCGTCATCGTGGACGCTAACCGGCATTTCTCACACCCAGCACGCCTATCTGCAGGTTGGGGATCGGGAGGGCGTTTTCCGGGTCGTGAAAAACAGGATGTTTTTCCCGAAGCCTACAGGGATGTATTCACGGCGGCCTGGAAAACGCCCTCCCAATCCGCAACCTGCCTGGCACTGAGTCGGCAAGGTGTGAGAAATGCAGACTAACCGGCGACGGACCGGTAGCGGTTACAGGGTTGCATCGTCAGGAAGACGATCCGTTCCCTGCGAGTTCCCGCGATAGCCGCAGGGCCATCCACGCCAGCAGGATGGTGCCCAGGGCAATAGCCGCCCACAGCAGCGCTGCTTTCCAGGGGAAGGGTCTGGATGGCGGCTCCAGGCGCGCCGCACCACCGAGTTCATGCGAATCGGTCAGCATTGCAGCCGCGACGTCGATGCCTTTCGGGATGGCATCGAAGGCGGTTGCTGGATCCTCCATCGAGCCGTTGCCGTAGGCCACCGTGAAAGGCCCGGCGCCGCGTGCCACGAACAGCAGCTCGTGCGCCACCCATTCCACGGACAGCCGCAGCGCGCCGCCGCCGACACCGCTGCCGTCGCCGATGATATGCGCCCGCCAGTAGCGATGCGGCCGCGTTGCGATGGCAACAGGTTTGTTACGCAGTTCGCTGCCGGCATCGCCTGGCGAACGAAGCAAACGGTAAAAGCCCTGCGTGGTTACCGGTTGCCACTGCGCCTGCGTATCGGCCCGCGACGACAGGGCGATGCGCACGATGCTGTTCGGCTCGGGCAGCTCGACGTTGATGCGGTCCAGCGGCAGCCGTGCGCCCAGGTCGAAGATGAAATCTCCCGGCATCTCCGCCAGGGGCCGCCCCGTTATCGTCAGTGTCGTGCGTTGCGCCTGCTGCGGGGCTCCTGCGGGCTGCAACAGTACGGCATCCAGCTCGAACGGAGCGGGTTTTCCAGACCACGTCAATCTCCAGAACCGGGCCCGCGTCTGCGGCAGTTCAATGGTCCGTTCAACCAGACTGGCGCCTCCGGCGCGCAGATTGGCCACCGCGCCGCCGCCGACATGACGCCAGTTGTCGAGACGCTCGCCCGCTTCCACGCGCAGATATCCCGCGAACTCCGGCGCATCCTGGGGCCACCGTACCTGCAGACCGGTTACTGCTTCCTCGAGCGTGCGCCCGTCGACGATGTAGGCCTCGATATTCTCCCGCGATCGATGCGTGCCTGCTTCCTGCGTACGGATATCCACCGCGCCGCGTCCGGATTCTATGGTCACGCGCATGGCGTTGAGCGCCGCTTGCGGGTCTCCGCGCAGCGCGAAAAGCGGCATGTGGCGCGGAGCCGGTTCAGCGGTCGTCGCGGCGCGCGGACGTTCGAAGGTGTGCGGCACCGGTTCGCCACGGGCGTTGAACACGCGTAAATCACCCAGGTCCGCACGCCGGCAGTCACGGTAGATCTGCAGCGGCACGGTCAGGCGATAGGCCGCGGCCTCCTGCGTGGTGCGCACTTCCATGCCAAAGGCGAAGTCCTGCGGCTCCGGCGTCGGCCCGGCCAAAGCCACCGCGCCCATTGCGACGGACACGGCGCACGCACCCGACAGATGCATCCACCGGCACCGGCTCATCGCTGCTGCGCCTTCAAGGCGGGCGGCAGCGGCGAGAAGTAGCCGATAACCAGCATCAGCAAGCCCACGCCGACAAACGACACGATGCGCTCCACCGTGCCGATGCGCGACAGGTCGATCAGGAACAGCTTGGCGATGGTGGCCGCCAGCAGGCCGGCGCCCACCAGCCACACCAGCCGGTTGGTGCGACGGGTGGCGATCAGCATGGTGGTCAGCGCCAGCACGGCCCAGAAAATCGATATCGCCATCTGCACCAGGGTCGAGCGCGCCAGCGCTTCCAGTTCGTACGGCACCGCGGCCCAGTGATGCAGCGTGCGCAGCAGTACGGCGTTCAGCCAGATGAACATCATGGCGGCGATGGCCCACAGCAGCACCGGCGCGTGGTCGCCAATCCAGGCGCTGCCGTGCGGTGAGCGTGAGTGCGACCACAGTCGCAGCAGGGCGATCAGCACCAGCGACTGCGCAAGGTCCAGCGGATTGAGCAGCGGTATGTAGGGCAGTGGTGCGGGATCACCGGGCATGAGCACATTCGTCGCCAGGCTCCACAGCAGCACGTACACCGCAACGCCTGCCGCCGCAAAGCCGCCGTAGGTTTCGCGGTGCGCGGCAACAGGCCAGGTGAGGCGCTGTGTGAGCTCCGGCAGCAGCAGCAGCGCGGCGGCCGGCAGCAGCACCCAGCCTATGGCCGGCCACGAGCCGCCGCCGGCCACCAGTGCGTCGATTCCCCAGCCGACTTCCCAGCCGGCCATCCCCAGCAGCAACCATGCCGAGGCGGTGTGCAACAGGGTCGCCAGCCATTCGTCGGGCTCTCCCTCATGCCGTCGGCAGATAAGGTAGAAGGCGGCAAAGGCCAGCGGCCACGCCACCCAGCCGCCGTCGGCAAAGGGATGCGGGACCGCATCCACTGCCAGTGCCGCGAACAGTGCCAGCATTGGCAGCAGCCATAGCGCCGGCAGGCGGGCGATGTCCATGTGCAGGCGCCGGTGCAGTTCGCTCGACAGCAGCGCCGTCACGGTCATGAACAACAGAGCGGCCGCGGCAGGGTAGGGTTGCGGCACGTGGCGGTCGATCTCCAGCAATCCTGCAAGCAGCCACCACAGCAGGGCCCAGAAGAACAATGCAGTGGAAAACCAGCCCTCGTACGCAGCCAGCCTGTCGCGCGCCGCGTACAGCAGGCGGGCGCAGAACATCGAGCCGACCGCGATGGTCAGTGCGCCCAGGCAGGCGCTGTTGAGGACGGGCAGGCCGCCACGCGATCCCGCGGCCTGGTCCCAGAAGATCACGCCGGCGGCAGCCTGCAGCAGCACGCCGAAAACTCGCGGCAGGCGGCGGTCCTGGCGGCAGCCGATCCACACCAGCGCGGCGCCTTCCAGCGCCCAGGTGGCCGCGCTCCAGCGCGCTTCCAGCGCCAGTGGCACCGCCAGCGTGAGAAACACCACGCCCAGCGCCATGAAGGCTTCAACCAGCAGGCGCTGAGTGGTGGCCTGCCGAAGATGCAGCAGCCAGGCCAGTGTCAGGTACAGCGTGCTGACGGCCAGGGCGCTGAATGCCAGCGCATATGGGTGATCGTGCAGCATCCCGGCCTGCAGGCCGAAGGCCACCAGTGGCGTGCCGAAGACGATGGTGCCATCCACATAGCCGCGCAGCTGCGGCGGCTGGCGCAAGGCGAACAGCACCGCGATGGCCACATACATGAGAAAGAACAGCACCAGGAACGGTTCGGTACTGACAAACAGGTCGGCGCGATAGCGCAGCACGCCCCAGACGATGCCGATGCCGAAAGTGAAGCCGAAGCCCACAACGTTCAGCGGCCGCCAGGCCTTGAACCAGGCCACCGCCAGGATGCCGGCATTGAGTATCGCGTAGTAGCCGAACAGCGTGACATGGTCGCCCTGTCCGGTAGAGGCCAGGATGGGGGCAAGAAAGCCGCCGACAGCCGCCAGCACCGCAAAGGCCATCGAGTTCTGCAGTACTGCCAATACCGCGGCGAACGCGGCAATCGCCACCAGTGCCACGAAGGCCATGCCCGGCGACAACAGTGCGTACAGGCGCAGTGCCGCGAAGAGGGTCAGATACAGAATGCCGACGCCGCCGCCCTGCAGCGCCAGCGCAAAACCGGGCCGCCGCTGGCGCAGGTACCAGCCCAGCGCCAGCAGGGCGATGGCACCCAGCGCCACGCCGAGCAGACGCAACTCGATGGGCACGTTGGTGTGTTCAGCCGCGTAGCGCAGCAGAAAGGCAATGCCAAAGAAGAGAATGACGATGCCGACGCGCACCAGCGTATTGCCGCCGGTAAAGAACTCCCGCACCCAGCGGATCGGTGCAAAGTCGGCAGGCGATGCCGATCGGGACGCGCTCCGGGGCGTGGCCTGTCGCGGTGCCTCGCCTGCGGCGTTGTGAGGTGGTGGTGTTGCAGCTCGTGCGGGCTCTACGTCCGGGAAGGCTGTTCGCGGCGTAGTCGGTTGCACTGGGTCAGCGGGTGACGACACAGACCGGTCACCTGCCTGTTCGTGCGCCCGACCTGCTGTAGGCGCGGGCGAGTGGTGGGCAGCCGCAGCCGGGACTGCTGTCTCGTCGGGGAAATTATCGGCGGCGGTCTGTCGGTCACGCAGCGTTTTGAGCGCTTCTTCCAGGCGCTCGACGCGCGACCGGAAGTGCAGCCAGCTGGCCAGCAGAAATCCGATGAGGCCACCGGCAAGCAGGCCGAAAAGCGGGCGAAATTCACTCGCCAGGCCCATGCCGGCAAGAGCGCCAATGATCGCCAGCCATGCCCGCATAGTTATCAGAGTTATCAGATGGCGGAAATGCGGGCCGCAGTCTACCACCGGTTCAGACCATCGCCGGCCGTGGCTGCCCGGCACTCCGGCACGGCCCGACCAGCCGGATTGCAGCGCCGCGACAGGGGTTCCGGCCAGTCTGCGCTTGCCAGAAGGCGCCTGAGCTGGTACATAAGGACATCTTTATATCTTTATGAAGCTCCATGCCCCAGGCTTCCGCCTTCGATGACGTGCTGCAGATGCTGCGTGCGGCCGCTGAGCCCACGCGGCTGCGCCTGCTGGCGGTGTGTGCGCGGGGCGAACTCACCGTCGGAGAGCTGTGCCTGGTGCTGGGCCAGAGCCAGCCGCGCGTCTCGCGGCACCTGAAGCTGCTGTGCGATGCCGGCCTTCTTGTCCGCTTCCGCGAAGGCCACTGGGTTTACTACCGCACGCCCACCCGCGGTCGCGGCGTGGAGGCTGTGCGGCAGTTGCTAGGCTGGCTGGATGACAGAGACGCCCTCCTGAAGCTGGACTACGAACGCAGCGGAAAGGTGCGCGAACAGCGCTCAGCAACCCGCAAACGCGGGACTGGCACGCAATTGTTGCCTGCAGAAGATGCAAACGCAGGACTACTCCGAGATGTATTGCTAAATGAAGCAACAAAATCGGGTCCTGTCAGCGATTTGCTCGACATTGGTACCGGCACCGGCCGGATTCTGAAATGGCTGGCGCCGCAGGCGCGGCAGGCCGTAGGCGTTGATATCTCGACGGATGCATTGCGCATGGCGCGCGCTGCCGTGCATGGCGCGGGCCTCGGGCACTGCGTGTTGCAGCAGGGCGATATGTACGAATTGCCATTCGCCGCCGATTCCTTCGACCTGATCACCATGGAGCGGGTGCTTGGCGAGGCCGAGCGTCCCGCGGCCGCGCTGCAGGAAGCAGCCCGGCTGCTGCGGCCGCAGGGCAGGCTGGTGATCGTCGAAGACTATGACCGTCTCGAGGCCGCTGGCGAGCTTGCCCAAGGCAATGCCCTGGTGACATTGCGTCAGTGGCTCAAGACCGCCGGCCTGGATTGTGAACGCCTGCGACCTGTGGAAACCGGCACGCAGCACCTGATTCTGGCGGTTGGACGCCAGCATGACCAATTGAATGTGGCCGCCTGAGGAACAACATATGAGTACAGCCGAAGCCCGGACAACAACAGACGATGCAACTCAGGCATCAGCAGTCGCTGCAGAGCCAGCACCTCCCGTGCAGGTGTCATTCGAGTTCTTCCCGCCCGCCGACGAGAAGATGGAGCAGACCCTGTGGCATTCCGTGCAGCGCCTGGCGCCGCTCAACCCCAGGTTTGTCTCGGTAACGTACGGCGCCGATGGCTCCACGCGCACCCGCACGCACAATGTGGTGACTCGCGTTCTGCGCGAAACACCCCTTACCGGCGCCCCGCATCTGACCTGCGTAGGCGCTACCCGTGAGGAAATTCTCGACGTCGCGCGCGCCTACTGGGACAGCGGCATCCGCCACATCGTCGCCCTGCGCGGCGATCCGCCGCAGGGTGCCGAACGCTACGAACCGCACCCCGGTGGTTTCGCCTACGGCGCCGACCTGGTTGCCGGCCTGAAGACCGTGGGCGATTTCGAGATCTCCGTCGCCGCCTACCCGGAAACCCACCCGGAGGCCACCGATCCGCGGCACGACCTCGAGAACCTCAAACGCAAGGTCGACGCTGGCGCCGCGCGCGCCATCACGCAGTTCTTCTTCAACACCGACGAATACCTGCGCTTCCGCGACCGCTGCGCCGCCGTCGGCATCGACGTCAGCATCGTCCCGGGCATCCTTCCCATCACCCGCTTCCCGCAGCTGCTCAGGTTCGCCGGCCGCTGCGGCACCTCAGTTCCAGACTGGCTGCACAAGCGCTTCGAAGGCCTGGACGATGACCCCGACACCCGCCGCCTGATCTCCGCCAGCATTGCCATAGAGCAGGTGCAGACCCTGCAGCGCCACGGCGTCAGCGAGTTTCACTTCTACACCCTGAACCGCTCCGAACTCACCTACGCCATCTGCCACGCCCTCGGCCTGCGCCCGCAAACTACACCGGCCGCAGCTACGGTCACGTGAGGAGCTGTCTTTTGATGACTGTATGCCACTGACCAAAGCGCGAACAGTCACCCACGTCTCCAGGCCCGGTCTGAGGGGCGGGGAGGGGTTTGC
>JAJFKF010000105.1 GCA_021773365.1 Gammaproteobacteria bacterium | reverse complement strand
GGGAAGGGGTTTTCCGGGCCGCCGTGAATACATCCCTGTAGGCTGCGGGAAAAACATCCTGTTTTTCACGCCCCGGAAAGCCCCTCCCCGCACCCTCCCGCCGCCGATAAGCCGTGCCAAGCATGTGATGACGAAGAAGTGTCGTTTGTATGGTCAGCCGACCAAGTTCAGATCCTGGCCGGCGGTCTTGAAGGCCTGGACCGCGCGGTCGAGGTTCTCGCGGCTCAGGGCGGCGGACATCTGGGTGCGGATGCGGGCCTTGCCCTGGGGGACTACGGGGAAGGCGAAGCCGATGACGTAGATGCCGTGTTCCAGCAGGCGGTCGGCGAGTTGTACGGCCACCCTGGCGTCGCCGAGCATGACGGGGATGATGGGGTGTTCGCCGGGGATGAGGGTGTAGCCGAGTGTGGTCATCTGCTGGCGGAAGTACTCGGCATTGGCGAAGAGCTGCTGGCGCAGTTGCGGACTGCCTTCGAGCAGGTCGAGGACGGCGATGCTGACGCCAGCGACGACGGGGGGGATGCTGTTGGAGAACAGATAAGGGCGGGAGCGCTGGCGCAGCCAGGCGATGATTTCCTTGCGGCCGGAGGTGTAGCCGCCGCTGCCGCCGCCGAGCGCCTTGCCGAGGGTGCCGGTGATGATGTCGACGCGGTCCATGACTTCACAGTGTTCGTGGGTGCCGCGGCCGTTGGCGCCCATGAAGCCGACGGCATGGGAGTCATCGACGGCGACCAGGGCGTTGTAGCGGTCGGCCAGATCGCAGATGGCGCGCAGATTGGCCAGCGTGCCGTCCATGGAGAACACGCCGTCGGTGATGATGAGACGGGTGCGGGCGTCCCTGGCCTTCTTGAGACAGTCCTCCAGTGCATTCATGTCGCTGTTGGCATAGCGCAGGCGCTGCGCCTTGCACAGGCGGATGCCGTCGATGATGCTGGCGTGATTCAGCGCGTCACTGATGACGGCGTCCTGATCGTCGAGCAGGGTTTCGAACAGGCCGCCGTTGGCGTCGAAGCAGGACGAATACAGAATGGTGTCCTCGGTGCCGAGGAAGCGGCTGAGGCGCGACTCCAGCTCCTTGTGCACGGTCTGCGTGCCGCAGATGAAGCGTACCGAGGCCATGCCGTAACCGTAGCGGTCCAGCGTACGGTGGGCGGCCTCGATCAGCGAGGGGTGATTCGCCAGGCCCAGGTAGTTGTTGGCGCACAGGTTCACGACCTGCTGCTCGCCGACCTCGATGAGACCCTGCTGCGGCGAGGTGATGACCCGCTCGGTCTTGTACAGGCCCTGTTCGCGCAGGTTTGCGGTGTCCCGCGCCAGTCGTTGAAGAAATTCCCGGTTCACATGCCGCCTCGTTGAATGTTGACCATCAATGCTGGCCCGCGGCCAGTCGGCCCAGGTCAGGGAGTGGCGATTATATAGGTCGAGCTGGCTGGCGGGGCGGCGGTCGGGCCGGTGGTGCGGCGGATATCAGGCGCGGATCAGATCGGCCAGCGGACGGGCGGTGGCGCTGTCGGGGAATACCTGCTCGTCGAGGTGCTGGCGGGGAATCTGCAGGTGATCGTGCAGCAGGCCCTTGCACACCGAACGCAGATCCAGGGTGGGCTTCAGGTCACGACCCTGGTAGCGGTCGCGGCTGCCCAGGCCCGGCCAGTCGGCCACCACGCGGCCGCCGTTGACCGCGCCGCCGAGCAGGAAGGCGCAGGCGCCGGTGCCGTGGTCGGTGCCACGCGAGCCGTTGATGGCAATGGTGCGGCCGAACTCGGTGACCACCAGCACGGCGGTGTGTTTCCACACCGGCTGCATGTTGTCCGCCAGCGTAGACAGCATGGCATCCAGTCCGCGCAGGCGCACGGCCAACTGGCCCTGCGCCGCGCCCTGCTGTGCGTGGGTGTCCCAGCCGCCGGATTCCAGTACCGCCACACGCGGACCGTCGTCCGCGGCCAGGAATTTACCGGCGGTCTCGGCCATCATCTGCAGCCGGCGCTGGTTACCGGCATTGCGGCGACCGCCCATATTGCCGTCCATGTCATTGTCGCTGGCCAGCGCGCCGATGTCGGTGGCCTCCTGCAGCCGTTGCGACAGCAGCTCATCGGTGGCGTAGATGTCGGCCAGCCGTTCCATGAAGTCCGATTCCACTTCCGGCAATGCGGAGGGTGCCCAGGAGGTCACTGGTGCCGGGCCGCGCAGCAGCAACGGGACATTCTGTGCCAGCGCGACCGCGGCGTGAGCGGATTGCGAGGCGGCGGGTAATGCGGATAGTGCGCGGTTGAGCCAGCCGTCGTTGCTGCCATAGGGACGGGTGGTGCCATTCTCCAGCAGATTCTGCGCATCGAAGTGCGAGCGCTCACGATAGGGTGAGGCAACGGCATGCAGCACCACCAGTTCCTTTGCCGTGTACCGTCGATGCAGGAAGTCCAGTTCCGGATGCAGGCCGAACAGGCCGTCCAGTTTGAGGGCGCCGTTTGCCGTCCCGGGCGCCGACAGTGCCAGGTCACGCCGCGCGGCGGCATAGTCCAGATCGGCATAGGGCGGCACCGCACTCAATCCGTCCAGCGCGCCACGCAGGATGAACACCACCAGGCGCGACTCTCCCGTGGCGCGGGCAAAGCTCAGTCCGGGTATCTGCGCCAGGGCGCCCAGCGCCAGCGTCTGTCCGAGGAAGGTTCTGCGTGAAGCGGTCATGTGGCGCACCCTCCAGTCGGCTGTGCGGTTGCGGTCAGAACAAGGACTGGAACAAGGCTCATCGCGATGACGGCATCAATGGCAGCACGGCGCTGAGCGATGATGTTTGTATTCATTGCGCCCTCATCGCCGCTGGAATTCCGGGCTGAGCAGCAGCAGGGCCAGCGCCTGGCTGCCGCTGGGGGCGCGGCGCACGCCCGTGAGGGTGTGTTCACTGGCCAGTGGCCCCAGTGCGTTGTCGGCCACGCGTTCGGGTGTGTACAGACTGCCGGCGCGATCGCCCAGCGCCACGCTCCACTCGATGCGTTTCATCAGGGCGTCGGAACCGTCCCAGTCGGCCGCCGTATCCGGCCAGCCTGCCGGTGAGCCGGGCGAGTAGGGCCGCTGTCCCAGCAATTCGAAGGGTGCGACCAGAATCCGCTGCTCCGGCGGCACCAGGTTCAGTGCACGGTAGGTCGAGTACACGTACTCCTGAGGCGTTTTGAACTTGGCCGGCGCTGGATTCCAGGCGGCATCACATTCAATGAGTGCCTGGTAGACCGTTGGCAGATGGCCGTCACTGTCCAGGTAGGCGCGGCTCAGACGGTCCACGCAGTCGGCCGGCGGATCGTCGGCGATGAAGTGGCGCACCAGCTTGGTGGACAGAAAGCGGGCCGTGGAAGGGAGGCGTGCCAGATCCGCCAACACCGCCCTGGGCTGGCTGATGCCATCCTGGCGGTAGGTCCTGCCCAGCAGTGTCTTGCTGCCGGGCTCGTGCAGATTGTCGCGGAAGAAAAATTCCCCCGGCGTGCCGCCGCCGAGCAGGCCGCGTCCGCCGCCGATGGACCAGCCCGTAAGGACTTTCGCGAAGGTGGTGACATCGGTCTGGGTGTAGCCACCGTGCACGCCCAGCGTGTGCAGCTCCAGGATCTCGCGCGCCAGGTTCTCGTTGATGTCGATCTTGCGCTCGCTCTGACGCCGCCGCCGCTGGGCCAGACGCGCCAGTTGCGAGTTCGGACCCACCGACAGCTGATTGTCCAGATAGGCAATCATCGCCGGGTGTCGCTCGGCGGCCAGAAGCAGGTCGGCGAAATGCCCGGTGACATGGGGTCGGATGGCCTCGTTCTCCATCGCGCCGGCCAGGCCCAGGCAGATGACCTTGTCCACCGAGACCGCGAAGTGGTTGCTCCAGAACTGCACCAGGCGTTCGTGAAAGGAGGTTGGGGTGGTTGCCGCCATGCGGATGCGGGCAGCGGCCTGTGCCATGTACTGCGGCGCCACGTTCTGTCGTATGGACTTGCCCACTGCGGCTGCGGCGGCATTGGGCTGCCCGGACTGCGCCTTGCGCAGCTCGTTGCGTACTTCTTGGGCGGCGAAGAAGTCCTGCAGCACCTGCGCGCCGGAACGCAGGCCGGCGATCTCCTGCGATGGCGGCTGCGGGCGGCCGACCTGTTCCAGCAGCCAGCCGCGCGGATCCTCACCGATGGCAGCCAGTTCGCCCGGGCGGGCACCGAGGCCGAAGCGGTTGGCGGCGAGAGCGGCGCTGGGGTGGGTCACGGGGGTAGAAACGTTCGGCTGTCGTAGTGGTTGACGCGGGGTAAATGATGTAAAAATATCATATAGAACAATAGGATAAATCGCCAGTGTCGCAGGTAGCGATGGATGCCGCGCAATGAACCGCCTCCAGGCGAGAGGCCGGTGAGATGCAGCAACAGCATGCCACCGACAAGCAGAGTCACCACGGTGAGTTTGCGCTATGTGACGCTCTCGCCCATGAAGAGGGTGGTGGTCTCTCCATTCCTCATGTTCATACCTCCATCGCCGCAGGTGACGGTTCGCATACGGCAGGCAGCATCGATTTGACCGCGCCGGATGGTAGACCTTCCGCTTTTGCCTTCATGCCCGTCTAATGCAGCCATGAGCGCTGAGCACCCCTTCCAGCCCAGGCCCGCCGCCGATCCGTCCACCGCCGACCGGTCGGCGGTGATTTCCAGTCTTTATCGTGAGCACAATCAGAGCCTTGTGCGTTTCCTGGTGGGCCGTCTCGGTTCTGAACAGGAGGCCTGCGAGGTGGCGCAGGAGGCCTATGTCAGGTTGTTGCAGCTCGATCAGCCCGGCGCCATCGGGTATCTGCGCGCCTTTCTCTTCCGCACCGCGGTCAATCTGGCCATGGACCGCCTGCGCCATCGCCAGGTGGTGCGCTCCAGCGCGCAGTTGAAACGGCTCGACATCACTCCGGCGTCCGCGCCGGAGGACCAGGTCGCGGCCCAGCAGGAAATCGCCGTCATCCAGTCCGCGCTGGCCGATCTGCCGCCGCGCTGCCGCGAGGTGTTCCTGATGAGCCGTCTCGGCGGCCTCGGCACGCGCGAAATCGCCCGGCGTCTGAAAGTTACCGAGCGCGCTATCCGCCTGCATCTTTCCCGCGCCGTCCTGCACTGCCGCGAGCGCCTGGATGCCGGCGGGGATGCCCCAGGCAAAGGAGCCCATCAGGTATGAGCAACGCTACGGACATTGCGACGCGTACACAGCCGCGGGACATCGCCGCCGACTGGGTGGTTCGCATCAACGATCCGGAAGTCACCGGGGCGGAGCTGGTCGAATGGCAGGCCTGGCTGGCTGAAGACCCTGGGCATTGCGAGCTGTATCAGCGTCTCGATCATGTCTGGGCGCGCTCCACCCGGGTGAGCGGGGAGCTCGCACCCGTGCGACGGCAGGCGTTGCCCTGGAGGCTGGCTGCCTCTGTGTTTGTTCTCGTGTCCGGTGGCATCGCGGCCTGGTGGGTTCTGCAGGCGCAGCCTACCGTGATCGAAACCGTCACAGCCGAGCAGCGTTCGCTGCGTCTGGATGACGGATCGCGCGTGGAGTTGGCCGCGGAGTCCGTGCTGTCCGTCGATCTGAATGCGGACCGGCGCTCCGTCAACTTGAAACGCGGTGAGGCTTACTTCGATGTGGCGCCGGATATCGCGCGCCCCTTTGTCGTGATCGTCGGTCACCATCAGGTGCGCGCGCTGGGCACGGCTTTCAATATCGAGCGCTCTGCGGACCGTACGGTCGTGACCGTTACCAACGGGGTGGTGCAGCTATCCGGCAGCGGATCTGCGCTGAGACTGCGGGCGGGCGAGCAGGGCGTCATCGATGCCGGCGGCATGCGCCGCACTACCACCGCTACGGTGAATCCACAGGCTGCCGTCGCCTGGCGCCAGGGCCGCTTTGAATATCTGCACGAGGAGTTGCGCTACGTGCTGGCGGACGTCAACCGGTATGCGAAGCGCAAGATCGTGCTGGATGATCCGCGGCTCGCACGGCTGGAATTCACCGGCACCGTGTTTGTCGACAATCTCGACGAGTGGCTGATGACGCTGGAAGGGAGTTTTCCGCTGCGCGTCGTCGAGCGTGGTGATGTGCGCAAGCTGATTCGCCAGTCCGGGAGTCCCTGATTCCTGTGAACTTTCCGGCGCGACCTACCGCTTTCTGTCTCTCGTCCGTCTTATGCGCACTGAACTTTTGCGGAGACCGGCATGAACATGAAAGCGACCGATATCCGGGTGCGGATCCGCGCCCTGCTGACCGGCCTGATGCTGGCGGGCAGCGCAATGCTGTTTTCCCAGGCGCCGGCATTCGCGACGCAGGCATCTGAGACGCGCAAGTTTGACATCCAGCCGCAGTCACTGGCTTCCGCGCTGATCCAGTTCTCCAAACAAGCCAACCGCCAGGTGGTCGGCGCCACCGACGCCGTTCGTACGCACAAAACCTCGGGCGTGTCAGGCGACCTTACGGTGTCCGCGGCGCTGGACAAGTTGCTGCGGGGAACGGGCCTGAAGTATCAGCTTGTGGGAGAGCGCTCGGTGCGCATCGTGCCCGGCGGGGCTCAGGCCATGCCAGTCAGCACCACCGCGGCCGGAAATGACGGCGGTGCGCTGCGGCTGGTTCAGGCGCAGGATGCAGACCCGAAGATGGATGAAAGCAGTCTCAAAGATGAGAGGAAGGACGAACGCAAAGTCAGCGAGACGGAATCCGGAGAGCTGGTCGTGACCGGCAGCCGGCTGAGGGGTACCAGCACCAGCACCGCATCACCGATCACGGTCATCACCCAGGAGGACATCAAGCGCCAGGGCCTGAACAGCGTCGAGGACATTATCCGCTCGCTGCCGCAGTCCTTCTCGGATGTCAACGCGGCCGCGGCGCTCGATAATTCGATCAATACGGGCAGTGCCAGAGGACACGTGGCTGCGAACCTGCGGGGGTTCGGCGCGGAAAACACCCTGGTGCTGGTCGACGGACGCAGGCGGGTGAACTCACCGTCGTTTTTCGTCTCTGCCGTGGACGTCAATTCCATCCCCTCCGGCGCGATCGAGCGGGTAGAGATACTCCTGGACGGCGCCTCTGCCATTTACGGCTCCGATGCCGCGGGCGGCGTAATCAATTTCATCCTGAAGAAGAACTATCGAGGCGCGGAGACTTCTATCTCGTACGAAAACAGTTCCACCGGGGGCGATAGCTACACGGCTAATCAGCTGGCTGGGCTGGCCTGGGGTTCCGGCAGCGTCACCGGTAACGTACGCTACGCCAAATTCAAACCGATCAACGGGTACAGGATGGGAGTACCCACTGTCAATTTCACGAATCTGGGCGGGCGCGATCAGCGGTCTACTCTTCTCACGCAACCCGGCAATGTGGCCGGGCTTGGGTCTCTGCCAGCTGGCGATGACGGTACTAACGGTATTGCGGGGAAACTGTCGCCCTCAAATACCGTGCCGCGCGATACTGCAGCCACCTACAAGTACCAGGATTTCGTGGCAGATGCGCAGAACCTCACGTTCAATGTCGATATCAGACAAAACATTTCCCGCAAGATCAGCCTGTATGCAAATGTTACGCACTCGAATAACAAGTCGAGTGCGCAGACCGGCCCTCCTGTGATTTTTTTCGTCGCCGTTCCCCCGACGAATCGCTTCAATGATAGCGGCTCGACCTTGAGCGTGAATTACACTTTCGACCAGGAAGTCAATGACGGTCTGCTGCGTCCGGGGAGCATTTCAAACAGTCAGAGCAGCACCGGCGGCCTGCTTGGTTTCAAGGCGGATCTGCCATTCAAGGACTGGACGGCAGATTTGTCCGGGTCACGCTCCAGGGATAGAGACTTTTACTTTACGCTCAGGGGAGATACTGCGCTGATCGCCGAGCGTGCAGCCGGTGTGGATGCGCAGGGCAGCCCGCTGCCGGCGGCCGAACACCTGAATCTGTTCGGCAATGGCACTGCGCAGGATCCGGCGGCGCTTGACGGCCTCGTCGCACCGGGGACGGGCGCTTTTGCCGAGGCACTGCAATTCGCAAATGCACAATCCGTCGGGCTGGTCGCGGAAGGCTCGCTGTTCACACTGCCGGGCGGCGCAGTAAGACTGGCCGTCGGAGCAGAGCAGCGCACGGATGATCTCGACTATTCAAAGAGCGCCGGCTTTGCGGGTGTGTTTGGTATTGCAACGCCAAAACGTAGCATCAACGCCGAGTATATGGAGGCGTCCATACCCGTGGTGGGCGAGCAGAACAGGATCCCGGGCCTGTACGCCGTGGATCTGTCCATGGCAGCGCGCTCGGAAAAATACAGTTTTTCAGGTCCTTTTGACGGGCCGACCCTTCCGTCCCGGGACGAGAGCTTCAACGCCACCTCGCCGAAGATAGGCGTGGCATGGTATCCGGTGCGGGATATCAAATTTCGGGCCACGTGGGGCAAGTCATTCAGAGCGCCGGACTTGTATCCGCTTTTCTCGCCGGAATCCGGACCCTACTACTACGCGGCTGCCTTTGGGATAAGCGATCCACAGAATCCCGGCGATGCCGCCACATTCGATCCACCCTTTTATTTCGGCGGTAATCCGGGATTACAACCCGAGACCTCCAGGAACACCGCGATAGGCCTGGACTGGAAGCCTTCAGGCGTCCTGCACGGACTGAACCTTTCGGTCACTTACAGCAAGATCGATTTCAGCAACGAGATTTCCAGCACATCGACCCTGCTTGCATTCGTAGGCGGACATCCGGACGCCTTCTTCGGTGACCCGCGACTGGCGCCGAGGGATTCCAATAACAAAGTTACCCGAATTAATCTCAAGGCTATTAATATTGCCGCAAGAAACGGCGCCAGCTACGATTTCAAGGCCACATACGATTTTGACACGGCCACCGTCGGTGCGTTTACCCTGGGGGCCGACGGCACTTATAACACCAGGCTGGAGAATGTCTTCTTCCCCGGCGCGACTCCATCGGTTGTGTTGGGTACTGAGAGCGGGCCTGAGAAGTTGAGGATGCGCGGCTGGGTCAACTGGACCCGGGGCAATTATGGCGCGAACGTGTATGTGAATTATTCTGGCAGCTATTACAACACCCTCGCCCGAAGCTTCCCAGGGCTCGACGGATCGGTGGATTCCTACACGACCGTCGATCTCACCGGCTCCTATCGGATGGATGCCGTCGGATTGGAGTTCAACGGCGGCATCAAGGACCTGTTCGATGCGAAATTCCCCTTCTTCGATGGATTCGGTGTGCCCTGGGATCCGCGGCGGGTGGATCTGCGCCGCCGGATGGTGTATCTGAATATAGTCAAGAAATTCGATTTTGTCGGCTCGCGTTGAAACATAGGGACGGACTGATTCAACATGATTAATCAAACGCTTGCCATGAGAGGCCCCCTACTGGCGGTTGCCTGCCTGATGATATGGATGCCGCCCGGCGGCTCGCAGGCCGCATCCATCCCGGCCGCGGAGCTGTGGAACCGCATCGAGGAACTGCAGAAAAGTCCCGAGCCCAAGCTGGAGCGCGCCGGAGACGAGGTTGTCCTGACAAGGGAATATATTGAAGCACGTGCGCAGCGTGGCGCGGCGCTCGGCGATCTGCTGATGGAGTTCGTCGAGCAGTATCCAGGCGATTCGCGCCACTGGGACGCGGTGGTGGCGCTGGCCAAAGTCTACCGGCCGGTCTACAAGACAATCGGCGACGTGCGCGAGCAGGGCTGGAAGGCGCTGGTTCGCGACGAGGTGGTGGAGCAGGCCTGGTCGAAAAAGGTCGATGCGCTGCTTGAGCAGTTGATCGCCGCAACCGGCGTCCCGGCAAAGAACCGCGAGGAGGCCTACTGGCATTGGGTGGAGAAGTTGGTGGGAGAGATGCACACGCAGAAGGCGGATGCCGCGGCCCTGGCGGCGTTGCGCGGGCGCATCGACATGGTACGTGCGGAATTTCCCCAGATGAAGCGGCTGCAGACGTTAGAGTGGCAGTACTTGGGTCGCCTGCGGCGCGTGAATCCGACGGAGGTGTTGACCTATCTGGAAAAGCAGGCCGGCGATCCAAATCCAGGCGTCGCCCAGTGGGCGCAGGGGGCGCTGCGGACCGAGCAGCTGCGCGAGACACCGCTCGAGCTGGCCTTCACCGCAGTGGATGGGCGCAAGGTGGATCTGGCCAGGCTGCGCGGCAAGGTGGTGCTGGTGGATTTCTGGGCGACCTGGTGCGGCCCGTGTGTGGCCGAGCTGCCCAACGTGACCGCCAACTACAGGAAGTATCACGACCTGGGTTTCGAGGTGGTTGGGGTTTCGCTCGACAAGGCCGAAGATCGCCAGAAGCTGATCGACTTTGTCGCCAAGAGGGACATGCCCTGGCCGCAGCACTTCGACGGCAAGCACTTCAGGAACGAGATCGCCCAGAAATACGGCGTTACCGCAATACCCGCCATGTACCTGTTTGACAAGAGCGGGCGGCTGGTGAGCACCAATGCCCGCGGAGAGACGCTGGGAACGGAGGTCAGGCGCCTGCTGGCCGATAGCGCGAACTGACGAGGCGTTTGTTCGGACTACATCATCCATCCGCAGCCCAAGGCCCCACAGCTGAAGACGCTGGTGGCGGCTCTTGGGTATGATCGGTCGGCGTCCCGATTAGCCAATCGTCTTCCCGGATAAAAGGGGTGAGCCATGCGGCCCGCATCTGTTTGCGCGATTCTGTTTCCGCTGTGTTCGATGCTCTGGGGCATGGCAACCGCCGGGGACTTTTCCGGCGTGTACAAAGCCGAGGATGAGCCCTCCCTGATCCTGAAACTGCAGACGCAATCCGACGGGTCGCTCACCGGCACGCTGAGCGACCCGCACATGTCCCAGTCGCTGACTGCGCGCTACCAGGGCCTGGGTTTTGCCGGCACCATCGGCAAGGGCGAGGAGGCCGTGCCGTTTGTTGCCACCGTCAAGGGCGAGCGGCTGATTCTCGAGATCGGAGATCCGGAGGACGGCGAGCAGGTCGCCTTCCTGCGGCAGACAGGAGCCGCTACGGCGGGCGCGGCCGCGGACGGCGAACGCAAAGTGGTGATCAATGGTCACAGGTTAAGCGCGCAGGAACTGGCGCAGGCCGAACAAACATACGGAATCCGTATTCCCGACGCCGATTACTGGTACGACCCCGTGCTCGGCAGCTGGGGTGTAAGAGGTAGCCCGACACTGGGTTTCATCGCCCCGGGGCTCAGGCTGGGCGGTGGCCTGCAGTCGGATGCCTCCGGCGGCGGCACTGGAGTGTTCGTAAACGGCCGCGAACTGCATCTCCTGGATCTGCGGGCCCTGCAGCAGATCACCGGCCCCATTGTTCCGGGACGCTACTTCATCACCGCGCAGGGTCTGGCCGGATATGAAGGCGGACCGCCGCAGTGGAATCTCGGCGCCCTGGTTGCGCAGTCGCAAGGTGGCGGCGGCAGCTGGCAGACGAAATTCTCCAGCGGCATCTCCGACGGGCAGACCATCGGCATATTTCTGCCCAACGGGGGCATCGTCAGCACCGGAAACTGAGATCGCCGATTTCATCGCGACCGGGCAGCCGCAGAGGCTGCAATGCCGCCGCGGCCGCTCGATTCGGGTATAAAGCGCCCCTTTGCGGAAGAGCAGGGCGTATGACGGGCGTAGGGGCGGACTTCGGGACTTCCAATTCGGCGGTGGCGTATTTCGATGGCGAGCAGCTGCGCTACGTCACGCTGGATGGCGCCAGTCCCATCCTGCCCACGGCCGTCCACCTGAACCGCAGCTTCGCCGCGCTCACCGGCTCGGCTGCTGTCGAGCAGTACGTAGAGGAGAACCGGGGACGGCTGGTCGAGCTGGTGCCGGAAGCCATTGGCGTGGCGGCCACGGAAATCAGTGGTGCCCGTCTCGGTGAGTCCGATGGTGAACAGGAAGACAATCGCAATACGGTCTATGGTCAGCTGTACGATCGCGGCCAGCCCGGGAGATTGTTTCTCGGCTTGAAGCGCCTGCTGGGCGATGCCGGCATGGACCGGCTGACGGTCTTCAGTCGCGCTTTTCGTCTGGTGGCGCTGATGACTCCGGTGTTGCAGCGCATGCGCGAAGGTGTGCAGCAGGTGCTGGGCCGGCCGGCGGAGACGGTTCACGTCGGACGACCGGTCAACTTCGAGGGCCGCGATCCACAGCGAAATGAGGTGGCATTGGCGCGGCTGGGTGAGGCGGGCGGCTATGCCGGAATTCGCAACATTCATTTCTATCCGGAGCCCATCGCCGCCACCCTGAGCTATCTATGGCGGGCGCGGCCGGACAAGCCGGGCATTGCGCTGACGGTGGATTTTGGCGGCGGTACGCTGGACCTGAGCGTCATTCGCTATCGGGGGGCCGAACAAGGGACAGAGCAAGGGGCCAGCTTTAATTTCAGGAAACGTTTGGATAGCGTATCGAGCCATTTCACCGAAGGAATTTCACATCACGAGTGCTGGCGGTGTATACAGTCGCTCAATCCCGCCCGCGAATCACGATCTCGCCCTCAGCCCGCTGCACCTGCAGATCACTCTGCCGCTCCAGCAGATCGACAAAGGCGGCCGGGTCATCGGCGTCGAAGGTGCCGCCGAAGCGGTAGGCGCCGGCCGGGATGCCTTCGAGCCGTAGGCGCACCGGGCCGCCGTGGCGGTTGAACTCCCGCACGATTTCCGCTAGCGGCATCTCATCGACATACAGCCGGCCCTGGCGCCAGGCCGCGGTCTTGCTTGCATCCGGGTGCGCGCGCGGCTGGATACGGCCACGGGCGATCTGCACTTCCTCTCCCGCCGCCAGGTCCCGCGAATCGCGGGCGCCTGTCTTGACCTGCACCCGGCCCTGCAACACGGAGACGACGGTGGTATTGCGCTGATACACATTGAACTGCGTGCCCAGCGCACGCACGTCGGCGGTGGGCGTATGAACAATGAACGGGCGCGCCGGGTCATTGGCCACTTCGAAAATGGCCTCGCCCGAGGTCAGCCGTATGCCGCGCTCGCGGTCGCTGTAGTTCACCTTGAGCACGGTGTCCACGTTCATGTGGATCTGCGAGCCGTCCGCCAGCGTCAGGGAGCGTTGTTCGCCCACCCGGGTGGTGTATTGCTGGGTAGAGGTCTGCAAGACGAAATACCCCACCCATGACAGCAGGGCCAGGGCCGCCGCGGCGGCCAGCGGCCGGAAACGGCGTCTGCCGCGCGTCGGCGCCTGATCGGTCCACGGGCGCTGCCTCAGGGGGCGCACCGTGGTCGCGGCGCCGGCGATCATGCCCTCGATGTCGGGCCGGTCGGCCGCATCGAGTGCGCGAACCTGCCGGTCCAGCGCCTCCAGTTCCAGGAACTGCTCGAGGTGGGACCGGGATTCGCGCAGCCAGGCGTCGAAGGCGACGCGGTCGGCGTGTGTATCCGCGCGCAGCGTTTCCATCCATTCGGCGGCGCGTTTCGCCGTCAGCTGGGTAATCTGTTCCTCAGTCTGCATGATGGTCCACCATCTTCCTCAAGCGGGCTCGCGCCTCGCATACATACAAACCCACGGTGGCCGGGGTCAGTCCGGTCTGCCGGGCAATCTCCTTGTGCGCGAGGCCGTCGTGTACGGCCAGCCACAACACGGCCTGGTGCATGGGCGGCAGTTGTCGCATCGCAGTGCGCACCTGCCGCAACTCACGCGTGGCGTCTATCTGTCGGTCATTGTCATCCGGCGTGGACAGCTCCAGCGATTCGGCGGCCCGGTCGGTTACCGCGGAGTCGAAGGTCAGCGGTTGGCGAGACTCCAGCCGTCGCGCGTCGGCCACCACATGGCTGGCGATGCGGAACAGGAAGGCGCGCGGATTCTCGATGACCTCCAGCTGTCGGGTGCGCAGGTACCGCTCGTAGATCTCCATGGTGAGATTCGGCACGTCCGAGCGGCTGTGCAGCCGGCGGGAGAGATAGGCGTGCAGGCTCGGGGCGTACTGGCGGTAGGCCATCGCCGCCCTTGCGAGCGCCGCCTGTGAGGTTTTTGGCTTTCTGTCCAGCATGCGTATCCGTCGAGAGACCTCTGCACTGTATAGACGCTCGAAGTACGGATTCTTTAGGTTGCGGCGCAGAGGTACCTAAAGAATCGCCGCCGGCAGCGACTACCCAGCCAGAGAATGCAACATTGGCCGGGGAAGTTCATTATGAGATTCATGACATCCATGCTGTGCACACTGCTGGTTATGGCAACCGGCGCCGTCGCGGGGGAATCGCCCAGGATCAACCTGGATATCAAGCCGCAACCCATCCGCCTGGCGCTGAAGGAACTGGGCAAGCAGACGGGACTGCAGATCATGTTCAGGACCGAGGATGTGGCTGGAGATGGAATGGTGTCTCCGGCGCTGAAGGGCGAGCTGACGGCGAGTGAGGCGCTGGCGCGGATGCTCAAACATACCGGCCTGACGTATCAGTTCGTCAATCCACGCATGATCTGGGTGTCGGACAAGGCTTCGGCGTCGGGTAGCGTGCCGCCGCAATCCGTGTTGCGGCTGGCGCGGGTGAGTGAATCGGATGCCGCCGCTGCGCCGGTTGAGGCAACTGAATCCGCACGCCCGCCGACGAGCGCGGAGGATTCCCGGGGCGTGCCGGAGATTCTGGTCAAGGGCACGCGCACCTCCAACACCGACATCCGCCGCACCGAGGACGACGTGCAGCCCTACGTGGTGTTTGACGCCGAAGAGATCGGGCGTTCCATGACGCCGGACCTGGAGACCTTCCTGCGCACCCGCCTGCCGATGAACCAGGCGCGCGACACCGAGGCTCAGAACTTTCTCAGTGCCCGGGGCAATCAAAGCACCATCGACCTGCGCGGCCTGGGCGCCGACCAGACATTGATCCTGGTCAACGGCCGGCGCATGCCGGGCGTGGCCAGTGGCAATTACTTCGAACAGCCGGATATCAACGGCATCCCGCTCTCGGCGGTGGAACGCATCGAGATCCTGCCCTCCACGGCCGGGGGCATCTACGGCGGCGGGGCCACCGGCGGGGTGGTGAATATCATCCTGAAGCGCAACTACAACGATCTGGAATTGACCGCTCGCTACGACGGCACCTTTGACGGTGGCGGCGCCGAGCGGCGCCTGGACGCCACGGCGGGCTTCAGCCTGGAGGGCGGGCGCACCAATGTCATGGTCATGGGCAGCTACCGTGACGGCAACCCGCTGTACCTGGGGGAGCGGGACTTTGCCGCCCGTTCGCGCGCCTTGCAGGCGCAGAACGACTATTCCGCCATCGCCGGCCTGTTCCAGCCGATCCGCGGTTACACCACCAATATCCGCAGCATCAATGGCAGCGATCTGGTGCTGAAGGAAGGCATGGTCTCGCTGAACTCGAACATTACGCATGTGCCGGTGGGGTACGCGGGGCCGGCGAGCGACAACGGCGCGGCGTTCCTGGGCACGGCCGGCCGCTACAACCTCGCGCTCGGCGAGGATCCGCTGGGCAGCCAGTTTGCGCTGCTGAACGCCCCTTCGGTGCGCTCGCTGCAGTTCAGTGTGCGGCGTGAATTCACCGACCACATCGAGGCGTTCGTGGATGTCTCCCGCTATGACAGCCGCACCGAGCGCAGGGGCTCCCAGTTGTCGTTTTACTGGGCGGCGCGCACCCTGCCGGTAGGTCCGGCCAATCCGTTTAACCAGGCTGTGCAGCTGTCGGTGCCCCTGGTGGGCTACGAGGATGATGCCTACCGCACCCTCACCGGTTCGCTGAGCGAGCAGATTGCCGGGGGCGTGATCGTGCGCCTGCCGCGGGACTGGACGGCGCAGGCCGAGTACAGCCTGGGCCGATCGACACTCACCTACAAGAGCCGACAGGATGCACTGACCGTGGACGGCAACGCCGCGCTGATCGACGGACGGCTCGATCCGCTGCGCGACATCAATGCCTATCCGCTGGACTACTCCGGCTTCTACCCCGGCGAGGATGGCCGCGCAATTGGCCGCGACTTTCCCGTGGAACTGAATAACGCCACGCTGCGGGTCTCCGGCCCGCTGCTGCGGCTCCCGGGCGGACCGCTGCGCCTGGCCGCGCTACTGGAGCGCCGCGAGGAGTTCACCGGCGATCAGATCCTCACCAGCTATGTGGAAGGTGGCGCCCCCAGCTATCTCTACTATGGCGAGGTGGGCGGGATCACCGACAGCGGCTACATCGAGCTGAATGCGCCGCTGGTCTCCGCGGCCCGGGCGCGCCCGGGGTTGCTGGGCTTCGATGTGCTCGCCTCCTATCGCCACGATGCCAATCAGGTCCGTACCCGTTCGTCCACCGGATCGAGAGTGAGCGTGCCCTCGCCCGACGGTCCGATTCCGGATGTACCGTTTGTGGTCCGGCGCGTGACGGGCAATCAGTACACGCTGGGCTTTCGCTACACGCCGATGGAAAATGTGGCGCTGCGGATCAGCTATGGCGAGGGCATACTGCCGCCCAACTCCAGGGATCTTGGCCAGACCGATCGCGCCCCGGCCACACTGGGTTTTACGGGGATCCGGGATCCCAAGCGCGGCGGGCTGACCGTCGATGCGTCGGCCGTGGAGCGCTTTACGGCCTCCGGCAACCTGTTGCTGAGACCGGAGCAATCCGCCAGCTGGTCGGGCGGGGTGATTTTCACGCCGGCGAGTCTGCCGGGCTTGAGAGTGTCGGTGGACTACACCCGTATCGAGAAGACCGACGAAATTCTCGCCCCGTCATGGCAGCTATTTCTTGATCTGGAGGATGACCTGCCGGGATACGTGGAGCGTATAGAGCTGACCGCGGCGGATATGGCACTGAACTATACGGGTGGGAAGATTCGGGAGTTCCATGGCGGGCCTATCAACATCGCCAGCAGTCTGATGGAGGCCTTCGACATCCAGGTTGACTACCGCTGGGAGACGCCTTTTGGTTCGTTTGCCGCCAACGTGCTGACCACCCTGCAGTCGCACCTCACTCAGCAGGTGACGCCGGATGGCGCGACGATGGAGACCGTGGGCTACAGCAATGGCCCGCTGAAGTGGCGGGCCAATGCGGGCCTGCGCTTCAGCCGCGGCAATTGGGATTTAGCCTGGAACCTGCAGTACTACGATGCCTCCCGGGTGTATACCAGTTCGGCCACGATGGGTTTACGCGACAGGCTGGTGCTCGGACAGGGATCGGCCTGGATACCCACCCAGACCTATCACGATATTTACGGCCGCTACCGTTTCGAGAACGCGGCCGGTTTCGCCGGCGGTTTGCTGGAGAACACGGAGCTGCAAGTCTCGGTGCAGAATGTGCTCAACACCAGCCCGCCCATCCTGGCCATCGCGAACAGCTACGCGATCGCCGGCTACGCCACCGAGGGCGATGCGCGCCTGCGGCGTTACGCCATCGCGATCACCAAGCGCTTCGGGCGCTGATGGCATGACCTGGAAGCGACGTATCGGTTTGATCAGGCGACCTTCGCCGGCACACTGTGGGCCAACACGGAGATTTCCCTGGGCGTGCAGAACGTGCTCGATACCTCGCCACCCATCCTCGCCTTAGCGGGCCTGGGCGCCGGGGCAGGCTACAGCGCCTACGGCGATCCGCGCCTGCGGCTGCCCGGTAGTCCGGATCTTCTATTTCAGCGCGAAATCAATCGCTGCGCAGACCGCGGCGACCTGAGCGGCATTGCATTCTTCGGCCGTGGCGCGCGGGCTGTCCGGGTAGACCTCGGTGGTCGTGGTGTAACGCGCTCCAGTAATGCCCGCGCACAGCCCGAGCTGCTGCATGGGGTAGCGGATGACGCCCGGCGACACGACGTCCGAGCCGATGATCTGGCCGCTGGCATCCGCCGGCGCGATGTGGGTGACCTTGCTGACGGCATCGATCATGGCCTGCTGAAACTCAGGTTGCGGATTGGCGCTGTCATCGACGAGATAGAAGCCGTCCGGAATGATACCGGGCGTGAATGGCTTGCCGTCGCGGGCCGCGAGCGCGGGACGGAACTCGGTCTCGTCGGTGTCGGTGGTCTCGTGCAGGTCGATGTGCAGCAGGAACCGTCCGCGCAGTGGCGCGATCAGGCGTATCAGCGCGGCTGATTCCTCGGCCGGGGCGTTGTCCCGAAACGAGCGATTGGGGTCGATGGCATTGGCGTTCCATCGATGGATGCGTTCGTAGGCCCAGGGGCTGACGCAGGGCGCCACCAGCAGGTTGATCCGCTCTGCATACTGTGCGGCATGGCGGTGGAGAAACTGCAGTGCCCCGTGCACGCCGCTGGTCTCGTAGCCGTGAACACCGCCAGTGACGAGCGCGATGGGGCGCTCGTCGTGCCAGTTGCGACTGCGTGCCGCGAACAGGGTGTAGCGATCGGGCGGATACTCGATGCGACCGTATTCCTCGACATCGAATCGCGCTGACAGGCGCTCCAGGTCTTTCACTACGTCGTCGACATAACTGCGATGCCGCTGCTGGCGTGACAGCCACTGCGTGCGCTCGGATTCACCCCAGGGAAGGCCGGGGCTGCCAATAGGATAGGGCGTGGTTGTCATGATCAGATGGCTCAGGTTGCGTTGCCGCTACTATAACGCAGCGCTCGGGCGTCGGCGGCAACAACGGGCCTCCGTTTCCTTGTGTGCGTCACTCCACTGCGTACGCTGTTGCAGCAGACAGGCCAGACACGCTCGTTTTCTTGAGCTGTTCAGCTTTAGGGGCAGGAATCGGAATGTGGATGCCTCACGCGCTGCCGGATTGTCCTTTTCTCCCGTCAAACCCGTCTACCCTGACAGACCCTGAAAACCGCAGTCCCCGTGAACGTACCTGAAAGCCGTAGCCTTGCCGATGCCATCGCCCGCGACCACGGGCGCAGTCTGCGCCGTTTCGTGGCGGCGCGGCTGCGTGGCGCGAAACATGCCATTGATGACGTCGTGCAGGAGGTGTACCTGCGCATTATCCGTCGGCGGGAGCAGGAGACGGTGCGCAACCCTGAGGCCTATGTCATTCAGGTGGCGGCGCATACGTTGCACGACATGGGGCACGCGAAGGCGCACACGGACGGAGGTCCGGTACGCCTGGCGTCGGACGGACCAGAGGCGTGGGCCAGTGAGGACCCGGTGGCGCAGGCAGATGCGCAGCGCCGCGTCGAGCAGGCCGAGCAGATATTGCAGGAGCTGCCGCCGCGGGTGTATGCGAGCTTTCTGCTGTACCGGGTACATGGAATGAATCACGAGAAGATTGCCCGGCTCCACGGGGTGCATCCGAATACGGTCAAGAACGACATCAAGCAGGCCGTCGGCCACCTGACGCGGCGACTGGGCAGGGAGCCAGCATGAACAGGCAGACCTACGAGGAAGCGGTGGATTTTCTGGTCGAGCTGGATATAGAGGCCACCGCCGGCACGCGCAGGAAGCTCGATGCCTGGCTGCGCCGCTCGCCGGAGAACATCCGGGCATATCTGCAGGCGGTGACGGCGTGGGAGGACAGCGCAGGGCTGACAAAGGTACCGGTGGCGCAACTGCTGGAGCAGGTGGCGCGCGAGGACAACGTCACGGCACTGAATGCCACAGCGGCGGGGCCTTCTGCGGGGCGCCGGACTGGCGCCCGCAGGCGCTCGCAGCGCCTTGTCGCGGCGGCAGCCATCGCTGCCTGCGCGGTGCTGGCGTTTGTGGGGATCTCATATCTCACTACGCCGACATATGGTACCCGCAGTGGCGAGCTGTTCACCTTGCAGTTGAAGGACGGTTCGGCGGTGCATCTGAATGCGCGATCAAAGATCCGTCTGCATTTCAGCCAGCGCGAACGGCGCATTGACCTGCTGAGGGGGCAGGCGTTGTTTGAAGTCGCTGCGGACACCAGTCGGCCCTTTGTCGTCAGGAGTAGCCGCACGCGAGTGCAGGCTCTGGGCACCAGTTTTGACGTGGAGCGGCAGGCGACGGGCGTAACGGTGACGGTGGTCGAAGGCCGCGTGGCGGTACAGGGGGCAGATCGCTCGTCGGTGGTGACGGCAGGACAGCAGGTGGTGGCCACGGCAGCGTCAATCACGGCGCCGAAGTCCACCGATGTTGCGACTGTAACGGCCTGGACGAAGCGGCGCGAGATGGTGTTTGACGATGCGACGCTGGCTGAAGTGGTGGCGGAGTTCAACCGCGTTGGCCGCAGTCGTCTGCAGCTTGACCCGGAGCTGGAGCATTTGTCGGTTACCGCACGCTTCGATTCGGCAGATCCGCGCTCACTGATTAGTTTCCTGGCGACATTGCCCGGCATGCGAGTGCGCGAGCATGCAGGTGGGGTGGCAATCGAGGCGAATCCTTGATGCGTATTGTCTGTTTTTGTTGAAGTCGCCGTCTACGTGGGCAGGTACAACACATAGGGGGCCTATGCCCATGCGTATCCTTGTCGCCGTCATCGGTCTGAGCGTTCTGGCAATCGGTGTTACCGCCGCCCCGGTGGATATTCCGGCGCAGGCATTGAAACCGGCGTTGCAGCAGCTTTCCAGGGAGCGCAATTTTCAGATTGTGTTTCTGACCGAGGTGGTGGGGCAGGTCCGGACTTCCGGTGTGAAGGGTGACCTCAGCACCGAGGAGGCGCTGGCCAAGGTGCTGGAGGGCACCGGGCTGACGTACAAGTACCTGGATGAGAGGACGGTGACGGTGCAGCCGGCCGCAACGGCTCCGACCACCGCGGTATTTTCCACGGATAGTCTTCAGTTGGCCGGGATCCAGTCATCGTCTTCAGGCGAGGTGCAGGACGATGGCGGCAGCGCGCGTACCCGCGATGAAGAGCACGAGGATACGCGGCTGGTGCCACCTTCTTCGGCAGGCATTCCGGAAATGCTTGTCAAAGGCGCACGTACCTCCAACACCGATATTCGCCGTACCGAGGACGACGTGCAGCCCTATGTGGTCTTCGATGCAGAGGATATTGACCGCTCCATGGCGCCGGACCTGAACACCTTTCTCAAGACCCGGTTGCCAATGAACCAGGTGCGTGGAAGCGCAGGTCAGGAGTTGGGTGGTCTGCAGGGCAATCGCAGCACAGTCGATCTGCGTGGCCTGGGCGCCAATCAGACTCTCATTCTCGTCAACGGCCGGCGCCAGCCTGGCGTCAGCGACAGCGTGGACTTCGGGCAGCCCGATATCAACGGCATTCCGCTCTCGGCGGTTGAGCGTATCGAGGTGCTGCCTTCCACGGCGGGTGGCATCTATGGCGGCGGTGCAACGGGCGGTGTGCTGAACATCATCCTCAAACGCGACTATTCAGGGCTTGAGCTCACCGCACGTTACGACAACACATTCGCGGGCGGTGGCGCCGACCGGCGCCTCGACGTTGCCGGCGGACTGAATCTTGAAGGCGGGCGCACCGGAATTTCATTCATGGCCAGCTACCAGGATGCCAGTCCACTGTATCTCGGCGACCGTGAATTCGCAGAGCGTTCCCGCGCCTTGCAGTATGCCAATAACCGCGATGCATTCTTTGACCAGACGGGACCAGTGCACGGCTATACCACCAACATCAAGAGTGTCAGTGGTAACGACCTGGTGCTGCTCGGTAGTGCGCAATCACTGGGCTTTCCCACCGCGCATGTGCCCATGGGTTACGCCGGACCGGCGAGCGACGGTGGTGCAGCCTTCCTGAGCACTGCCGGGCAGTACAATCTTGGGCTGGCAGACGATTTGATCGGTCGTCAATACTCTCTGATAGCAGCGCCGGCCGTGCGCTCGTTTTCCTTGAGTATTCGGCGCGAGTTCTCCGGGCGAATCCAGGCGTTTGTGGATTTGTCCCGTTACGACAATCGGGCTTCAGCAGTGGGCAGCGGACAGGCATCAAGAGACACGAACCTTGTCCTGCCTGCAGGCCCGAATAATCCGTTTACCGAGGCAGTGCGGCTTGCGCTACCCGTGCCCGGATACGATACCACCGGATTGCGAACGCGCCATCAATCCAGGGTCGAGCAGGTGAGCGGCGGGCTCATCGTGCGATTGCCGCGTGATTGGACACTGCAGGGGGAGTACAGCTGGAGTCTGTCTTCGTTCGCATTTCACTATCCGCGTGCATTCCTGAGTCAGGATGGAAAGGCTGCGCTGCTCGATGGCAGGCTGGACCCATTGCGTGATGTGAATGCCTACCCTATGGATTTCTCGGCGTACTATCCCGGCCCGCCTGATCAGGTTGCGTCGACAGCGGCGGATTACCCCGTTTCACACGAGGATATGACGTTGCGCCTGGCTGGCCCGCTGCTTGAATTGCCTGGCGGACCATTGCGGCTGGTGGCCCTGCTGGAGAATCGTGAGCAACTGACCGGAGATCAGGTGTTGACCCTGCGATCCCTGGGCAGCACAGATCCATACTACCTGTACTATGCCGAAATCGGTGCGACTACCGAGAGCGTGTATTCCGAACTTACCGCGCCGCTGGTGTCGGCGCGAAATGCGCGCACCGGCCTGCGTGGACTCGATCTGCAGGCTTCCTACCGCTACGACGGCACGAAGACGCGCGCACGTCCGCTGGGTGACGGTGAGGTATCGATTCCCTCCGCAGATGGGCCGTTTCCCGATGTGCCGTATCAGACGAACAAGGTCGCGGGGCATCAGTACACATTGGGTATGCGCTATGTGCCAGCGCGGGATCTGGCCTTGCGAGTGAGCTATGGTAAAGGGATTCTGCCACCTTCGCCGCTGCAGCTCTCGGAAGCTCTGCTGCCAACAGAGTACATTGAGTTCTTCGGGTTGACGGACCCCAAGCGCGGTGGGCTGCCGGTTACGGGTGCAAACGTAGAGAGCTTTTCTCTGGTTGGCAGCCTGCAGCTGCGTTCGGAGCGATCGCAGAGCTGGTCAGCCGGTGCGATTCTCACGCCAGACAGTTTGCCGGGATTCAGGCTATCCGTGGATTACACGAGAATCGAGAAGGCCGATGAAATCACCACGCTGCCATTTCAGAACTATCTCGATCTGGAAGATGATCTTCCCGGGTACATTGTGCGTGAGCCGCTGACGCCAGCCGATACGGTGCTGGGCTACACCGGCGGCGCGATTCGCGAGCTGAATCTCGGTAACGTCAACGTTGCCCACAGCGTGCTTGAAGCCTTCGATGTCCAGGCCGACTACACCTGGGAGACGCGTCTTGGTGATTTCACGGCGGATGCGATCTTCACGTTGCAGCCTCACCTGAAGCAGCAGGTCACGGCGGACAGCAATGAGATTGAGAAAGTGGGATACGGTGATGGTCCGCTGAAATGGCGCGTCAATGCCGGCGTGCACTGGAGTCGGGGCGCACTCAGTCTGGGATGGAACATGCAGTACTATGATAGTTACCGGATCTACGCAGCTACCGCATCGGACTATGATCGCGACGTCATGATATTCAATCAAGGATCTGAATGGATTCCCACCCAGGCGTACCATGATGTGTTCGGGCGGTATCGCTTTGAGGGATCCGGCGGCTTTGCCAGTGGCCTGCTGAAGAACGCTGATCTGCGCGTGTCAGTGCAGAATGTCTTCAATCACAGTCCGCCGATACTGGCCAGCGCCGCCACCTATCTTTTCGGGGGCTACAGCACCGAAGGCGATCCGCGCCTGCGGCGCTACTCGATCGCCTTCAGCAAGCGATTCGGCCAGTAAGTTGCTGCATGTGGCAGTGGGCGGGTGGCAGGTCAGCGCCCGTTCCTGTTTGTAACCCGCGGGCCGATACCTGGGGCCACACGGTACGGAGGAGCGCTCCCGTCAACGTGGGAGCACCTGTGCGGGTGGAGAACGCGCACCGCATCCTGGGCGCCAAGCATCACATGGTGTTCCCGCCGCCGCGGATGTCGATCGTTACCGTGTCATCGCCAACTTCCAGCAGCACCGTCGCATCCTCGCGCAGGAAGTTCAGCAGCGCCCGGGGATCGTCGGCATTGAAGGTGGCGGTGATGCGCCGCCGGGCAATGGCATCGCTGGACAGTTGCAGGCGTGGCGCGCTGTTGTAGCGATTGAACTGGGCGATGACCTCGGCCAGCGGCGTGGCGCGGAATACCAGGCGGCGCTGGCGCCAGGCCAGGGTGCTGGCGATGTCCGCGGCGTTTTGTTTGACGATCCTGCCGTCCGACTGTACCCGCACCTCCTCGCCGGCGGACAGCGGGGCGGTGCGGCTGTCTGTATCGTGTCCGTCGCCAGGCGCGGCGGTGGAGACGTTCACGCGACCTTCGACCACCGACACCACGGTGCTGCTGTCGGTTCGATAGTAGACATTGAAGGCGGTGCCGATGGCCTGGACCTTGGCCGTGCCGCTGAGCACGCGGAAGGGGCGTGCGCTGTCGGCCTTGACGGTGAACAGGGCCTCGCCCTGCAGCAGGTGTACTTCGCGGGCTTCGTCCGAGAAGCGGATCTCGGCGCGTGAATGCGTATTCAGATGCAGCAGCGAGCCGTCGGGCAGCTTGAAGGCACGTTGTTCGCCGACTGCGGTTTGATAGGCGGGCGGGGCCGTGAACCATGAGGACGCGAACCAGCCGCCGCAGATCAGCAGTGCGATGCCGGCAGCGTAGGCCCAGGGGCGCCGGCGGGCGCGTGGCGCGATTATCCGGTGTGCCGTGGCGGGCGCGGCAAAGGGCGTATCGCTCAGCGGCACGATGTCGCTGCGGGCGCTGTCGATCAATGCGTCCAGATCGATGCGCCGCTGCGGGTCGGCGTGATGCATGCTGCGCCAGGCCGCCTCGACCAGCAGGAATTCGTCGATGTGGTGCGGAGAGACCCGCAGCCACTGAACAAAGTCCGTGCTGCAGGAGGCGCCATCGTCTTCCTCCAGGCGCAGCAGCCATTCGGCGGCTTCGCTGGCGATGCGCTGTTGCACGGCGGGTGTGTTCATGAGGACCGGCGCTCCGGGGGCTGCGGCCAGCGGGCGACCCGGCACTGCGCCATGGCGCGCACCATGTACTTGCGTGCGGATTGTTCGGTGATGCCCAGGCGCTGACCGATGTCCTTGAACGACAGGCCGTCGCGGGTGCGCATCAGCAGCACGGCGCGATAGGTCTTCGGCAGCTGGTCGAGCACACGTTTGAGCTGCTCCTCCATGGCCAGGCGTTCGCCATAGCCGTCGGTCCACATGTCATCCGCCGGCGCCTGTTCGGCCACCTCGCTGGCGGTTTGCGAGTCGTACAGCACCGGTTCGCGCTGCCGGCGCATGTGAAACTCGCTGATGACATTGGTGGCGATGCGATACAGGTAGGCGCGCGGCTGGCGCACCAGCTCGGTATGCGGGGTCTGCAGGAAGCGCAGGTACACTGACTGCAGCAAATCTTCCGCATCGCGCCGGCTGCGCAGGCGGCGCAGCAGGAAACGATACAGCGCCGGGGCGAGGTCTTCGAGTACCTCGCGCTGCGCATGCGGGACCTGCGGCTCGTTCTTCAGCATTTCGGCTTCCGGCACGTCGATTTCTGCATCAGTCTACGCCCTGAGCGTAGAACCCCCAGGGTATAGGAACGTCGAGTGAGCGGTTTGAGGACAATTTTGTCCCTGAATCGCCCGGGCCGGTGTTCTACAACGCCTGACGGGGCCTGCCTGGCGGGCCGCCGGCTTTCTCACAGGCGTCTTCTGATCGGTATCGGGGTAGGGCTATGAACAATATCAATACAACATTGCGGGCGACAGCACTGGGGGCGTGGTTGAGCGCTGCGGCCGGCATCGTGGCGGCGCAACCGCCTGCGGCCGCGGTGCCGGCCACCATGGGGACGTTTTCACTGAACATCGCCGCGCAGGCGGTGGGTGATGCCCTGAACGCCTTTGCCGCGCAGACGGGTCTGCAGGTGGTGCTGTACTCCGACCAGCTTGGCGGCGCGCGCGCCCCGGCAGTCGTGGGCGAGTACACGCCCGATGATGCGCTGTCGCGGATTCTGGCAGCCACCTCGCTCAAGGCCCGGTTCATCGATGAGCGTACCGTGGCCATTCTCGCCGCCTCTGCCGGAGGCGAGGCGCCCACGGTGGAGGAAGGCCGCGCGGGGGCTGACCGCACGCGCGCCTCGACGCTGGGTCTGGCCCTGGCCCGCAGCGGTGCTGCCGGAACAACAAACACTGGGGATGAAGCGCAGGCACCGGCCGGCCCCGGCAGCAACGCACAATCCGCCGAGGATTCCCGGCAGGATCAGAAGGGCATCCCGGAGATGCTGGTGAAAGGCCAGCGCTCGCTCAACGCCGATATCCGCCGCAGCGAGGATGATGCCCAACCCTATGTGGTGTACGAGGCGGGGGAGATCCAGCGCTCCATGGCCGGCAACCTGGAGCAGTTTCTCAAGACCCGGCTGCCCATGAACACCGTCGGTGAGACAAACAGCCAGGATGCCGGTGGCCAGTTCGGCAACCAGAGCACCGTCAACCTGCGCGGCCTGGGCGCCAATCAAACTCTGATCCTGCTCAACGGTCGCCGCCTGCCGGGCATCTTCAACGGCGTGACCGGCGCGTTCAATCAGCCGGACATCAACGGCATTCCGGTCGACGCGGTGGAGCGCATTGAGGTGCTGCCCTCCACGGCCTCGGGCATCTACGGTGGTGGTGCCACCGGTGGTTCGGTGAACATCATTCTCAAGCGCGAATACTCGGGCATTACCATCAAAGCCAGCTACGGCAATACCTTCGATTCCGATGCCGGCCAGCGGCGGCTGGAGGCCAGCGCCGGCTTCAGCCTCGAAGACGGCAAGACCAACGTCATGCTGATTGCCAGCTACGCCGATTCCAATCCGCTGCTGGTCGGTGAACGCGATTTCGCCCGCCGCGGGCGGGCGCTGTTGTACGAGAACGACCGCGCCCAGCTCTTCAGCACCTCACCGCCGCGAGGCGCCACCACCAACATCGCCAGTTTGTCCGGCGGGCCTTTGCGCCTGGACAACGGCACGGTGGATGGTATCTCCCTGGGTTTCAACCACACCTTTGTACCCTACGGCTACGCGGGTCTGGCTTCCGACGGCGGCGCGGCCCTGATTGCCAACGCCGGCAACCTGAATCTGGATCTGCCTGATGATCTGACCGGCCGGCAGCAGACGCTGCTGAACAGCCCCACCATTGAATCGGCCGCACTGAACCTGCGTCGCGAATTCGGGGCGTCGGTCGAGGCATTTGTCGATCTGTCCATCTATAACAATGAAGGCCGCGGTCGTAATGCAGGCGTGCCGGGGCTGCTGACACTGTTCGGTTCTTCCCCGGCCAATCCCTTTCTGGACCCCGTGCGTATCGTCTTCCCCACGCCCGGACTGGGCTTCGACGTGAACTCCTTCTCCGAGACTCGCCAGGCCGCCGCCGGCGTGATTGTGCGCTTGCCCAGGCGCTGGTCGCTGCAGGGGGACGTCAACTGGAGCCGGGCGCGGCTGGAATATGATTCGGTCAGTCCGGCGATCAACTCGGCAGGAAACGCCGCCTTGCAGGCCGGCACGCTGGATGTGCTGCGCGATCTGAATGCCTATCCGCTGGATTTTTCGCCCTACCTGCTGCCGGCGCCGAACTTCTTCTTCGGCCCGGTGGATACGCAGCTGCGCAGCACTGCGCTGCGCCTGGCCGGTCCGCTGGCGCGACTGCCCGCCGGTCCGTTGACCCTGTCGGTGCTGCTGGAGCGCCGTGAGGAAGAGGTGCAGAGGAGCTTCATCGACACCATCAGCCCCTCCAGCGGTGAGTTTGTTGACCCCTTGTACTATCCCAGTCGCGCGCAAACCGTGCGCAGCCTGTACATGGAAACACTGGTGCCGCTGGTGTCTGCCGATGCGCAGATACCCTTGGTGCATGAGCTGCAACTGCAGGTGTCGGCGCGACATGATGAGTACCAGACCGTCACCGTGCCTGATGATGTGCTGCAGGTGCCCTCGCGCGACGGACCTTTTCAGGCGGTCGAGCGGGCGACAAACGAAGTCAGTTCCACCGACTTCACGCTGGGGCTTCGCTATACGCCACTGCCGGGCCTGCTGCTGCGCGCCAGCTATGGCACCGGCTTCCTGCCGCCTTCAATCGAGCAGGTGTTCCGCATCGAGGATCCCAACGGCTTTGTTCTGGTGCTCGATCCGAAGCGGGGTGGGGCGTTCACCTATCTTGATCCATTGCTGACGTACCGTGGCGGCAACCCCAATCTAAAACCCGAGCAGTCCGAGAGCTTCTCGGCTGGCGCCGTCCTCACACCCGCCGCTGTTCCGGGTCTGCGTCTGGCAGTTGACTACACCCGCATCCGCAAGAGCGATGAAATCGGGGCGCTGAGCTTCCAGCAGGTCATCGACAACGAGGACGCCCTGCCGGGGCGCGTGGGACGTGGCCCCCTGAGCATGGATGATGAGCTGCTGGGCTACACGGCGGGCGAGATCACCTCGTTTGATTTCACCATGGCCAATCTGTCCAACACCGAAGTGGAGGCCTGGGACGTGCAGATCGACTACGCCTGGGAGATGGCGGTGGGTACGTTCAGCGCCTATGCGGTGGGTACCTATCAGCCCAGCTTCAAACGTCAGCTGCTGGAAAGTTCTCCGGTGGTGCAGATCGGCGGTTTCAGCGGTGACTCGGCGCTGAAGCTGCGCGTGAATGGCGGGCTGACGCTGGATCGTGGGCCCTGGAGCCTGGGCTGGAGCTTCCAGTACTACGACGACTACATCGCCTATCCCGGCGATGCTTCCACGGCGACCATGACGCGCATCCGCAACGGGCAGGGTAGCGACACCATTCCCAGCCAGATCTACCACGACCTGTTTGCACGCTACCGCTTCGATGCCGCAGCGGCGACGGCTGGCGGTCTGCTGGCGGACATGGAGCTGACGCTGGGCGTGCAGAATGTGTTTGATACCAGTCCGCCCATCCTGGCCACCACCGGCGCCTTCGGTGGCTACAGCGTGTACGGTGATCCGCGGCTGCGTGCATATTCGGTGGCGGTGGTCAAACGATTCTGATCTGAACGCCTGTAGCGCCAATGGAGTACTGACGATCGGGCTCGGGAAATTGTTGACCATGCAGAAGATGGCCCGACCGGCGTTCGTTTAGCAGCTTGCGTTCATGGGCACGCACATCGGTGCTTTTCGTGGCCTATTGCGTGGATTTCGAAAAGGACAATCCGTCCCAGAGCGATTCGATCGCGACTGGTGTCATAGCCGCGGATCTCCGTCTTGCCGAGACTTGCAGTCTCTCCCAGGCCTGCGGGAAGCCGCGCAGATCAAGGATGAATTCCCGATCGTTCTGCGACCGCACGCCATAGCGGCCCCGTATGACGGCTCCTTGCAGCATTAGGTCGATCAGCTCGGGTGGCGCCGTCTGCACGGATACGCTGCCATCCTGGGGCAGTGCGATCGGACTGTGGCCGTCTACTGCCACCGTGGGTTTGCTTCCGGAATAAGTGTGATTCTGGATCCACACGTAGGGGCCTGAGTCGTGGAGATAGAACACATGAAATGCAGTGGAAACGGCGGCGGAGGGGCTGCCATCGGGTTTTACCTCATGGGCGATGGCTGAGGCGGCGTCAATAAGTTCGCTGGTCACAAAGTTGAACTGCACCAGCATGGACCAGTTGTCTTCGATCAGGTTCCGCCTCTCAGTCTGACTTTCCAGGGCGGAGGAGATGATTGAATGCTTGATATGGGCAGTCGGTCGTGACGGTGTGCCGGCGCATCCGCTTATCAGTGCGGTTGAAGTCAGCATCAAGGTGATGATGCAAAGCGTCCTCATGCTCTGTCCTCCCGGAAAGGTTTGTGCCGGAATGCTATCAGGCAATGGCAGCCAGCCAGGTACAACCTGTTGCGGCACCGCGACAATTGCTTCCAATCTGCCGGGCTCGAGCGAAGACCATCCCTTCGCTCGAGCCTGCAGACCGGCTCATTCCGAACACGACCCCATTCATCAGGCAGCCGCTGAATGGTTTACGCGCCTGCAGGGCGGTGATGTCTCGCTGCAGGCAACGCTGCAATGGCAGAACTGGATGGCTGCGCAGGCCGAGCACGCACAGGCGTTCCACCGCATAGAGGAGGTGTGGCGCGGCCTTGATGCAATCGGCAAGCCAGCGCTGACAGGACAACAGGAACTGCGTGAGGATCAATACGATGGCACCGTCCCGATAGGCAGCTACCTCGGGCGCCCTGCCGGTCGGCGCAGATCGCAGTGGACATTGGCCGCGGCGGCCACTTTCTGTGCAGTCGGAGTGGGCGCTCTGTTCTATGCGTTCGTCGATAGCGGAGCGGGCACTGTTCACAGCATTGAAACGCTGGTTGGCGAAAACCGCACGCTGCGCCTGGAGGACGGATCGGAAGTTGTCCTGGGCGGGAAGTCACGCCTGGAGGTGAAGCTGAGCAGTTCGGCGCGTCAGCTCACCCTGGTGGAAGGCGAAGCATTCTTCACCGTGGCGAATGATCCTGAGCGCCCATTCTCGGTGCGTGCAGGCACGGCAACAGTGACGGCGCTGGGTACGGAGTTCAATCTCAGGCGCAGTTCAGATCGTGTGGTGGTTGCCGTGATGGAGGGGCAGGTTCTGGTTGAGCCGACAGTGCCATTGCTGCAGCGCCTGAGCGGGGCTGGTGAGCGCTCCATGAAGCGCCTGCCACGGCGCCTGCAGGCCGGCTATCAAACAACAATCGGCGAGTTCGGTTTCGACTCCGCTCGCCATGCCAACGACCCGGCGCTGACCACCGCCTGGAGAAATGGTCGTCTTGCCTTCGAGCGCGAGCAGTTACGCTACGTTCTGCAGGACGTCAACCGCTACGCACATAAACCTGTGGTCTTCGAAGACGAGCGCATCGGCGACCTGCGGGTCACCGGCACGATAGTGAACGACAATATAGATGGATCGCCAGCCTGGAAAGTGCCTTCTCCCTGCGGGCAATAGACAAGGCCAACCGCATAGTGCTCGCACCTGCAGCGCAATAACGAAGCAGAAGCCCTGAACGCTGATTCCCCGTGCCGGATTATGAATTGGTTGCCGATAGTCGGCAGTCTATCGCCCGACTTCCGATGGCATGGGCTATTCCAAGTCCAGCAGCCCGCGCACTTCCGCGGCGAGCTGTTCGCTGCTTGTATGGATGCTGACTAGCCGGCTTTGCTGGTCAAGCAGGAACAGGGCGGGGACGGCGTGGATGGCGTATCGCTTGACGTAGGGGTTGTCCCAGCCCTTGCCGTCGAAGTACTGCGGCCAGCGGATCCGGTGCTCCTCGATGAGTTCCAGCAGCCGGTCGCGATCCTTCTGCTCGTCCAGCGCGATGCCGATGACCTCGAAACCGTCGGCGCGGTAGCGCTCGTAGAGGCGTTTGATGGCGGGTATTTCGGCGATGCACGGCTTGCACCAGGTGGCCCAGAATTCCACCAGCACCACCTTGCCGCGTAGTGCAGCCGTGTCCACTTCGCGTCCATCGAGAGCGGTGAAATGCATTTGCATCGGTTCGCTGCGCGCGCGGATGTGACGCTCGATGCGGCCATTGGCCGTTTCCCGAAGGGTGCGGCTGGGGCTGTCCAGCAGCTCGGTCAGTATGGATTCGAGGTCGTCAGGTCGGTGAGTTTCCAGCAGGTTCAGGTGCATGTCCGCCAGCAGTTCAATGTTCCCGCTTTGCGGAAAGCGTTCCGCGAACTGCTCAAGGTCATGGCGGATCTGTGCGATTGATGTGTCCTGTGGTGACAGATAGGCGCCGAGTAGGGCCTGTTGAACGGAGAATGCCGCGGCCTGCTCGCGCGCCTTGGGGCTGGCGTCGGAGGAGCGCTCCAGTGCGACGTGCAGGGTGTGTAGTTCTTCCAGCCAAGCCTGTTGAGTCTGAGCAGTGGCCTCGTTCTGCTCGGTTGCCTGCGCGGGGGCTCGTTGCAGCAAGGCCGCGATCGCATCCCAGCGGCGCGGTTCGCGCGGGTAGGCGGTGTAGAAATGCATCGCAAGTTCGCGCAGTCGCGCACTATTTTTCTCCACCCAGCGCGCGAGGATCTGTTGATCCTGCAGTGCGGCCTCGGGTGGATACTCGCGCAGGTGCGATTGCAAAGTCGTCCAGTCGCGCTCCAGTGTCGCCTGCGTGCCGTCGAGATCCAGGACGCGCCTGACCAGCGGCATGATTGGTGTATCCGCGGCCGGCCCCTCCTGGGTGGCGTACCGTTGTGGTCGGCCGATGGACAGCAGATATTTGTCCAGCGTGCGGGCGAACACCGGTCCTGCCTGCTGGACTCCACCCATCAGGGCGGCGGCGGAAAACTCATGGGCCAGCAGCAGCTCCAGCGGATCGTCGCTGTGGAGCAGCAGCAGTGCGGCGTGGTGCAGATCCTGCGGGTGCGTGAGTTGATCGTCGTGATATAGCGCAAGGGCCTGCTCTGCCGTGGTGAAGCTGCCCTGGGGCTCGCCGAGGTCCTGCTGGGGATCAGCCATGTGTTGGCTCGTGTCCAGAGGGGTCCATATGCGATGCCGCTGGCGGAAGGCTGGGGTGACTTTCGTTCGGGGAGTATCTTCCAACGGCAGAAGTTGCGTTTGCCCGTTGATCTCGTGGTACTGGCTGCCGAAACGCTGCTTGCGGTCGATGCTCAGCAGGAAACGATCTTCCGCGTAGGCGCCAAGCGGTGTCGTGCCGCCTTTGAGCACGGCAATGGTGCCGATCTCGTGGGCCAGCAGGTAATGCTCCGGTATGCTGCCGTGCTGCAGTATCAGGGCAGCTGATTCCAGGTCCTGAGTCGAGGTCAGTTTGTCCGCGGCCAGCAGTTCGATGATCTGGTTGAGTCTTTGCGCATCGCGCCGCTGCATTTCCGCGAGCAGGTCTGCGAATTCCTTTTCATCTGCTTGTTCTTCACGTTCTATCTCGGCCATCAGCGCCTTGACTCTGTCGAGGCGCTTGGAATCCCCGGCGGTGTGCCGTTGCTGGGCCTCGGAAAAGTTTTTCCGGTCGGCCTGATCTTCCGTGACGATGGTCGTCATGTCCGGTTGGGTGTCCTGCGCGATGGCGCCGGCGAATACCGTCAGCGCCGTCGCCGCGTACAGCGATCTCATGTAAGTCATTGTGTGTAACTATTGATAGGCGGCGATCAGAAGGTCTTGCGCAACGACAGGTAGTAGCGCCGTTGCCGAGGATCGATCTTGGCGTAGCCGCCGGCACCGTCGATGGGTGAGGGCGGGCGGTCCAGCACGTTGTGAATCCCCAGGGTCAGCTTGACGCCCTCGGTCCAGCGCGATGTTGCGTTCGACAGCGCGTCGAACTCGACGCTGCCTTGCAGGTCGAGCACGATGCCGCGGCGAATGCGCCTTGGCTCGAAGGCGCCGGCGAGTAAGTCGTTGCGGGTAGAGGATTCGTAAGTCACCGTGGAGCCGAGGGTATACCCGGTGATGATCCAGAATACATTGGCATTGGCTCGCACCCGCGGGTAGTACTGTGTGTCGATATTCTCCCGTAACAGCCCGCCCGGGGTCGATTGTTCTTCATTGGTGATGTTGTAGGTGTAGTTCAGGGTGCTTTCGACAGCGCCGCCCAGTGCAACGTCCGTGCGATGAACAATACGCAGATCCACGCCGCGCGCGGCCGCTGTTGCGATGTTGATCGTTCTTAAGTCGAATCCTGTCACCAGGTTGGTGGTCGGGTCGCGTTGCACGCGCTGCGGGAAGTAATTCAGGACCACCTCTGGATCGAACAGCGTCATGACCTTGTTGGTGTAATCGATATCAAAATAGTCGACCGACAGCGAGAACCGCGGCAACCATCGCGGTTCGTAGACGACCCCGGCGCTGCGATATACAGACTCCTCCGGTACCAGATCGGGATTGCCGCCGAAGTTCAGCAGCAGCGGGCGGCTGATGACCTCATTGGTTGCCGGGTCCACGGGCGAGGGAAAGAACTGGCTGATAAACAGCTGTTGCGGTTCGAATAATTGCTTCAGGTTGGGAATTTTGTAGCCACGGCTGTAGCTCCCGCGCAGCGTCAGCGACGGTAGCGGTTGCCACATCAGCCCGGCCTTGGGGGTGAGCTTGTCGCCGAACAGGCTTTCGGAGTCCAGACGTCCTGCCAGGCTCAGTTGCAGGGATTGCGCCCCGCGAATCTGTTGATGCGCGCCGATCAGCGGAATATTCAGTTCCAGGAAGCCTGCGCTGACATCGCGGTCCGCGCCGTCCTCGAGGCTGATGTAGTAGCGCATGGTGCTGTTGATCTGGCGGAAATCGACCTTCTCGCGGCGGTATTCTCCGCCAAACGCCAGCTGTGCCGCTCCGCCGGGCAGGTCCAGCACAGTGCCGTCGGCCTGAAATGCCCAGGTCTGGCTGGTGCTGCGTTCGCGGTAGTCGTCGACGCCAATGAGCGATCGCAGCAGCGCCATGTCGTTGGGCTGCGTGGTGCGCCCATCGCCGAATGGATTGAAAGCCAGGTCCGGGTCGGTTTCTGAAATGGCGATCGAGCCGGGTGTGGGGATGATCTCAAGGCCGCCTTCGGCGGTGAAGTCTTGTATCGGATAGAAATTAACAGCCGCGGGCATCGGGTTGGTCGTCTCACCGCGATAGTTCGCATGGTCACCATACAGCTCATAGTGCCAGTCGGAGAACAACGTGCCGCGCACGCCGACGGCGCCCTGGCGATTCTCATTCTCTGTTACACCGCGTGACGGCCCCAGTTCGTAGAATATTTTCTTCACCTCCAGATCGACGCCGAACGGATTCAGCGGGTGGGTGGCGGGTACGGGGATGTCAGCCCGTGGCGGGAGTCCTCGATACTCAATGCGGTAGTCATAGTAGCTGCCTTCGGCAAAGACCTGCATCTGCTCAGTAAGCTCCAGCGAAGCGGAAGCCGAAGCCGAGCGCTCCTCGTAGGGCGCGAGCAGTTGGCGGTACTGTGGAGCATCGAGGCTTGCCGACATCGGCGCGCCGCTGGCGAGGAAATCGGCGATCGTGAGACTGCGTCCGTCCTGTCCACCGGGGATGGCCACGGCGTTGACCGCCAATCCGGGCAGTGGTGTCGGATCGAACAGGCTGAAGGCTGTATACAGGCCGCCGGCTCCGCTGTGGGCACTGAAATAGTCGGCGGCCGGAACCGGCTGGCCGCCCGTGTCGCTGTAGTCCGCGCGCGCGGTATAGGGGCGATCACTGGCGGCCAGCTCATTGCGCTCGTTGGTGTTCAGGTTGAGCACTGCAGAGTAGTGGCGGTTGGCGCCGATTTGACCGGCGGTGCCGAAGGTGAGACTTGCGGTTTTTTCGCTGACATCGGATTGGAAGGTATTGCCGTACTGTACGGAAAGGTCGAGGCCGTTGTAGTGATCCCGCGTGATGATGTTGATCACACCGCCGATCGCGTCCGAACCGTAGATGGCACTCGCACTGCCGGTGAGTACCTCGATACGTTCCACCGAAGACAGTGGAATGCCGTTTAGGTTGTAGTCATCCTGGCCGAAACCCTGCCCCGATTTCGGCATACGCCGGCCGTTGCGCAGCACCAGTGTCGTGTTGTTGCCGAGGCCGCGCAGATTGACCGTGGTTCTGCCGCTGGTCGGAAGGTCGGAGGTTTCTCGGCTGGTGACGTCGTTGTTGGCCTGGGTAATGCGGCTGACGAAATCAGCGATGGTGACGAAGCCACTGCGCTCGATGTCGGCGCGGCTGAAGACTGTTACCGGACTGATGCTCGACTCCGCCGGATCGCGGCGGATGCGCGAGCCGGTGACGTGAATGACCTTTTTCTCATCAGCCTCTTCGTCAGAGGCGCTGTCACTCGAGGCCGTGCTGTCGTGTTTTCCCCCGGCCGCGCCGCGTGCCGCGTCGCCCAGCTGCACCAATTGCACGGCCTGAGTCATGTTCGTGCCGGAAAGGTCCGCGCGTTCGTGCTGTGCGGCGCCATTCGCTGTGGGCGTGGCCGCGGCCTTGCCTGCGGGAGATGAGTCATTCAGCGGCACGATGGCTACTGTCCGCTCGTCTAGGTAGCGATATGTCAGCCCGGTGCCATCGAGCAGCTGCTGCAAGGCCTCCGAGGTGCTGATGCGCGCCTTCAGTGCTTCGGCAGACAGGCCGGCGACCAGGCGCTTTTCAAAGATGATATTGCTATTGGTCTGGCTGGCCACCGCGCGCAGTGAGTCGGCCAATAGCTGGGCGGGCAGGTTGAAGCTCGCGGTGCTTTGCGCCAGGCTGGCTGGCGCGCTCAATACGCCGGCAACAAGAATGGTGGCTGTCGCGAACAGAGAGCGAATAGCATTACGCATATTGGTGTCCCACTTGGATGCTGTGCCTGTGGGAGGATGACGTTGCAGCCGTACAAAAACCTCAATGACGGATGGACGCGGGTTCGGCTGCCGCGGGTCGACCGGTGATGACAATCTCATCGCCTTGCTCGGCTACGCGCAGGCCGTAGGTTTGCGCCACGGCATTGGCAAAACTGAGCGAATCACCCGCCTGGAACAGGCCGTTGATCAGTAGCCGTTCGGTTTGCGCCTGTTCAATGGTGAGTTTTTTTGGACTGTAGCGGTTCATTTCGGCTATGGCCTGGCTCAGGCGAGTGTCGTCCAGGACGACCTGTCCCCGCCGCCAGGCGATCGCCTTGTCGAGAACCGGCGTGTCCACACGCGGCGGTGCACCGGTAACCAGCGTCAGGCGTTGTCCCGCCGTGAGTGTAAACACCTGTTCGCGCGCGGCGACCTGAGGCTGCCGGCCGGTTTTCGCCAGGCGTCCCGGTGCAGTACTGCCGGTGGGGGCTACCGCCACCTTGCCTTCGACGAGCGTGACGGCAAGGCGCCGCGACTCGCGTCGCACGACAAACGAAGTGCCCAGGGCGTGGACCTGGCGGTCACCGGCCAGTACGACAAAAGGCCGGTCACGATGCCGGGCAACGTCAAACAGGGCCTCGCCGGTTTCCAGCACCACCGTTCTTTGGTTCGGGTTGAAGTTGATCTTGATTCGGGTGGCGGTGTTCAGGAATACACGGGTGCCGTCGTCCAGCGTCAGCATGCGCTGTTCGCCGACGTCAGTGGAGACCCGGTCGAGGTTCGAATAATACAGGCCCGCGACGACAGCGATGACCACGAGCAGGGCGCCTGCCCAGGCCAGGCGCAACGGCATGTGCTTTGCAGGCGGCGCGGACGAGGCAAACGGCACGACCCGGCGCAGGTTAGGCGCCTCGTCCCACACCTCAGTGGTTAGCTCGAAGGCCTGGGCGTTCTCGGGGTGGGCGTGCAGCCAGTGGTTGAAACCCTTCTCCAGTGCGTGATCGCGCTCCCCGCCGTGCAATCGCGCGATCCACACGCCGGCTTCGGCCAGCCGTTCCGGAGAAACGGGTCTGCCAGAGGTTTGTTCCGCGATACTCATTCGCGTTGCCGCTCCATTGCCAGTGTGGTCACCGCGCTGGCGATATGCTTCTCCACTGCGCTCTTGCTGATGCCCAGCCGTTGAGCGATTTCCTCATGGCTGAGACCTTGCAGACGGTGCATGAAGAAAATGTCCCGGGTGCGCGGGCTGACCTGATCCAGTGTCTGCTTCATCCGCATAAGACGTTGCTCGGCGGCACAAACCTCATCCGGGGAGGGGCCGATGTCCGGGAGCTTGAGTTTCTCGACCGGTTCGTATTCATAGCGGTCGGCGCGCGCATGGCGGCGCGCGTCGATGGCCAGGTTCATGGCCGTGCGCATCACGAAGGCGGCCTCATCGCGCACTTCGTGGCCCTGGTTGGTGTAGACGTGCAGCCGCAGCACCGCCTCCTGGACCAGATCTTCGGCGTCGGCGTTGCTGGCGCCGCGGCGGCGCAGCAGTTTCTTCAGACGGCGAAGCTGACCGAACAGGGCATGCATGGGAGGAAGATTGCACGACCGCGCGGCGTATGCCAGGGGCTAGATGGAGATTCTGTGGAAATCCGCCGCTTGGATGAACTGGCTGAGGTTTTTCGAGGGCTGCAACGTCACTGTAAAGTCGGGCTCCGCTACGACCGCGCCGACCTGAGCGTCCGCAATTCCTTGCGGCTGTTCAGCTACGCCGTCGCGTTCTGTTCCGTCGCGGCGTCTTTCATGCCGGGGACGAGCTTGCGTTCCATGCGCCGGAACGCCAGCCGCAGCCAGGCGCCGACCAGGATCGCGAAGAAGACAAACGTCAGTGCGCCCGCGCCGGCGAACACCCAGGGCTTCAGCGCCTCCGACCACACCGGTGCCGGCAAGCCGACGTAGCGGTTGAGGCCCACCGCGCCGCCCACCACGTGCAGACCGATGACGAAGGCGAAGGCTGCCAAATTGGTGCCGATCACCAGGGCGCGCATGCGGCCCGAATCGATGATGGCCGATGAGCCGCGCTCCCGTCGGGCGTTTTCGGCCAGCACGAAGGCCAGTGCGCCCAGCAGTACCATGGTGTCGATGCCGATCATCGCGCCCATGGCGTGGCCGGTGATCGCATAGGTGCCGTGGAACAGGGCGTTGATTGGCGGGTAGGACAGCAGGATGGAGGTGACCAGCATCAGCGCCGTCCACCACTTGGACATGGAAAGAAAGGCCTGCGCGGTGGTGTACGGCCTCGGCATCGTGCGGCCGACCAGGCGCACCACATCGGACAGTGCCTTGAAGACGATGATGATCTCCATCATCGAGACGAGAAAGGAAATCCAGTGTACGGCGCTGCTTTGCGGCAGGTGGTAGGTGTGATGGCCGAAGTTGGTGAAGGAGTTGAGCAGGCCGACGCCGAACAGCGCCCAGGCGGTGCGTGAGTAGCCGTAGGAGGAATCTCCGGAGATGCGCGTTGCCACGAATATGGCCGAGCCATAAACGAACAGGTTGAACGACCCGACCAGCGTGCCACAGGCCTTCCACTGCACCCGCATGTCCTGTATCGGATCGCCGAAGATCGACGGCAGCAGGTAGTAGTGCTGCTCCAGGAAGGTGAGGGCGAAGAAGGGTACGCCCACGGTCCACATCATGATGTGGACCGGCCGTTCCCAGAACTTCGGCAGCACCGCGCGCAGGAAGGTCCAGCCGAAGGCGACCCAGCCGATGAGGATCAGCGGTGAGATCGCTGGATGAAAGGGCACGTACTCGCGGCCTGAGGTGATGCCCATCGGAATGGTGATCAGGATGGCAATGCCCGCCGCCAGCAGCGAGATCACGGAGATGCGCAGCCGCAGGCGATCGCCGCGCGAGGCGCGCTTGACCTCGTCCTGCATGAAACGCATGACCAGCGCCATGCCGCCGAGAAAAATCCACGCCGCCGCGAAGGTCTTGTGCAGCGGTTCGAGCAGACGCATGTCGATGCCGGTGGCTTTCAGGTGCGGCTGGATCCACGGCACGTAGTACAGCGCCGCGACCAGTCCGGCCAGCAGCACGATGCCCAGTGAGGTGAACGCGCCGCGCGCGTACATGATGGAGGCGTAGCGCCACACCGGATCGGGTGCGGTTGATTCGGCGGCGGTATCGGGTTTGGTCGTAGTGCTCATTGGTACTCCCACCAGGGGATTTCACGCCACACGATCGGCGGCGGCTTGTTTCCGGCCAGGCGGTCCTCCAGTCCGTCCCGCTGTCTGCCCATCCATTCTAGGAAGGCAATCAGGCGTGCGCGGTCATCCGGTCCGAGGCCGGAGGGCGGCATGGCGGTACCCGGCTTGCCGTTCTTCAGTGCCTCGTCGATGGTCCGGGTATCCAGACGTTCGGCGATCAGCGAAAGGTCGGGTGCGTTCAGCGGTGAGATCGCCAGCGGATAGTGGCAGGCCTGGCAGGAGTTGCGCTGGTACAACTCCAGACCCTGCTGGATTTCTTCGCGTGGTGCATTGACCTTCAACTCATCGTTCAGCGCGCGGTAGAACGGCTCGAAGGTGGTCCCGCTCCATTCATCGGCGCCGGGTGCAGGCGGGATGCGTGCCTGGCCGCGGCCGGTGGTGTTCATGGCGTCCAGGAAGGCTCGCATCGCGGCGATCTCGTCAGGCGTCATGTGAAACGGTGGCATGGCATTGGCGCCCGCGGTCAGCACCAGCGACAGGCGCGCGTCGGCCAGCTGGGGCGAGGCGTTGGTCAGGTCGGGGCCGAGGAATCCGCCGAAGCCGTAGAGCTGGTGGCAGGACTGGCAGTTGTGCTGGTGCCACAGCACACGTCCGTGCAGTGCGGGGCCGGTGAGGGGCGTTTCTGCGGGCGTGTCGGTGTAGACCAGCCAGCCCTGGATGGCGAAAGCAGCAACCAGGAACGCCATCAGGTATTTCTTGGAATGTGCAGCGAACATGTGGCGTTTTGTAAATTTTGACCGGAGCGGATCATACGGATAAAAGCCCTGTCCTGACTACCCGTGTGCCCGCTGCGCTAGAATTCACGCAGGTTTCTGGAGACGGCTTATGAAAAATCCGGTTCGCGTTGCGGCCCTTGCCTCCTTGCTGATGACGATATCCTTCAGCTTCGGCGCGCAGGCGCAGGTGCCAGCGTCTGCAGGGGAGGGCCTATTCCAGGCCACCACCCTCAGTCTCTCGGCTCACGGTGCGGTCCGGGTACAGCCGGACATGGCGACCATCAACCTCGGCGTGACCACCGAGGCGCCCAGCGCTGCCGAGGCCATGCGCCAGAACGCCACGCGCATGAGCGAAGTGATGGCGACGCTGAACAAGCAGGGCGTGGAGGCGCGCAATATCCAGACCTCCGGTCTGAATCTCAATCCGCAATACACCTACCGCCAGAACCAGCCGCCGCTGCTGCGCGGCTATCAGGCGCAGAATCAGGTGACGATCCGGGTCATGGACCTGGACAAACTGGGCAAGGTGATCGACGCGGTGGTCGCCTCCGGCTCCAATCAGATCAGCGGCATCGGTTTCGCACTGGCCTATCCGGCCAGTGCGGAGAATGCCGCGAGGCTCGAGGCGGTCAAGGCGCTGCGCGCGAAGGCCGAACTCTACGCCGGGGCCACCGACCACCGGATCGGCAGACTGGTAAATCTAAGTGAGTCCGGCGGCTACGCCCCGCCGCCACCCCGGCCGATGTTTGCCATGGCGCGAGCAGAGAGCATGGATGCCTCCACCCCGGTGTCCGCGGGCGAACTGGAGGTGCGCATCGATATCAGCGGGGTCTACGAGCTCGCACGCTGAATAACTACCCGGCGCACTGCGGACAGTTGATTGACCTACAAACTCTACATCGCCAACAAGAACTATTCCTCCTGGTCATTGCGGCCGTGGCTGCTGCGCAACCAGTGCTCGATGACTTGCGGTGTGCGCGTCAGGCTCAACCGCGCGTCATGACGCCCGCTGCCCTGCTGGCAACTGCCCTGGGATTGTCCTCGGATGCCTTTGCCGCCGCAGTAGCCCGCGGCGGGCGCAAACCGTCCTCGTCCGTGGTCGGTGCATTGAAGGTCGGCGCGGTGTTCGGCCTGTGCGAAGGAAGCATGTGCCTCCTCGGGTGGGTATTGGCTGCGCAGTTCGCTGTCGTGGTGACGCTGCTGGATCACTGGCTGGCGCTATTGATTCTGGGAGCGATTGGCTTGCGGATGATTCACGCTGGCGTTGCGGGAAGTGCACCGGCGCCAGCAACCGTGAACCGGCGTGGCCTGGGAACCGTACTGACCGCATTGGGGACCAGTGTCGACGCGGCCGCCGTGGGGGTTGCCCTGGCTTTCATTGAAGTAGATGTGTGGGCGGCCGTCGCGACCATTGGCTTGACCTCGTTCGTGATCTCCTCGCTGGGCTACTTCATCGGGCCACGGGTGGGCAGGCGGCTGGGGCGGTGGGCGGAAGTTGTCGGTGGGGCAGTACTGGTGACCATAGGCGTCTTGATTTTCCTCAGCCATTCCCTGGGCGGTTGAAGCGGCCACACGGCAGCAGCCCGTTTCTGCCCGTTCTCACTTCCCAACCCTGAAACGTCTTACAGTACAGCGGTCCTGTATTCGAGCTGTGCAGCCCATGTCCCAGGAACCTTCCCGTCCCTCTGCCCCCGGTCCCGTCGCCCGGGATCGGGCGCCGGCCCAGCCGGCCGCCGAGCATGCGGAGGTTGTGCGGCGTCTGTTCCAGGAGCACAACCACGCGCTGCTGGGTTTCCTGTTCGGCAAGCTCAATTCCGAGGCTGAAGCCCACGAAGTTGCACAGGAGGCCTACGTGCGCCTGCTGCAGCTGCAGCAGCCCGGCGCCGTCGGATTTCTGCGCGGCTATCTGTTTCGCATCGCCGGCAATCTCGCCGTAGATCGTCTGCGCCATCGCCAGGTCTGTGATCGCAATTCTCCGCAGGCGCTGTTCGAGGAGCTGCTGGAGCAGCCCTCGCCGGAGCGCACGGCCATGAGCCAGCAGGAGTTCGACCTGCTGGTGGCGGCGCTGGATGAATTGCCGCAGGCCTGCCGCGAAGCCTGCGCGCTGCATTTCTTTGCCGATCGTTCGCTCACCGACATCGCCCGGCAGCTCGGCCTGACCCGCCGGTGTATTCACAACTACATTGTGCGTGGGCTGGAATATTGCCGGGAGCGGCTGGGGAGGACACCGTGACCCATACGGCCCTGGAACAGGACCGCATGCGCCAGGCCAGCGACTGGCTGGTGAAGCTGCATGATGATGAGCTGTCCAGCGAGCAGATATCGCAGTGGCTGGAGTGGAGCCAGGCACATCCGGACAATCTGCAGGCCTTCGAGCAGGTCAAATTGCTGATGCGCGATATCAGGGGGCTGGATGAGGCCCGCAAGGCACAGGCGCTGCAGCAGCTGATGGCCAGGCGGCAGGTCCGCAGTTCGGCCTGGCGGTATGCGGCCGCAGCGGCGGTGGTCCTGATGCTGGGTGCGGGCGGCTATGTGTCGTGGCGACAGCATCTGAGTCACCAGATCTTTGATACGACTTACATGACGGCAAAGGCGCAGAACCGCGTCTTTACGCTTCCGGATGGCACCCGCGTGGAGATGGGCGCCGGATCGCGGCTGCATGTCGGCTATACCGCCGAGGTGCGGCATGTGGAGTTGATCGAAGGTGAGGCGTTCTTTGAGACTGAAACGGACAGCCATCGTCCGTTCCTGGTCAATGCCGGCGAGTGGCGGCTGAGCGATATCGGCACCGCTTTCAATGTCCGCAAGACCCATGAGCGCGTGGTGGTGACGGTGACGGAGGGCATCGTCGACATCGCACCGTTGCAGGCACCGCCCCCCGAAGGCGGTCCGGCGCCATTGCGTCTGCTGGCCGGCGACCAGGTGATCATGGATCCCTCGCTGCCCGTGCCGGAAACTTTCAGTCGTGTGGCGCTTGAGGAGGCGGTTTCCTGGCAGCAGGGGCAGCTGCGATTCAACAACGAGCCGCTGCCTATCGTGGTGGCCAATCTCAACCGCTATTCCACGCGTGAGATCTTTCTCGATCCGCGGCTGCAGACGTTGCGTTTCTCCGGCACTGTGTTGACCGGGAATGTGGAGGGCTGGCTGGAGGCGGCCTGCCGGGTCTTTTCCCTGGTACGGTCCGCCGATGGTGATCGGATCGAACTGGCGCCGTCCAGGTCTGCGCAATTCGATTCGGGCTCCGCGGCCGCCGGGCGCCCACGGGGCAGCGGCGAGTAGCGCGCCTGCGTTCTCACTCGGGGTCTCTCGGCCGTCTTTGGTTGCGTAGCGATTACGCAATCCATTCGGGGTAGAGAACGATGCGTCAACATACATTCGGTTCGATTTTTGGCTGCATTGCGCGGGCCGTGCTGCTCGTGGCCGGCCTGTGGAGCATGGCGGCGCCGGCCTCAGATATTGGCAATATTGACGATATTGGCCGCGAGGTGAAGTTCGACATTCCGGCGCAGTCCCTGCTATCGGCGCTGTATCAGTTCTCCAGCCAGGCCAGGGTGCAGGTGGTGACGCGGGCCGCGGATATCTCCGGCGCCTCCACCAAGGGCGTGCAGGGCAAGCTGGCCGTCAGCAAGGGGCTCGGCCGGCTGTTGCAGGGCACGGGTTTCTCGTTTGAAGTGGTGGACGATTCCACGATTGCGATCAAGTCCTCAGAGGCGAAAAAGGCGGACGTCAGCGCGCAGCTGCAGCAGCTGCCGCCGTTGCAGCTGGCGCAGAATGCCGCGCCGGCATCGCCCGGGGTGGCGGCACCTGCCACCGTCGCTGATGAGCAGGCGGCGCCGATCAAGGGTGTGCCGGAAATGCTGGTCAAGGGCAGGCGCAGCATCAACAGCGACATCAGGCGCACCGAGGATGATGTGCAGCCCTATGTGGTGTTCGACGCCGAGACGATAGAACGGTCCATGGCTACGAATCTGGAGCAGTTCCTCAAGACCCATCTGCCCATGAATACCGTCGCTGCCAGCAACAACCAGGATGAGGTCGGTGGTTACGGCAATCAAAGCTCGGTCGATCTGCGCGGTTTGGGTGCCAACCAGACGTTGATTCTCATCAATGGGCGTCGGGCGCCGGCGATTTCCAATTCGACTCTGCTGGGCAATTTCGGTCAGCCTGATCTTAACGGTATTCCCATCTCGGCGGTTGAGCGCATCGAGATTCTTCCCTCGACCGCTTCAGGTATATACGGCGGTGGCGCCACCGGCGGTGTGGTCAACGTGATTCTCAAACGTGACTACCAGGGTATAGAGGTCAAGGGTCGTTATGAGAATTCCTTCGCCAGCGACATCAGCCAGCGTGGCATCGAAGTCAATGCCGGGTTCAGCCTCGAGGGCGGCAAGACCAGCATCATGGTCTCCGGCAGCTATTCGGATTCCAACGAGCTGCAGGTGGGCGAGCGCGATTTCTACCAGCGCAGCCGCGCGCTGCTGGAACGTAACAACCCCACCTACCTGCTGGAGCAGGATTTCGATCCGACGCCCGGCTACACCACCAATATCTCGGGTTTCTTTGGCGAGCCGCTGGTGCTCGATGGCGGTATCCCTCTCAACAGTTCATACACGCACATCCCCGTCGGCTACCGCGGGATGGACATTGACGGTGTGCAGGCATTGATCGACAACGCTGGCACCTACAATCTGGATCTGCCGAATGATCTGAACGGCAGGCAGGCTAGTCTGTTGAGTAATCCGACAGTCGAGTCCTACGGGGCCAATATTCGCCGTACATTCGGTGAGTACGTGGAGGCCTTCGTGGACGTCTCGCGCTTCCGTAACCTCGGCCGTACGTTCAGCGGCGATGCCTTTGTTGGCGTGACATTGAACGCCGATGCGCCGAATAACCCGTTTGAATCCGATGTGCTGGTCACTTTTCCCACCCCGGGTCTTTCAGCGGGAGCGACTTCCCTGTCGCAGACCACGCAGGCTTCCGGCGGCCTGCTTGTGCGGTTGCCGCGCAACTGGACCTTGCAGGGTGATTACAGCTGGAATGAATCGCGTAATGCCTTCCGCGGCTCGGATGGCGTTTTCGGGCTGGTGAACGATGCCGGCGTGGCCGCCGTCAGCGACGGCACCCTTGATGTCATGCGCGATCTGAATCTCGATCCCATCGATTTCAGCTCCTACCGGCTGGCGTCGCCGAATTTTATTTCCGGTCCTTCGGAGACCGTGTTGCAGGACGCCTCCCTGCGGCTGGCCGGACAGCTGTTCACGCTTCCCGGTGGCGCTGTGACGGTTTCGGCCGTGCTGGAGCGACGCGAGCAGGAGATGAAGCCTGCCTATCAGGTTCAACCAAGCTTCTTTGACCCGGCAGGCGAACTGGAGACCTACTACTACCCGGCCCGCAGGCAGGACGTGGACAGCCTCTATGTAGAGACGCTGGTGCCGCTGTTTTCACAAGGCAATGCGCTGCCGTTTGTGCATTCGCTGGAGGCGCAGGTATCGGTACGGCGGGATGACTACGCCACCGACACCGTGGCGCTCGGTCAGTACCCGGTCGATGCAATCGGCGATGTGCCGACGGGTCCGATCGAGCGCACCCTGGCAGGCGCGGCGTCCACGGACTACACCTTCGGTCTGCGCTACGCGCCCAACCGCGCGGTAGCGCTGCGGGTAAGCTACGGCACTGGTTTCCTGCCGCCGTCCATTGAACAACTGGTGGCGCTGAACGTGCCTGCCTTCCGTCCCACCACCATTCAGGACCCGCGCAATAACGGGGCGATCTATTCAACCAGAATTGCCACGCGTCGCATCGGGAATCCGGATCTGGTGCCGGAGGAATCCAGAAGTCTTTCCGCGGGCATCATTCTCACTCCGGCAGCGATAGAGGGGCTGCGGGTATCGATGGATTACACGCGCATTCGCAAGAGTGACGAAATCACCTTTCTCGATCAGGGTACTATCATCAATAACGAGCTGCTGCTGCCTGGCCGAGTCGGCCGCGCGGCGTTGACACCGGAAGACATGATGGCCGGTCTGACCTACGGCAGGATCAATTTTATTGATCTGTCTTTGATCAATACCGCCACCACGGCCATCGATTCCTACGATGTCCAGGGCGACTATCTGTGGGAGACGCCGTATGGAGAGTTCAATGCCTACCTACTGGCGACGTGGCAGCCGCATTTCAAGCGCCGGCTTACCGGTACCGCAGCGGTGGTCGAGTATGCAGGCAACTCGGGAAACTCCGCGCTGAAATGGCGCGGCAACGGGGGTATCAACTGGCGCCGTGGGCCGCTGACAATTGCCTGGAACCTGCAGTACTACGATTCTTACCTTGTTTTCAGGGCGGATGATTCGGTTGGGACTGTCGAATCGAAGGTTCTGAATCAGGGCTCCGATACCATTCCCCGTCAGGTGTATCACGACCTGCTGGCCGAGTATCGCTTCGAGCAGGCCGGTCGTTTTGGCAGCCTGCTGGCCGATACCGAGCTGACCGTGGGCATTCAGAACGTGTTTGACAAGGTGCCGCCAGTCATTGCTTCCGGCCGGTTGTATGGCAGCTACAGTTTCTATGGTGACCCGCGCCTGCGCCGCTACAGCATCTCCCTGCGCAAGAGTTTTCGCTGACCAGTCATGATTTCGCCAGCCGGCAGGTTGACCAGTCGTCCCTTCCAGCCCTTCGGCAGGGTGGCGGTGGTCTCATCGACCGGATCGGCGTAGTAACCGAAGGTCTCGTGAAATGGCGAGTCCTGTCCGATGGCATTCAGCCATTTCGTGCGGTTGATCTGCTTTCTGGCAATCAGGTCCACCTCTGCCGAACGGACGATGTCATCCGGCAGATCGGGATGTTTCCCATGCAGAGACTGGCTGCCAACGATGATGAACTGCTTTTCGCCGGTGATGCGGCCCGCGGCCTGCAGGACATGGTCAAGCTGCAGCTTCTTCATTGATCTTTCTCACTTCCTCGCGCGGCAGCAATGGCGAGGGCGATGGAGCGTTTGAGCTCATCCAGGGTCTCTTGCGCCAGCCCAGGTTGCCCGTGCCCTCCACCAGGCGTTTCTCGGCGGCGCCCTGATCGCGTAAGATCGCTGCCGTCCAGGAATGCCTCGACCTTCGGTGCCGCTTCCTTCCGGTCAGTGGTAGCCCGTATCGGTCTCCTCGCGACGATCCGCCGTGAACTCCGTCAGGCCCGGAAGGGAGCAGCGGTAGCGGCATCGATCGGGCGCCGGGGAAGTGCTGGTGCGGGCTGCCTCCATCAAGGACAATGCCGGGCGCGCGGCGCTCTGCAGGCCGCGCCTCTGTGAGCCAAATAGAGCAATATAATCAATGAGTTACATAGCACTTGCCCGCAAATGGCGTCCGCGCGAATTCGCCCAGCTGGCCGGGCAGGAGCATGTGCTGCGCGCGCTGGCGAACGCGCTGGACACTGACAGGATGCACCACGCCTTCCTGTTCACCGGCACGCGCGGGGTGGGCAAGACCACCATCGCCCGCATTCTGGCTAAGTCGCTGAACTGCGAAACGGGCGTGAGTTCCAGACCCTGCGGCAAGTGCGATACCTGCCGCGAGATCGACGAGGGCCGCTTCGTGGATCTCATCGAGGTGGACGCCGCTTCGCGTACCAAGGTGGACGACACCCGTGAGCTGCTGGACAACGTGCAGTACTCGCCGGCCCGTGGCCGCTACAAGGTGTATCTCATCGACGAGGTGCACATGCTCTCGAACCACTCCTTCAATGCGTTGCTGAAGACGCTGGAAGAGCCGCCGCCGCACGTGAAATTCCTGCTGGCCACCACCGATCCGCAGAAGTTGCCGGTAACGGTGCTCTCGCGCTGTCTGCAGTTCAACCTCAAGCGCCTGCCGGCAGGGCTGATCCGCGAGCGGCTGAGCTATATCCTCAAGGAGGAGGGCATCGAAGCGGAGAATGCCGCCCTGGAGCTGCTGGCGCGCGCGGCGGCGGGCAGCATGCGCGATGGGCTGAGCCTGCTGGATCAGCTGATCGCATTCGGTGCCGGGCGCATCACCGAGGCTGACGCGCGTTCCATGCTGGGCAGTATTGATCGCGCGAATATCGTGCGGCTGCTGGAGCGGGTGGCCGAGAGCGATGCGGCCGGCGTACTGCGGGAAGTGGAAGCGCTGGATGAGAGCGCGCCGGACTACGCGGCGGCCCTGGAGGAACTGGCCTCATTGATACAGAAGGTAGCGCTGCGCCAGGCGGTGCCCGATTACGATGTGGGTGAGCTGTTCGACGCGCAAACAGTTGCCGCGCTGGCTGCACGCATCGAAGCGGAAGATCTGCAGCTGTACTACCAGCTGGTGCTGCTCGGGCGGCGGGATCTGGACCTGGCGCCGGATGCGCGCGGCGGATTCGAGATGATCCTGCTGCGCATGCTGGCGTTTGAAACCGGTGAGGCGTCAGCGGCGCCTGCGCCAGCCAGCGGCAAGGCGGTAGCTGCACCGGCAGGCCGGGGCGGCACGCGGTCTGCGGCCGGCGTGCGCACCGCGCCGGAGGAGGGCGGCTGGCCGGCAATACTGGCGGCGCTTGATCTGCAGGGCTTTGCGCGGCAGCTGGCGGCCAATTGCACGTTGAGCAGCCGCGACGGCAATATGGTTGCGCTCGAGCTCGACCCGCGTTGCGCGCACTACCGTACGTCCCAGAATGAATCGAACCTGCGTGATTCGCTGTCCCGGTTATTTGGCGCACCGGTCACGCTTCGCATCGAAACCAGCAATGCGGTGCCGGAAACCCCGGCGCGTCAGCAGGCACGGGCGGAGGATGAGCGCATGCAGCTCGCGCGCCAGTCCCTGGCCGGTGATGCGGCGGTGAAATACTTCGAGGAAACATTCGGCGCGACCATCGTGCCCGACTCGGTCAAGCCGCTTAACTGATTTTTTTCGACAAGAGGCGAGGTCCCGGATGAAAGGCGGAATTGGCAATTTGATGAAGCAGGCCCAGCAGATGCAGGCCAACATGCAAAAGGCGCAGGCTGAGCTGGTCACGCTGGAAGTCACGGGCGAGGCCGGCGGCGGCATGGTGCGCGTGACCATCAACGGCAAGCACGAAGCGCGCGGGGTGCAGCTTGAGCCCTCGGCTCTGGCCACGCTGACCGAAGACAAGGAGATGCTCGAGGACCTGCTGGCGGCGGCTATCAACGATGCCGTGCACAAGCTCGAGGCCAAGGTGCAGGAGAAGTACTCCGGCATGATGGGCGGCATGAACCTGCCGCCGGGCTTCAAGATGCCGTTCTGACCTGCGGCCTATGCAGTACTCCCCCACACTGGCGCGTCTGATCGAAGCCCTGCGCTGCCTGCCGGGCGTCGGCCCCAAGAGCGCCCAGCGCATGGCCTTCCACCTTCTGGAGCGCAATCGCAACGGCGGCGCCGAGCTGGCGACGGCGATGCAGGCGGCGCTGACCAGCGTCGGGCATTGCGAACGCTGCCGCATGCTGACGGAAGGACCGCTGTGCGCGGTGTGTACTTCCAGGCAACGTGATGCTGGCCTGCTGTGCGTGGTGGAAACGCCGGCCGATGTCATTGCGGTTGAACAGTCCGGTGGATTTCGCGGGCAGTATTTTGTGCTGATGGGGCATCTGTCGCCGCTGGACGGCATCGGTCCCGAGCAGCTCGGACTTGAGCGGCTGGATGCGCGGCTGGAGGAGGGCGAGGTGCGCGAAGTGATCCTTGCCACCAATTCCACGGTGGAAGGTGAGACCACCGCGCATTTCATCAGCGAACTGGCGCGGCGGCGCGGCGTGCGCGCCACACGCATAGCCCATGGCGTGCCCATGGGCGGTGAACTGGAGTACGTCGATGGTGGCACGCTGGCCCATGCGCTGGCGGGTCGGCAATTGATCGGATAGCACGGGCGCCCGCTTGCAACCGCTGACCCACAGGGCAGTTCTGGCCATCGCCCTGCCGGTCATGCTCTCAAATGTTTCCACGCCGCTGATCGGCGTGGTCGATACCGCGGTCGTGGGCCGTATCCCGGATCCCGCCTACATCGGCGCGGTGGCGGTCGGCGCGCTGGTATTCACCTTTGTTTTTTGGGCCTTCGGTTTCCTGCGCATGGGCACCACGGGCATGACCGCGCAGGCCCTGGGCGCGGGTGATGCTGATGAGCTGGTGGCCGGGCTGGGGCGTGCGCTGCTGATCGCGCTGGCGGTGGGCTTCGGGCTGATCGCCTTGCAATGGCCGATCCGCGAGGCGGCCTTTGGTTTGCTGGAGGGCAGCCCGCAGGTCGAGAGTCTGGCGCGCGATTACTTCAATATCCGCATCTGGTCCGCGCCGGCGGCGCTGGCCAACTACGCATTGCTCGGCTGGTTCATTGGACTTGGTCGCACGGGCATCGGTCTGGCGCTGCAGCTGGTGCTGAATCTCACCAACATTGCACTGGATGCGTTGTTTGTACTGGGGTTCGGCTGGGATGTGCGCGGCGTGGCCCTGGGAACGCTGCTGGCGGAGATCATCGCCGCGGTGCTGGGGCTGCTCATCGCCGTGCGCCATGTGCGGCGCGGCAGCGGCCGGCTGTCGTGGCAGCGACTGCTGGTGGCGCAGAAGCTGCGCCGCACCTTTGCCGTCAACGGCGACATCATGGTGCGTTCGCTGGCGCTGATTTTTGTCTTCGTATGGTTCATGGCCCAGGGTGCGCGGCAGGGGGATGTGGTGCTGGCGGCCAATGCCGTGCTGATGCATTTCATTGGCGTCGGCGCGTACTTCCTGGATGGACTGGCGTTCGCCGCCGAGGCGCTGGTGGGGCGGGCTGTGGGGGCCGCGCACCGCGCTGGCCTGGCGGCGGCTGCGCGGATCACGACCCTGTGGGCCCTGGGCGTGGCGGCGCTTGTATCGCTGGTGCTGGCGCTGTTCGGCACGGTATTCATCGATCTGCTGACGGTGGACGCCACGGCGCGGGCTACGGCGCGGACCTACCTGCCCTGGGCGGCCGCAGCGCCACTGCTCGGCGTCTGGGCGTTTCAGCTCGACGGCATATTCATCGGTGCCACGCGCACGGCAGCCATGCGCAACGCCATGGTGGTCTCGACGGGTATTTTCCTGGCGGGCTGGTGGCTGCTGCTGCCCTGGGGAAATCACGGGCTGTGGGCGGCGTTGTACGTGCACTACCTGGCGCGCATCGGTACGCTGGCGTACTGCTATCCGGCGCTGGTGCGGTCGGTGGCGGTGGGTGGTGACGGCCATGCCGGGCCGCGGGGATCTGAATCGTAGTCGGCCTGTTGCAAGAGGAGCACATCATGGAGCTTGGAGCGTTTTCAGTCAGTCTGGCAGTGAAGAATCTGCAGGCCTCGCAGCAGTTCTACGAGAACCTTGGATTCAAGGCCTTCGGTGGCGATCCGGCGCAGAACTGGCTGATCATGAAGAATGGCGATTGCCTGATCGGGTTGTTCCAGGGCATGTTTGACAAGAACATCCTCACCTTCAATCCCGGCTGGGACAGCAATGCGCAGAGACTGCCTGCATTCACTGACGTGCGCGAGCTGCAGCGCCAGTTGAAAGCCAGGGGAGTGAAACCACAGGAGGACGTGGACGAGGCGACAGCAGGACCGGCCAGCTTTGTGGTGGTGGATCCGGATGGCAATCCGGTGTTGATTGATCAGCATGTGTGAGCGGAGGATCACAGCGATTCCGGCGATCTATGCCGCGGGAAGAGCCGGGCGGGAAGTATCGCTGGTTCTTCCTGGGCCCGGATCATGACCAGATCTGGTGAGAGGTCAACTTGAGTAGAAAGCTGATCAGCTCCGGTTCGCCGTTCGAAGCGCAGGTGAGTTATTCCCGCGCTGTCGTGGTCGGGGAATGGATATTTGTCTCCGGCACCACCGGTTTTGACTACGCGTCCATGTCGATATCAGACGATGTTGCCGAGCAGACCGGGAAGTGCCTGGAAAACATCGAGCGCGCCCTGCAGGAAGCCGATTCGGGTCTCGAGGATGTTGTCCGCGTCACCTACATACTGCCGGTGGCAGCAGACTTCGAGCAATGCTGGCTCGTTCTGCGCAAGGTTTTCGGCACGATCCGTCCGGCGGCGACCATGATGTCGGCGGGTCTTGCCGATCCACGCATGAAGATCGAGATTGAAGTGACGGCGATCAGGGGATCGCACGCGTAGAGCTGTCCCTGAGTTTGTTCTCTACGGTCAGAGGCTCGGGACCTACCTGCGCCGACCCGGCTTCCGTCCCGGCTCCGGCGCCAGATCCTCGCTCAACCGCACCAGCCGCCGGTAGCTCTCATATCGTCGTGGACTGATGTCGCCACGCTCCACCGCCGCCCGCACCGCGCAATCCGGCTCGCGCAGGTGTCGGCAATCGGCAAAGCGGCAGGGCGTGTCGAGCTGGCTGAACTCGCGGAAGCCCAGCGCCGGCTGGGTGAGCTGCTCGATGGAGGGCGCGAAATCGCGTACGCCCGGGGAGTCGATCAGGTCGCCTCCAGTCGGCAGATGGTGCAGCGTGGAAACCGTGGTGGTGTGTTTACCTTCGGTGCTGGCACGCGACAGTTCCGCCGTGGCGGCGTTCAGATCAGGCAACAAACAGTTGGCCAGGGATGACTTGCCGCTGCCGGATTGCCCGACCAGCGCGGTGGTTTGATTTCGCAGCTGCTGCTGCAAGGCCTGGAGTCCGTCGCCGGTGGTGGCCGAGCACTGCAGTACCGGGTAGCCGATGCGGGCATAGATCTTCAGTTCGGCATGTTGTGGCGAAAAGTCGGCGTCAACCAGATCGGACTTGTTCAATACCACGGCCGCGCCGATGCCCATCAGCTCTGCTGCGGCCAGGTAGCGATCAAAGATGAAGAAATCCGGCGCGGGTTCAGGCGCGGCCACCACCACCAGCTGGGTGAGATTGGCCACGATGGTTTCGGCACGGCCGCTGGCGTCGGTGCGCACCAGTGCCGAATGGCGCGGCAGCCGTTCAACGACTACCGGTTCAGGGTCGCTGGCATCAATCTGCCAGCGCACCGTGTCACCGCAGACCACTTCCAGGCGACGGCCGGAGACCTTGCCGAACAGGCGTTCTCCATCGGCTATTTCGAGCGTCACCCGGCGCCCGTGGTTGGCGATAACCCTGCCGGTACGCGGTTGTGTTGTCATGGGTGCGGCTACGCACCGGTCTGCAGGCGTGCAATGCGTCGCGGTGCCGGCGGATGGCTGTCGAAGAACGCTGAATACAGTGGATCGGGCGTCAGCGTGGTGGCATTGTCCTTGTAGAGCTTCACCAGCGCCGAACTCAGGTCATCGGCGCGGCTGTGAGCGGTGGCGAACTGATCAGCCTCGAATTCATGGCGACGCGACCAGGCCGAACCCAGTGGCTCCAGCCAGAACGTCACCACCGGCAGCGCCAGCATGAACAGCACCAGTGCCACGTGCGGCGAGGGCGCAGCGGCGCCAAAGGTTGCATAGAATGCCGGCTGCGCCGCCAGCCATCCCAGCAGGTAGAGCCCGGCCAGTCCCAGCGCCAGGCTGGTGAGCAAGCGCTTGCGCACATGCCTGAGGCGGAAATGTCCCAGTTCATGCGCCAGTACCGCCTCGACTTCCTGCGGCTCCAGCCGCTCCAGCAGCGTGTCGAACAGCACGATGCGTTTGTTGGCGCCAAGACCTGTGAAATAGGCATTGCCGTGCGCGGAGCGCCGCGAACCGTCCATGATGAACACTCCGCGGCTGGTGAAGCCACAGCGTTTGAGCAAAGCTTCTATGCGCTGCTGCAGTGACTGGTCTTCCACGGGCCGGAAGCGGTTGAACAGCGGCGCAATCAGCGCCGGATACGCCCAGGCCAGCGTGAGGCTGAATCCCGCCCACACCAGCCAGGCGGTCAGCCACCAGTACTGGCTGGTGGGTTGTATCCCGGCGGCCGCGCTGTCCGGCCCCTGCATCAGCCACAGAATGGCCGCCAGCAGGGGCAGCCCCAGCACCATGCCCACCGCGAGGCCTTTCAGCAGGTCGACCAGGTACAACTTCCAGGTCATGCGGTTGAAGCCGAAGCGCGTTTCAATGCCGAACACCCGGTACAGCGTCAGCGGCCAGCCCACAACAAAGGTCAGTGCATACACGCTGACAATAACTACAAGTCCCAACCAGATGCCGCTCAGGCCCTGTGCCCGCCAGGCACCGTCGATGGTCGCCAGCATGCCGCCCCAGGTCAGCGCTACCAGTAGTGCGGCATCGAGCACCGACTCGGCGATGGCCAGGCGCGCGTTGGCCGTGGTGTAGTCACTGGCCTTGCGATGCGCCTCCGGCGGCACCGCGGCGGCAAAGGCCGCGGGCACCTGGTCGCGTGCGGCGCGCACGCTGGCGCTCTGGCGCAGCAGCAGCCAGATACGGCAGGCGAGGCCTGCAAGAATCAGCAGTAGAAATATGAGGGCGAGGGATGTCATCGTGGGCAAGATTCCAAAGGGGGGCAGGGTAGCCTCTGCTAAGATGCGCGGCAATGGCGAGAGACCCCGACAACCTGATCTGGATCGACCTGGAAATGACGGGCCTGCGCCCCGACGTCGACTACATCATCGAAATCGCCACACTGGTGACCGACAAGCAGCTCAACCTGCTGGCCGAGGGCCCGGCGCTGGCCATCCACCAGCCCGAACCGGTGCTGGAACTGATGGACGATTGGAATCGCCGGCAGCACGGCGGCTCGGGTCTCATCGAGCGCGTGCGCGCCAGCAAGGTGGACACCGCGGAGGCCGAACGCCAGACGCTGCTGTTCCTGGAGCGCCTCCAGGAAGCCGGTGGCTCACCCATGTGCGGCAACAGCATCTGCCAGGACCGCCGCTTCCTCGCCCGCCACATGCCCGAACTGGAGAAGTTTTTCCACTACCGCAATCTCGACGTCAGCACCCTCAAAGAGCTGGCTCGTCGCTGGGCCCCCGCCGTGCAACCGGCGGAGAAGGCCAGTGCCCATCTGGCGCTTGATGACATCCGCGAATCAGTGAAGGAACTGGCCTACTACCGCGAGCAGCTGTTCGCTATGCCTTATCGCAAGGCGCCCTAGGGTCGATGGCGCTCCCGAAAGCCCGCCTTTCAGGACGCCAGAAACATCCAGGTTTCAACAACCGTATCCGGATTCAGCGACATGCTCTCGATGCCCTGCTCAACCAGCCATCGCGCCAGCTGCGGATGATCCGAGGGGCCCTGCCCGCAGATTCCCACGTACTTGCCGCGCTTGCGGCACGCTGCAATCGCCATCGACAACAGCGCCTTCACCGCCGGGTCGCGCTCGTCAAAGCTCTTGGCGACGATGGCCGAATCCCGGTCCAGCCCCAGCGTCAGCTGCGTCATGTCGTTTGAGCCGATGGACATGCCGTCGAAATAGTCCAGGTACTGATCCGCGAGCAGTGCATTGGTGGGCAGCTCGCACATCATGATGATCTTCAGGCCGTCAACGCCCGATTTCAGACCATTGTCCGCCAGCAGCTGCACCACCTGCTCGGCTTCTTTCAACGTGCGTACGAACGGCACCATCACCTGCACGTTGCTCAGGCCCATCTGCTCACGCACCTTGCGCAGCGCACGGCATTCCAGTTCGAAGCAGGGGCGGAAACTTTCGTCGATGTAGCGCGAGGCGCCGCGGAAGCCCAGCATGGGGTTTTCCTCGTGCGGCTCGTAGGCGCGTCCGCCGATGAGATTGGCGTACTCGTTGGACTTGAAATCAGACAAACGTACGATCACCGGCTCGGGTGCGAAGGCGGCGGCGATCTGCGCCACGCCCTCGGCCAGCTTGTCGACGTAGAAATCCACGGCTTCCTGCTGTGTCGGACCGCGTCCGTCGGTGTCATCAAAATAGCCGGCCATCTGGCGGGCGATGGTGTCCTTCAGCTGCGCATCCAGCCGGTCGTACTCCAGCAGGGCGCGCGGATGCACGCCGATCATGCGGTTGATGATGAACTCCAGCCGCGCCAGGCCAACGCCACGATGCGGAATGCCGGCGAAGGCAAAGGCCCGGTCGGGATTGCCCACGTTCATCATGATCTTCACGGGCAGTTCCGGCAGGGCGTCGAGTTCGATCTGCTGGCGCTCGTAATCGAGAATGCCCTCGTAAACGTAGCCGGTGTCACCTTCGGCGCAGGAGACGGTGACTTCCTGGCCTTCGCGTATGGCCTCGGTGGCGTTGCCGCAGCCCACCAGCGCCGGAATGCCCAGCTCGCGCGCGATGATGGCGGCGTGGCAGGTGCGTCCGCCACGATTGGTGACGATGGCCGCGGCGCGTTTCATCACCGGCTCCCAGTCCGGGTCGGTCATGTCGGCCACCAGCACATCACCGCTTTGCACGCGCGCCATCTCGCGCACTTCGCGGATCACGCGTGCGGGGCCGGCGCCGATGCGTTGGCCGATGCTGCGTCCGCTGGTCAGTACCTGCGAACGTCCCTTCAGCGTGAAGCGCTGGATGGAACGGCCGCTGCGGCTTTGCACGGTTTCCGGCCGTGCCTGCAGGACATAGATTTCGCCGCTGTGGCCATCCTTGCCCCACTCGATATCCATCGGGCAGCCGTAGTGGTTCTCGATAAGCAGTGCCTGGCGCGCAAGCTGCTGCAGGTCATCATCGTCGAGGCAGAAGCGGTCGCGCTGGGCCTGGGGTACGTCCACGGTACGCACGCGCTCGCCTGAACCGGCCTCGGCATAGACCATCTTGATGGCCTTGCTGCCGAGATTACGGCGCAGGACTGCATGTTTGTCCGCGCGCAGCGCCGGTTTGTAGAGGTAGAACTCATCCGGATTGACCGCACCCTGCACCACGGTCTCGCCGAGGCCGTAGGCGGCGGTAATGAACACCACATCGCGAAAACCCGAGTCGGTGTCCAGGGTGAATATTACACCGCTGGCGCCAAGGTCACTGCGCACCATGTGCTGCACGCCCACGGAGATGGCCACCTGATTGTGGTCGAAACTATGATGGGTGCGATAGGCGATGGCGCGGTCGTTGAACAGCGAGGCGTACACCTCGTGCATGGCCTGCAGCAGGTTCTGCTCGCCGCGTACATTGAGGAAGGTCTCCTGCTGGCCGGCAAAGGAGGCTTCGGGCAGGTCTTCTGCCGTAGCCGAAGAGCGCACTGCCACGGCGATGGGTCCGGAACCACCGGCCGCGGCGTTCATTGTCTTCCACGCCGCCAGGACTTCTGTCTGCAACTGCTGTGGGAAGGGCGTGGCGAGAATCCACTCGCGAATCTGCGCGCCGGTCTGCGTCAGACGCGTGAGATCCTCCACGTCCAGGCCTTCGAGCGCATCGGCGATGCGTTGCGCCAGGCCTTCATGGAGCAGGAAGTCCCGATAGGCCTGCGCGGTGGTGGCGAAACCGTCCGGAACCTTCACGCCCACGGCGGTGAGGTTGCGGATCATCTCGCCCAGGGAGGCGTTCTTGCCGCCGACCGTGGCGACATCGTCGCGGCCGAGAGCATTAAAAGAAAGGATGTATGATGCGGCCATGCTTCCCGACAGCAAATGCAGGACGGTGTTCTTCGTTTCGGATCAGACGGGCGTGACCGCCGAGACCATGGGCCACAGCCTGCTCACGCAATTCGAGTCACTGAAATTCAGGCCGCTGACTCTGCCATTTATCTCCACACCTGACAAGGCGGACGAGGCGGTACGCCGCATCGATGCCACGGCTGCACAGGAGGGCGTACGGCCCATCGTGTTCAGTACGCTGGTGCAGGATGATTTGCGCGATATCGTCAAGCGTTCCAACGGCCTGTACCTTGACTTCTTTGACGCCTTTCTGGGGCCGCTCGAGACCGAGCTGTCACTGCGCTCCTCGCACACCAGCGGCCGGGCGCACAGCATGGTGGATCTTGCCGCCTACACCACCCGCATCAACGCCACCAACTTCGCGCTGGCCAATGACGACGGTGCGGGCGCACGTGATTACGAGCACGCCGACGTGATCCTGCTCGGCGTTTCCCGCTCGGGCAAGACGCCAACCTGCCTGTACCTCGCCCTGCAGTACGGTATCTTTGCCGCCAATTTCCCGCTGACCGAGGATGAGCTGGAGAGCGGTAGCCTGCCGGCCATGCTGAATACTCATCGCCCCAAGCTTTTCGGCCTGACCATCAAGCCACAGCGCCTGCAGCAGATCCGCAGCGAGCGCCGCCCTGACAGCCGCTATGCCTCGGCCCGGCAGGTGGACTACGAAGTGCGCACCGCCGAGGCCATGTTCACCCGCGCCGGGGTGCCCTTCCTCGATACCACCGAATGTTCCATCGAGGAAATCTCCAGCCGCATTCTGGACGGAACGGGTATCGAGCGGCGCGTGCGCCCCTGATAAAGAGTGCTATATTCGGCGCCATGGTCATGACGTCCGACCACCTTTGCCGCATAGGCTGGCGCTGCCCCCCGCGCAGCTTCGTCAGCCTAATGACGCTATACGAAAGCAACTACATCCGCCTCGGCTGGCTGGTTCCGGACCTGCTGGCCCTGCAGGGGCGGCTGGTCTCGCAGGTGCACGAGGAGATGAGCCTGCACCTGGAAGTGCTTGAGCGCACGCCCTATACCGTGCTGCTGAATCTCACCTACCGCTTCGCCACCGATGCCGGCGAGGTGGCCATTCCGGACATGCGTATCCGCGTCTATCACGACGCGCGACTGGCCGAGGCACATGACTGCAGCGGTTCGCCCGCCCGTACCGCCAGTGCCGATCGAACCAGCGCTGGTCGAGCCAGTACTGATCCGGTCATTGCCGCCCGCGAAGAACTCGAACGGCGCTGGGCGCGCAACATCCTGCTGAACAAGTGGCTGGAATACTGCGCCGAGCGCGGACACGCGTTCAGCGCCTGAGTACAGCAGAGGGGAGTAAACAGTGGCCGTTGTTCAGACAATGGTCGAAAAAATCAGCAACCTGAAGCTGCCGTTTCTCTCCGGTCAGAAGCCGGACGAGGACGAGCGGCTCATGCACCTGTTCCGCAACCGCGTCGGCCTGAAGAAGGCGCATGCGGACCTGCAGGACCAGCTCTATGAGCTGCGCGACAAGCTCAAGCAGCAGGAGAAGTCCACCGAGCGGGTGCAGGGGCAGCTGGAGGCGCTGGAGACGCTGCTCGGCAATCCGGAGTCCGGACGCTCGGCGCTGGTGTTCTTCCAGCTTCGCGGCCTGTGGCGGGCCTGTCACCAGCAGCTGAACCAGTTCGTGACGGAACTGGAACGCCAGCAGGAGGAGCGGGAACGCCGCCGCCAGCTGTCGGAGTTCAATCAGGCGCGGCAGGGCAGACTGGCGACCGCTGCGGAGCGGTCGGCGCAGGCCGAAGCGGAGGCCGCTGAACAGCAGCAGATTCTCGCGGCCCTGGAACTGCAACGCGCGCGCCTGAAGGGTTTCTGGAATTACTTCCGCCGCCGGCGCCTGGTGCCGCAGATCGATCGTCAGCGTCAGCCACTGGCTGCCGCGCGTGGCGAAGTTGAGCAGATCAGCCTGGAGATGCGCGCCATCGAGCAGGAAGAGCCTCCGGCTTTCCCTGGTGTGTCCACCGAAGGCAAGCGCTCCATCAATCTGGCGGTGATCGCCTATGCCATGGTGCTGGGCGCGCGGTTGACGGTAGACGGTCTGGCCGTACGGGCCAAGGACGCCATCAACCGGCGCGTGAGTGATGCCCAGTTCGGGTCACCGGGCGAGTGCGAGACGTTGATGGGCGCCATTGCCGTCACGCTGATGAGCCTGCGATCGCGCAAGGACGCGGCGGTACAGATCAAAAGCACCGTGGATCTGCTCAGGGAGGCTGCCAGATATCGTACGGACCACGAGACTGTACCGCTGGCCGATACGCTGGCGGGCGTTGTGCCGCCCACTGTGGAAGGGGGCAAGGCCCATAGTCTGTCGGCGCCGGAGATCCTCGCGGACGATTACTGGTACGTCTACAAAGTGCTGCTGCGCTGACAGCGCAGCGAGCGCGACGTCAGTCGCGCCCGCCTTTTCACTCGGTATTGATGCGGGCTAGTTCGCCCTGACGCCGTTTTTTTCCGCTGGAACACCGGCCAGCACCGGCAGTCCGGCCATGTCGGCGACGATCTGCGTGGCTTCGCCGAGGATCACATCCACAATGTCGTCTTCCTTGATGTCTTCCAGGCTCTTGATCGATTCCAGGCCGGCGGCCTTGCGCCGCGTGTTTTCGCGGGCTAGGCGCTCGGTCTCCAGCTTCGTCCGTTCCGCCTGGCGCGTTTCGAAATTCAGCGACACGGTCTTTTGCTGTCGCTGGCGATCGAAGGCCGCCACATCGTCCAGCAGTGAGCGGAAATCCGGATCGAGCGCGGAGCGGCGGTCGTGGCTGCTCGCCAGTGAGGTCACCACTTCGTGCAGGTGCGCGTCACCCTTGTAGGGCACCCCGGCGATACGGTCCCAGGGCAGGGCGTACTCGCGCGTGCTCTCGCCGATATCCTCCAGGCTGATGGGGAAGGGCATGACGATGTCAGGAGTGACTCCGCGGTTCTGCGTGCTTTCACCGGTGATGCGATAAAACTTGCCGATGGTCACGGTAAGCTGCCCGAAGGCGGGCTGAGGGCCGAGCGCGAAACGATCCAGAGGGATGAGGTTCTGTACCGTGCCCTTGCCGTAGGTCTGCTGGCCGATCACCAGACCGCGGCCGTAATCCTGTATGGCGGCGGCAAAGATCTCGGAGGCTGAAGCGCTGTAGCGGTCGACCAGCACGGCCATCGGGCCGCGATACGCCGCTGAGGGCTCAGGATCGTCAAGCACCTCCACGGCACCGCTGGTCTCGCGCAACTGCACCACGGGGCCGCCGTCGACAAACAATCCCGTCAGGCCAGTGGCTTCCGGCAGCGAGCCGCCGCCGTTGCCGCGCAGGTCGATGATCAGTCCGTCGATGCCGGTCTTCTGCAACTCCTCGATGAGATTGCGTACATCGCGGGTGGTGCTGCGGTAGTTGCGATCGCCTGCCGCGCGCGCCGCATAGTCCTGATAGAAGCTGGGCACATTGATGATGCCCACCGTCAGCTCACGCCCGTCGCGTTGCACCTTGCGCACTTCCTTATGGGCAGCGCGCAGTTCGAGATCAACCTTGTTGCGCTTGTAGGCCACCATCCGCTCCTGGTCGCCTGGTGCGGCGCCAGCCGGCAGGATCTGCAGGCGTACAATCGAGCCGCCAGGTCCGCGGATCAGCTTCACCACATCGTCCAGACGCCAGCCGACCACGTCGGTAATGGGTCCATCGGCACCCTGGCCGACACCACTGATGCGGTCGTTGACCTTCATGCTGCCTTCCTTGTGCGCAGGGCCGCCTTCGATCACGTTCTGCACGGTGACGTAATCGTCCTCGAGCTGCAGTGATGCACCGATGCCCTCGTAGTTCAGGCTCATCTGGATGCGGTATTCCTCCGAGTCCTGCGGAGAGAAGTAGTTCGAATGCGGGTCATAGGCGCGCGCGTAGGCGTTCATGAACGTCTGGAAGACATCATCCGCGTTGACCTGCTCGCTGCGCTTGAACACCCGCTCGTAGCGTTTGCGCAGGGTCTCGGCGGTTTGCGCCCAGTCCTTGCCGGTGAGCATCTGGCTCAGGCCATCGTTCTTCACGCGCTTGCGCCACAGCTCATCCATTTCCTTGCGATTGGCCGGCCAGGGCGCATCGCTGCGATCGAATGCAAAGGTTTCGTCCAGAGTGTAGTCCGGCTCCTCGTCCAGCAGGGAAATGGCGTACAGCAGCCGTTCGTTGTTGCGCTTCTGAAAGCGCTGGAAGATGTCGAAGGCCGGCTCCAGGGCGCCGGTTTTGATGGCATCGTCGAAGCGCAGACGCAGGCGTTGGAAATCGGCGATGTCGCTGGCCATGAAGTAAAGCCGGCTGGGGTCCATGGCCTCCAGGTAAAGATCGAACATGCGCGCCGACATCGCGTCGTCAAGCGGGGACTGCGCGTAATGAGAGCGGTCGAGGTTCTCGTACACCCGTCGGGCGATGCTGCGATGCCGATCACTGGGCTGCAGCAGCGGCGCATCTGCGTGGCGGGTCTGGTCGGCAATGGCTGTGCTGGCCAGCGCCAGCCGGGGTTGGCCTGAGCCGCCGACAATGGTGAGCAGAGCCAGGCCGAGGGCCAGGAAAACGCGCCTGAACGGTGTGGACTTGAGCATACGCCCCCGAGCGGCCGCTGCCGCGGTTGCAGGTGATGGAACTTCTACGGGAAATTCCTTGATAAACTCGAGGCCTAGGCTAGAAGCCCCGGCTCCGCTACGCAAGTAAAAGTCTTCACTGTGTCTAATTCACCACATATCTCATGCGCCCGCTGGCCGTCCTGATCGGCTTCCTGCTGGGCTCTTCCGCCGCCATTGCCATTGGGTTGAGCATGGTGTGGGTTGTTTTCCTCATTCTGGGATCGGAGTACACACAGCTGGAGGCCGAGCGTGGGCCGCTGCTGCGTGCCATCGGGTTGTTCATACCCTTGACCGTGCTCGCCGCCCTTGGTTTCGTCGGGCAGCTCAGGCGCACGCCATGGCGGCGCTGGCCGCTGCTGGCGCTGGTGGGCTGGTTCGGACTGGTGGCGTGGGTTTACTGGCCAGAGGCCATCTGAGGAGGTTGCAAGTGACGTCGATTACATCCGGTTACAGAATGTCGTTCGCGGTCTGCGCCACAGCACTGCTGCTGTCGGCCTGCTCGCGCCAGCCCGCCGAACCGGTACAGGTGCCGGCGGTCACATTTGATGAACAGGATTTTCACCGGCACATCCAGGTGCTGGCATCCGATGAGTTCGAGGGGCGGGCGCCGGCTACGGCCGGGGAAACAAAAACCATCGAATACATTCGCGATGCCTTCCGGGATGCGGGGCTCGCGCCGGCCAATGGCGATAGCTATTACCAGCCTGTACCCATGGTCGAAGTCACCGCGCAGCCTCAGGGTGGCCTCGCGGTGAAGGCGGGCGACGCTGAGCGGCGCTTCAAAGTCGGTGATGAGACGGTGGTGTGGACCCGGCGGCTGGTGCCGGAGGCGTCCATCGCCGACAGCGAGCTGGTGTTCGTGGGCTACGGCATCGTCGCGCCTGAATACGGCTGGAACGACTACGCCGGCCTGGACATGAAGGGCAAGACGGCGGTGATTCTGGTCAACGATCCGGGCTATGCCAGCGGCGATGCGCAGCTGTTCACCGGCAAGGCCATGACCTACTACGGTCGCTGGACCTACAAGTATGAGGAAGCCGCGCGTCAGGGTGCGGCCGGCGCCATCGTGATTCACGACACCGCGCCGGCTTCCTACGGCTGGGAGGTGGTGCGCTCGGGCTGGACCGGGCCGCAGCTGGACAAGTGGAGTGAGGATGGCAATGTCGGGCGCACGGCCATCGAGGGCTGGGTGACCTATCCTGCCGCCCAGGCCATGTTCGATCTGGCGGGTCTCGATCTGGCGCAGTTGCAGGCCAGGGCAGGGGAGCGTGGCTTCAAGCCCGTGTCCATGCAGGCGCGCGCCAGCGCCGGGGTGAGCAACACGATCCGCCGCTCCGAATCGGCCAACGTGCTCGGATTGCTTCGCGGTACGGAGCGCCCGGATGAGTACGTGGTCTACATGGGCCACTGGGATCACCTGGGGCGCGATCCGGAGCTGGAAGGGGATCAGATCTACAACGGCGCTGTCGACAACGCCACCGGCATCTCGGCCCTGATCCTGATGGCGCGGGTCTTCGCCGCGCATCCACCGGCCCGCTCGGTGGTGTTCTTCGCCACTACCGGCGAGGAGTCCGGGCTGCTGGGCTCGGCCTACTACGCCGAACATCCGCTGTTTCCACTGGAGCGAACGGCAGGCGTGATCAACATGGATGCGTTGTATGAGGGCGGGCCCACCCACGATGTGGCCGTCATCGGTCACGGCGCCTCTGAGCTCGAAGAGCTGCTGCGCGAGGCGGCACAGTCGCAGGGTCGGCGGGTGGAGGCGGATGCCCGCCCGGAGCGCGGCTCCTTCTATCGATCTGATCATTTCAACTTTGCAAAAAAGGGCGTACCCGCCCTGTACGTCAAGCCCGGTGTGGACGCGCTGGAAGGCGGCGTGGCGCATGGCGCCGCCGTGCACGAGGCCTATGGCCAGCACTATCACCGCCCTTCAGATGAATACCGCGCGGACATGGACTTCCGCGGGGCGCTGCAGGACCTGGAGCTTCTGTTCGCGGTGGGCTACCGCCTGGCGCAGCAGGACAGCTGGCCGGAATGGTACGAGGGCAAGGAGTTTCGCGCGGTCAGGGAGGCCAGCCGCCAGATGCGCCAGCGGTAGGCTGAACGCTGCCCTGCGCTCCGGTCTTTAGCCGGACCCGTTCACGTCGGCGCCGGGCCGTCGGGCTGCAGCACGTGCTGGACCAGAACGGTACGTGCCTCCCGCATGATTTTTTCTGCTTCGCCGGGCGGCAGCAGTTCCGTCTCAAACAGGCTCTGTGCCGCCGATACGCGGCCAGCTGTGGCATCCAGGACCGCAGCGTACAGTTCCGGATCAATGCCCAGGGCGTCTTCGGCGTTGCGGGCGGTTTGTATTACCGGTGAGTTCTCCGGGCCGCGCAGGTAGATGTCCGCGATGTCACCGGACAGGCCGATACAGGCGTTGAAATTTTCCTGCGCGGTGAGCGCCGGCGTCGGGCCCGGCGCATGACTGTTCTCAATGGCCTCACACAGGCTCTCTGGAAGATTCCAGGTCCGCATGAGCCAGCCACCGACCGCGGCATGGTCGGTGCCCAGCCGGCGCCGCTCATGATCCTGCAGCTGGCGATGGTCGTGCTGAAGCGGGCCGATGCCGCGGTACAGGTCGGGCATGCTGCGATCGAGCGCCAGCATGCCGATGTCCTGCAGCAGCGCTGCCAGGAAGCGCTCCTCGGCCTGCGATTGACCCAGTGCATCGCCCAGCGCGCGAGCGGCAATGGCGGACAGCAGCGCCCGGCGCCAGTACCAGGCGTAATCCAGTCCCTGCGGCTCCTCCTGCAAGGTGCGCAGCGAACGCACCAGCGAGAAGCTCAGCGCCAGTGTCAGGGTGGCGTTCAGTCCCAGCACGACCAGCGCATGGCGCAGTGTCTGGCAAGGCCGCCTCTGGCCGTACAGGGGTGAGTTCACCACGCGCAGAATCCTGACCGACAAGGCCGGATCCAGCTCCATCACTTCCGCCACCTGCTCCATCTCGACATGCGGTTCACGGGCCAGGGCGATGAGGCGTGTGGCAATACCCGGCGGCGTGGGGAAGTTCACCAGCGAGCGCAGCTGTGCCTGCAGTTCCGGCGTCATGGCGAGGTCAGGCTGTGCGCAGGTAGCGCCGGGAGATCAGCAGGACCCCGCGCAGCAAGGCGAGGAACAGGTACGGTCCCAGTACCACCCACCACACCGCACCTGAGCCGTGCACCAGGCCGGAATAGTAGTCGCCGATGAATGCGCCCAGGCTGCCGCTGCCGGAGGCATACGGCCCCAGCGTGAGCTGGCCAGCCATGTAGATCAGCAACGGCAGGACGATCAGGCCTGTCAGCAGCGCACCGCCGGCGATCCACAGCTCGCGGCGCAGCCGCGGGTGCTTCGCCCGGAAGGAGGTTGGAGGATGTTGTGGAGTCTGGGTGCTCATCGTATGAGTTCCGGGCATGGGTTCCGATGGAAGCGGAGGGGGATTGTCCGGGCTGAGCGGCCTGTTGGGCAAGTATGTCTATAATCCGCGGGACTGCAGCAGGGTGAGCAGAATGAAAAAACACTGGTGGCCGCCGTGGGCATACGAAAGCCGGCCATGGGTCGCGCTGGTGCTCGGTGCCGGCACGGGCGCGGGGGCATTTGCCATCGCTGTCGTGCAGGGCAGCTGGAGTATTCCGGTCACCGTGGCATTCAGCCTGGGCTGCGCGTTGAGCATTTACGGCGCCGTAATCCTGCAGCTGCGGCGTGATTACCGGCGCACCAGCAAGTGGGAGCGCCGCCACCCGCATGATGACTGAGTGTTTGATGACAGCGACAAACAATACAGCCGGCAAGGCCGATACACTGAAAACCGCCGTTATCGGCGTCGGCTACCTCGGGCGCTTCCACGCACAGAAGTACGCCGCACTGCCCGGCTCGCAGCTGGTGGGTGTGGTGGACGTCAGCGATGTCCCCTGCCGGCAGGTGGCCGCCGAACTCGGCGCCGAGGCGCACAGCGACTATCGGGATCTGCTGGGCAAGGTGGACGCGGTCAGCATCGCCACCCCCACGCCGCAGCACTACGAAGTGGCGGCGGCATTCCTCGAAGCCGGCGCGCATGTGCTGGTGGAAAAGCCCATCACCACCACCGTCGAAGACGCCCGGCGTCTGATCGACCTGGCCGCGCGGCACAAACGTGTGCTGCAGGTCGGCCACCTGGAACGCTTCAACGCAGTCATCCTCGCGCTGGATTCCATTCTCACCGTGCCCAGGTTCATGGAGTCACACCGCCTCGCGCCCTTCAAACAGCGCGGCACCGATGTCAATGTGGTGCTGGACCTGATGATCCACGACATCGACATCATCGAATCCATCGTCCGCTCGCCGCTGGTGAGCATCGACGCGGTGGGCGCCTCGGTGTTCTCGCGCGAACTCGACATCGTCAACGCACGCCTGCGTTTCGAAAGCGGCTGCGTGGCCAATACCACGGCCAGTCGCGTCAGCCTGAAAACCGAACGCAAGCTGCGCCTGTTCCAGGACGATGCCTACATGTCCATCGACCTGCAGCAGAAGATTCTCACCGTGGTGCGCAAGGAAGAAGAGCAGCCCGACGGCGAGCTGCCGCAGGTGCGCATCGATGAGCGCAACTTCGAGCAGGGCGATGCGTTGAAGGCGGAGATTGAGTCGTTTCTGGAGTGCGTGCGCAGCGGTACGCCGCCAGTGGTGTCGGGGGAGGACGGGTTGCGGGCGTTGGAGACGGCTATTCGGATTACGGAGCAGGTGACTGGGAAGGCGGGCAGGAAGTAGATCGCCCGGCCTGTCCCCATGGCGGGCATATGCCGGCCAACATTCTCCGCATGATATGCGGAGAATCCGGCTCATAATCTCCGCATGAATTGCGGCGATTGAAGCTACACACGGCCCTGCGTGACAACAACGATCTGGCCAGGCGGGGTGTGCTGCGGAAAACGGATGCGGGTGGGCGCAGTACCCACTATGAGCTGAATGACCTTGTACAGAGAGAAATACAGTGCTTATGCGCTCCAGTAGGCGCAATGAGAGTTTTTGAGTTGAGACGCAACGGCGAGCTGTTGCTCAAAATACAATATGAGAATAGTGCGGAGTTGAGTGAACCAACTGCCGATAGTCTTGATCTTGAAACTATAGATTTTTTCTATTGGACGGCTCTCGTATGGAACAGTCCTGATTTGCGCAATGATCTGCCTTCGCTGTGGAAGAAGGCGCTATCTGAGACCTTGGTGTAGTAGTCGAATTTGGTTAATGAGCGGTGTTCGACAACCTGTTGAACTCGCGCGAGATCGCCGGTCCTTGGGTGCGCCTGCTCACGGCTGGCGCGGTGGTCTTGGTCGTTGTCATGTGTCGTCCTCCGTCGTGGTTGATAGGAGGCGACAGGTCTTCGACGGGATGGATGTGGGGCAGGGCGCGGATGCGCCCGTAACCCACTGATTACACAGTGAAAATGGTGGAGGCGGCGGGAATCGAACCCGCGTCCGCAAGCCCTACGCTCCAAGATCTACGTACGTAGCCGCGCCATTGTTCTCATCGCACGCTACCCGACGGGCAGGGAAGACGTGCGACCAGCTTCAGCTTTATTTAACGTTGCGGCCTGGAGCACACCGCGAACGCGAGCCTGTGAGCGCGTCCCCCGATTTGGCTGCACAGGCACAGGCCAGTCGGAGGTTAGGCGGGGTTAAGCCGCCAGAGCGTAGTTACTGTCGTTTGCAACTATAAGTTTGCAGCATGTTTAACGAGATGTACTGCACCTCGGTACGCACCTGAAGTTTCGCGACCCACGTCGAAGCCGATCGCCCCCAGAAGCACAGCCATTGTAGTGCCGCCGGCGGGGGATACAAGCCGGTGGCGCTCGAAACCTGAAGTGGTTGCTGGATTCCCGTTCTTCGACCCCTGATCCCTTATTTCTGCAGCGGGAGTGATGAGCAGTTGCGCGCGCGTTGAGATTGACGTGGCGCATCGGCTACGATGCAGCCACAACAACAATCGCAGACTAGGCAGACCAGCATGGATCAGCTCGCACCATCCGCTCCCCGCCTCAAGCCCCTGTTTCTCACCTGTCTCGGAGTATTCGCCACCACCGCGGTGCTGGCGCTTATCGGCTCCGGCGGCGGGCCTGATGCCCAGATTTTCTTCGGCTATGTGGCCTTTCTGCTTCTGCTGTTCATTTCCGCGCCCCTGCATCTATTCGCACTGTGCGCGCTGGTGTACTGGTGCCGGAAGTATCCGGTGCGCAACCGCTATTTCTGGTTCTTTGTTTACCTGGCCGCCTATCTCGCCATTCACCTGGCGGTGCTGGCGCCGGTATTCTACGAGCCGCTGAAGCAGTCTTCGGGCGAACTGCTGCACGAGATGACCCATCAGGCCGATGTGGCGCTGATTGAGGAGCTGCGCTTCCGGCCCGACCCGCAGAAGGTGCGGGCTCTGGTGAGGAAGGGTGCAGACGTCAACGCGCCCGACCGGAGTATTGGTTTTACACCGCTGATGTGGGCGGCCCGCGACGGCAATCCGCAGGTGCTGGAGATCTTGCTGGAGGCGGGCGCCGCTCCCGCCGCCGTGCTGAATAAAGAAGGCAGCCTGGGTTTTGACAATACCGCCACTGTGAGTTCTGTGACCGCGTTGTCGATGGCAGCCTGGGCGCGTGAGGGAGATCGTCGTCACGCGTCGATCGAACTGCTGCTTGGCCGCGACGTTCCGCCCGATGCGGGTGCGCTGCTCGGTATGTGTTACTTCGGTGAAATTGAATTACTGGAGGCGATGCTGGCGGATGGGGTCGACCTTGCCTCCGCGACCGATGTGAAGGGCAGTACCTGCCTGCATCAGGCCGTGCTGGGCGATCAGGTGCCGATGGTCGAATACCTGATTGATAAGGGCGTGCAGCTCGATGCACGCACGCGCCATACACTTACGCCGCTGGATACGGCGGTGAAGGGCTGGAAGGCGGGGCCGATGCTGCGGCTGATGCAGGCCGGGCAGCGCAGCGAGCGACCGGCGGACCTGCGCAATTTCCTCGCGCGCGCCCCGGACACCGAAGAGAAAAGCGCCATCGAGGAAATACTGGCCGCGGATACGCGCTAACCCGCATTTCTCGTGCGCCGTGGAAAGGCACGGCGTCCCAGTGGGTGCGAATCCCACCCGGCAACTGTCGCTCCAGCCGGTAGCAATCGGAGCAGTCGCACAAGGATAGGCGGCTGAAGCCTTCGGTGTAAGGGTCACCTT
>JAJFKF010000104.1 GCA_021773365.1 Gammaproteobacteria bacterium | reverse complement strand
CGCCTACAGCCCTATCTTGCGCCGTTCCGGGGCCGGAGTTATCCACAAGTTATGGGTATCCCCACCCTTAAATTGTGGATAACTCCGGCCCCGGAACGGCGCTTCTGGTTCAGCGCTCGTCGATACCCACGTAATCGCGCGTCTGCGCGCCGGTATACAACTGCCGCGGCCTGCCAATGCGCATCCCCGGATCAGAAATCATCTCCTGCCAGTGCGCCACCCAGCCCACCGTGCGCGCGATGGCGAACATCACCGTGAACATCGAGCGCGGAATGCCGAGCGCGCTGTAGATGATGCCGGAATAAAAATCCACGTTCGGATAGAGCTTGCGGCTGACGAAGTAATCATCCTTCAAGGCCACCTCTTCCAGCCGCAGCGCCAGCTCGAACAAAGGATTGTCGGTGTGGCCCATCTGCGCCAGCACCTCGTGGCACATCTTGCGGATGATCTTCGCCCGCGGATCAAAATTCTTGTACACACGATGACCAAAGCCCATGAGGCGGAAATTGCTGTCCTTGTCCTTGGCCATCTCCACGTATTTCGGAATATTCTCCACACGCCCGATCTGCTCGAGCATGGTGAGCACCGCTTCATTGGCGCCGCCGTGGGCCGGCCCCCAGAGTGCGGAGATACCAGCCGAGATGGCCGCGTATGGATTGGCGCCGGTGCTGCCGGCCAGACGCACGGTGGAAGTACTGGCGTTCTGTTCATGATCGGCATGCAGGATGAACAGCAGATCAAGCGCGCGGGCGGCAACGGGATCTGCCTTGTACGCCTCGCAGGGCACCGAGAAGAACATGTGCAGCATGTTGGCGCAGTAGTCGATATCGTTGCGCGGATATATCACCGGCTGACCAACTGAGTGCTTGAAGGCAGTGGCGGCGATGGTGGGAATCTTGGCGATGATGCGGTGGGCAAAGATCTCCCGGTGGCGCGCGTTATGGATGTCCATCGAGTCGTGATAGAAGGCCGACATTGAGGCCACGACCGCCGAGACCATCGCCATGGGATGGGCGTTGTAGTGAAAACCGTTGAAGAAGCGCAGCAGCGCCTCGTTGATCATGGTGTGGTAGCGGATGGAGTTGGTGAATTCCTCCTGCTGCTGCTGGCTAGGCAGGTCCCCGTGCAGCAGAAGATAGGCTACTTCGAGAAACGAACTGTTCTCCGCCAGCTGCTCCACCGGATATCCGCGATATAGCAGTACGCCCTTTTCACCGTCAATGAAGGTGATGCGACTCTCGCAGCTGGCCGTGGCCATGAATCCGGGATCAAAGGTGAAGGCACCGTGATCTTTCGGGATTCCCGAAATATCGAGCACCGTCGGGCCCATGGTGCCGGCCAGCGCCTTGATTTCAGTTTTCTTGCCGGTGCTGCTGTCGACCAGCTGGTAACGTTGCTCGGAGGAGGGGGTGCTCATGGGCGCGGGTCCATCATGGGAAGAGGCGGAAGTCTCGACGCTTCCGGCGATCAAATCAAGACGATCACGGCCCGATGTTGGCGAGGTCGCGCACGGGGGCACGGACGCGCAACCTGCCCCGCATCAGTCCGGCCCGGGTCGCCGCTCAGCGGACGATTTTCACCAGCTGCCCGGGCACCGGCTCTTTGTTCGGGTACAGATCATTCATCAGCCGCAGTATCTGCTCCGGATACTTCGGAATGGGCGCGCTGCGCGCCAGTGTGGCCATGCGCGTGGAAGCGTCGGCCTGCATGATGTGGATGCGGTTTGGCTCGGTGAGCGGAAACTCCGTCGGTCGCAGCCCGCGCAGGGTCTGTACCGTGGAAAGAAATATCCGGTCGGCCGCCGGTACGCCGTTATGACTGGAGCGGCTGGCCGCCGCGAACATGTACACGCTCTTGTCGCGATAGATGGCTACATAGCGCACTGGACCTGCGCCCTGGTCCAGCGGTGATCCTGAGGCGGCAATGGCCGCATAACCTTCCTTGCCGTCGACGGTCATGTCCTCGCCGGCCGAGAGGCGCACCCGGCCGAGTTCCTTGGCCAGAAACTCGCGCGGCGAGAGATCCTCGGGACGATCGGCAATGGTGATCTGCAGAAAGGAATCCTGCCCGCGAGTATGCGCGAGCAGGCGATTGCGCTGGTTGAGCACCACCCAGTCGCGAGGGAACGCCACGGTAATACCAAGGCTGGAATGATAAAACCGGTTGTCGCGCACAATGCCCTGGGCCTTGCTGCTGCCGACGGACAAGCCCTCGATGTGCTGGAAGTAGTCTTCCCTGCCAACGCGGCCGGCACCGGAATTGCCCGGATCACCGACCACCTGCACCGCCTGCTGCAGGCGGGCGTCAGCCGAAGGGTGGGTGGAGAAAACGCCGTGATAGACACGAGGCTCGCGCCCCTCCGCACGTGCCAGGTCAATCTCGAACACTTCCTGGTTTTTCAGCACGCCCACCACGTCGATGATGGCCTGGGGGCTGTAGCCGGTCTTGGCCAGATACTCGGCACCGAGTTTGTCAGCCTCCAGCTCCATGTCGCGGCCGTAGCCTCGCAGGACGGCCTGTCCGCCAATGTTGGCGAGGTCCGCCACGGCCTGACTGCCGGTGAAGATTGCGGCGCCCATGCCCAGAATGCCGGCCAGCAGGCCCTGGGATTGCTGTCGCACCGAATGGCGCGCGGTGACGTGACCGATCTCGTGCCCAATCACCGCGGCCAGCTCGGCCTCGGAGTTGAGATAGGCCATGATGCCGCGGGTGATGTAGATGTAACCGCCGGGCAGGGCGAAGGCATTGATGTCGTCTGCATCGACGACGGTGAAGTGCCACTCCAGGTCCGGCCGATGGCTGTTGCGCGCCAGGCGCTGGCCGATCTCGTTGACGTAGTCCTGCAGCGCCTGGTCTTCATAGACGCCGTAGAATTTGATGACTTCCTCGTGCGCCTTGCGGCCCTGCTCGATCTCACCCTTCTCGCTGACGACAGCGACGTCACGATTTCCGGTGACGGGGTTGGTGGCACAACTGCCCAGGCCCAGCCCGAGGATGACCCCGGTCAGGAGGTGGAGAAATGTCTTGAAAACGTTCATGCGCCTGCTCCGGGAGCGCCGACGTGGCGGGCTTTTACTTTACCGCGCTTTCGCGCCGCGCGCCCTCTTCAGCGCGCCTCGATGCCATACTTCTTGCGGAACTTGTCCACCCGTCCGCCGGTATCAACGATCTTCTGCTTGCCGGTGTAGAAGGGGTGGCAATTCGAGCACACCTCGACCTGCAGATCCTCGCCCAGCGTTGAGCGCGTGGCGAAGGTATTCCCGCAGGTGCAGGTAACCGTGATTTCTTTGTAATCGGGGTGGATGGCGGCTTTCATGGCGCTGGTAGCCTGCGAAAAAGGGCGCGCAGTGTAACGACAGCGCCTGAAACAGACAAGATTACCGCCTCCAAAAGAGTGAATCGATTATTTAACAACGTGTTACAGCGAATGCATGACCCCGCACTTTATTAAGGTTTTATTACGCCATGGCCAGTCGATCTTTTTTTTCCTTATCCACAAAACCTGTGGATAACTCTGTGGAAGACTTGCTCCGCACCCCCGCGCCACAGCTGAAAGTGCGCTGCGCTGTTACTTTGCTCAAAAAATAGTCAGCTTTTTTATTCTTTATTTTCAATAGCTTATAGGCTACGTCGCCGACTTCCGACGTTTGTTGGCGGACAGATGTGCTCTGGCGCACACCGGGTACGCCGCTGTGCATAACCGTTAAGTGACTGATCAGTTTGGATTTGGCTCAGCGACCGGCGGGGGCGCGAGGAACATCATCTGCAGATCGTTGAGGAAGCGGTGGCCCAGGGGAGTGGGGCGCCAGCCGGGGCCTGGGGCGGGCTCGAGCAGCCCCTTCGCCACGGCGGCCTCGATCGGTTCGATGATCCCGCGGGCCTGCAGGCCGGTACGGGTCTCGAATTGCTCCACCGTAAAACCCTGCATCAGGCGCAGGGCGTTCAGCATGAACTCGAAGGGCCGCTCGCGATCGGTGACCACCCGGACCTCGGGCTGGCCCTGACCGGATTCAATCGCTTCCATGTAGCGGCGCGGCAGTCGTGGATGGGTGGTGCGTTGAATGCGGAGGCTGTCGGCAGCCGGCGGGGCATCGCTGCGGGCGCCTGCGCTGGTTATTTCCCCGTGGGCGCCCGCGCTGCTTATTTTCCCGTGGGCGCCCGCGCCCAACCCAACATAGTCGCCGAACTGCCAGTAGTTGAGGTTGTGCTGGCAACGGCGGGACGGCGGGGCGTAGGCCGATATCTCGTACTGGTGATAGCCGTTTTCCGCCAGCAACGCCTGGCAGCGCTGCTGCATGTCCCAGCACATGTCGTCGTCGGGCAGGGCCGGCGGACGGTGGAAGAATGCCGTACCGGGTTCCAGCGTCAGCTGGTAGTGGGACAGATGTGCTGGCGACAGGGTCATGGCGGTGCGCAGGTCATCCAGCGCCTGCTGCGGGGACTGGCCGGGCAGCCCGTACATCAGGTCGATGTTGAAGTTCTCCAGACCCGCCGCATGCAGCTCTTCAGCAGCCTTCACTGTCTCCCCCGCCTGATGAATGCGGCCAAGTGCCTGAAGATGAGTGGCGTTGAAGGATTGCCCTCCCAGTGACACCCGGTTGATGCCCGCGGCACGATACTCGGCAAACCGGCCATGTTCGATGGCGCCGGGATTGGCCTCCATGGTCACTTCCATCCCGCCGCAGTCCAGCTGCCCGCGGATCGCCTCGAGCAGCCGCGCAATGGCGGCGGGCGTGAACAGGCTGGGCGTACCGCCGCCGATGAAGACGCTGCCAACCAGGCGCCCTGAAACGCCAGGCGCCTGCAGTTGCAAATCCTGTATCAGAGCCTCGATGTACCGCTGCTCAGGCACCTCGCCATTGATGGCATGGGAGTTGAAGTCACAGTACGGACACTTGCGCACACACCATGGGAGATGCACATAAATGGCGAGTGGCGGAACAACCAGCCTGTTGTGCCGCTCATCGTTGCCTTCCTGAACATCAATCAAGGTAGCCGGGCCAGCAGCAGCTGCAGGGCCTGCCCGCGATGACTGATGCGATTTTTCTCCTCGGGCGCCAGCTGTGCCGCCGTGCCCGGGCTGTCATCGAGCACGAACAGCGGGTCATAGCCGAACCCGGCCTCGCCCTGCGGGCTGTGGCCGATGCGGCCCTCCCACACCCCTTCGCAGATCAGCGGAGCAGGATCATCGCCACTGCGCACCATCGCCAGAACACAGCGATAGCGGGCAGTTCTCAGCTCCTGCGACACGCCGCGCAGTTCCTCCAGCAGCCGGGTGTTGTTCTGCCCGTCAGTGGCCTCCGGGCCGGCGTAGCGGGCTGAATGTACGCCGGGGCGTCCGTCCAGCGCGTCGACCTCCAGGCCGGAGTCATCGGCAATGGCGGGCAGGGCCGTGGCCCGTGCCGCGTGACGGGCTTTCAGCAGCGCATTCTCGACAAAGGTCGTGCCGGTTTCCTCGGCCGAGACAAGCCCGAAGTTCGATTGAGGGAGAACCTCGATGTTGCGAGGGGCGAGCAGGGCACGCAGTTCGCGGAGTTTGCCGGGATTGGAGGTGGCCAGGACCAGTTTCATTCGAAGATCCTGTCTCAGTGTCAGCGCATGCGTGAGGCAGAACGGGGACGTACTGTTGGTTGGTCAGTCTGTGCGGGACTGGGTCTGCAGGGCGAAGAGGTCGGCAAGGCCGGTGGCGGCGAGATTCAGGAGGTCGTCAAGTTCGCTGCGGCGGAAGGCGTGGCCTTCGGCAGTGCCCTGCACTTCGATGAAGCCACCGCCATTGTTCATGACCACGTTCATGTCGGTCTCCGCCTCGGAGTCCTCGGCATAATCGAGGTCGAGCACTGGTGTTCCACGGTAGATGCCGACCGAAACAGCGGCGACCTGGCCGTGCAGCGGGCTGGCGGCAAGAGCGCGACGCGCGATGAGCTTGTCGACAGCGTCGGCGAGGGCGACGTAAGCACCCGTGATGGCGGCGGTGCGGGTACCGCCGTCGGCCTGCAGCACATCGCAGTCGATGGTAATTGTGCGTTCCCCGAGCGCGGAAAGGTCCACCACGGCACGCAGGGAACGGCCGATGAGGCGCTGGATCTCCTGGGTGCGACCACTTTGCTTGCCGCGCGCTGCCTCGCGGGCCGAACGGGTGTGCGTGGCGCGCGGCAGCATGCCGTATTCGGCGGTGATCCACCCCTTGCCGGCGCCGCGCAGGAAGTGCGGCACATTCTCCTCGACGCTGGCGGTGCACAGCACACGGGTATCGCCAAACTCCACCAGCACCGAGCCCTCGGCATGGCGCGTATAGCCGCGGGTGAGGCGCACAGTGCGCAGCTGGTCGGGTTTGCGGCCGCTGGGACGCATATCAGTCGCCCAGCCAGCGGATGGCCGCAGCAGTGGCATTGTCGCTGTACGGTTCGGAGGCCACGACGGCCTTGTGGCACAGCGCGGCAAGCGCGGGGCCCAGGGGCGACTCGGCGGCAGCGCCCTGCCCGCAGAAACCGGCCACCTCGGTGTCCTTGAGATTGGCCCATACCCCATCGGTACATAGCAGCACGATGTCGTTGGGCGCCAGCGCGCGGCGGCGGCCGATGCTCATCTCCGGCAGGACGGCATCACCGCCCAGGCAACATTCGACAAAATTTCTCATGGGATGGTCCTGCACTTCGTCCTCGGTGATCGAACCCTCGCGCAGCAGTTGCTCCACGTGGCTGTGATCCCGGGTGCGCTCCAGCGGCGCGCCGCCCCGGATATGGTAAATACGGCTGTCACCGATGTGCGCCCAGTAGGCACTGCCCTGCTGTACCAGACATACGGCACAGGTGGCGCGCGGGCGCGTCTCGACGCTCAGGCCCACTCCAAGTTCCACCACGCGGTCATGAGCCCTTCCCAGCGCCAGGTGCAGGAAGCCCAGTGGGTCGAATACCGGGTGGGGCACATTGCGGAAGCTTTCAACCAGGGATTTGGCGGCCGCCTCGGCGGCGCGTGCACCCTCGGCATGGCCACCCATGCCATCGATGACGACGAGCAGCGCGGCCTGCTCGGTTACCGCCACCGCTACGCGATCCTGGTTGTCCTCTCGATGGCCAACCAGACTGCAGTCTGCATGCTCCACTCGCAATGGCGAATCTCTACACTTGTTCCCGGAGGTTCTCTAAACTGTCGGCCGCTGCGAACGGCGCGGCTTTATAACATCAAACCAGCATGATCTGCAGCATGACCGGCTTTGCCCGCGGCGACCAGGCGGGCCCATGGGGAACGCTCACCTGGGAACTGCGCACCGTCAATCACCGCTACCTGGAAGTCGGCTGCCGCCTGCCGGAGGAATTGCGCGCCGCCGAGGGCGAGTTCCGCCAGGCCATCGCCGGCGTTCTGCGGCGCGGCAAGGCGGACTGCACCTGCAATTTCAAGTCGGCAGCGGCCGCTTCCGGCGAGCTGCGCGTTGACGCACAGCTGGCGCAGAATCTGCTGCTGCGCGTCCGCGAGATCGCCGCCCTGGCGCAGCAGACACAAACCGACTTGCGCGCACTCGATCCGGTCGACGTGCTGCGCTGGCCCGGCGTGGTGCAGGAGGCCGAGCGCGACCTTTCGCCACTGCTGGCCGCCGCTCGCACCGCCCTCGCCACCGCGCTCAGCAGTCTTGGTGAGGTACGCGCCCGCGAAGGTGAGCGCATCTGTGAATTGATAGAGCAGCGCTGCGTCGGACTGCTGCAGCTGGTGGAAGCGGTCACCGCGCGTCTGCCGGAAGTGCGCGCGCGCATGCGCACAAAACTGACAGAGCGGCTGGCACAATTGCAGGCGGACCTGAACGTCGAGCGACTGGAGCAGGAACTGCTTATCCTCACGAATAAAATGGACGTGGACGAGGAGCTCGACCGTCTCCGCGGCCACATCACCGAGGTACGTCAGGCACTGAACAGCCCGGAGCCCGCCGGTCGCCGGCTGGACTTCCTGATGCAGGAACTGAATCGCGAGGCCAACACCCTGTCGTCCAAGTCACAGGACCTGGAAACCACACGCGCAGCTGTCGACATGAAGGTGCTGATCGACCAGATGCGCGAGCAGATTCAGAACGTGGAGTAACTTACTCCGGCTGCCAGTCCGGCAGCCGCCCCGGTGTCCAGGGCACCAGTGCCTGCTCTGCCTGCTGCTCGAAGGCCACCAGGTCCGCCTCGATACGCTTCAGGCCCGCCAGAACTGCCGTGAACTGCTCAGCCGCGATGCGGTAGGCATCACGGTAAGTCGGCGTGACCTCCGCCCGTGAAGCTCGATAGCCGCGCTGGATGCTGTTGACGCGATCCTGGATGGACATGGGCGCCGCTTCATTGCGCGATGCAATCGTCTGATCGCCCCCCAGCGTGACCAGCAGGTCAGCCAGACGCTCCTCGATCCCTCGCAGGCTGCGGTTCTGTGCTTCGGTGGCGGCGGGCGTCACGAACAGGCCCTGCTTGAGCAACGTGATGCGTTCTTGCATTTCGCTTGCTGCCCGCAGGGCGCCACTCACTGCCCGTTGCAACCGCGCCGTGCTGACCTGGAACTCGTGCAGCGTGCGCGGATCGGCGGCTACGTCGGCGCCGAGATTCAATGCTTTGACGGTGAATGACAGCGGGCCGGTCAGTTGCGTGAGCACGCCGTCCACCCGCCGGGCCAGGCTGACGTTGTACTCTCCGGGTACCACCAGCGGACCGGACGAACCACGACCTTGTCCACCGCCCTGGCCTGCGCGCACCGGCTCCGTGTCATGCAGACGCAGGTCCCAGGCCACGCGATTCAGCCCGCCCTGGGTCGGCACGCTGATCCGGCGCACCACCGCGCCACCGCCATCGGTAACGGTGAGGATGACCTGCGGCGATTCTTCGCGGTCCTCCACGCGCAAGGCTTCCCAATCGGGGTAGGGTGTATCGCCGCCTTCCTTCTCGATGCGCTGTTCCTCCTGGCGACGCTGCCGCGCCCGCGTTTGCGGGCCTTCCTTCAGGTAGTAGGTGATCACCGCGCCGAACGGCGGATTTGGCGCGGTGAAATGCGCCGCTCCAAGACTTCCACTCGCCATGTTGTCGGGGATGTACAGCCAGGCATCCTTCACCGGGAACAGCATGGCCTCGCTGGCGGTCACTTCCGCGGCCGGGAAACGCAGCGGCGTGTAGTCGTCGAGGATATAGATGCCGCGGCCAAAGGTCGCGACTACCAGGTCATTCTCGCGACGCTGGATCTCCAGGTCGCGTACCGCAATGGTCGGCAGTCCCGCGCGCATCTGCACCCAGTGCCTGCCGCCATCCTGCGTAAAGAACAACCCGAACTCGGTACCGACAAACAACAATCGCGGATCGACATGATCCTCGACGAGGGTATGTACGCTGCCACGGGCGGGCAGATCTCCGGCAATCGACGTCCAGCTGCGGCCACGATCGGCCGTACGCATGAGGTAGGGCTTGAAATCGCCGCGCTTGTGATTGTCGAAGGTGGCGTAGGCCACACCGGCGTCATGGCGCGACGCCAGCACGTCGCTCACATACGTGCCCTCGGGCACACCGGAAATACGCTCGATGCGCCGCCAGCTGCCGCCGCTGTCAGTGGTCACACTCACCAGACCGTCGTCGGTTCCGGCGTAGATCAGGCCCTCCTGCAACGGGCTTTCGTCCACGGCGATCAGGCTGCCATACAGCGAGGTGGAAGCATTCTTGGCAATGGCATCCACGCTCCAGACCCGCTCCATCACTTCCAGTTTGTTGCGGTCCAGGCCGCGGGACAGATCACCGCTGATTGCGCGCCAGCTGCCGCCGCGATCGTCGCTGCGGAACAGTTTCTGCGCGCCGTAGTACAGGCGCTGCGGATTGTGCGGACTGATCAGAAGCGGGGAATTCCAGTTCCAGCGCAGCGCAGGCTCATCGGCAGCCGGCTGCGGGATGATGAAAAGACTCTCGCCGCTGCGCCGGTCAAACCGGACCAGATTGCCGTATTGAAGTTGTGCATAGACGGTATCCGGATCGGTGGGATCGATCTGTGCCTTGAAGCCGTCGCCGCCCAGAATCATCTTCCAGTCGCTGTTGGCTATGCCCTGGCCCGTGGTGGTACGCGAAGGGGCACTCACCGTATTGTTGTCCTGCGTACCACCGTAGACGTTGTAGAACGGCCAGTCGTTGTCCGGTGTTACACGGTAGAACTGCGTTACCGGCAGGCTGCTGACATGCCGCCACACCTGGCCACGGTCCCAGCTCTCGTAGATGCCGCCATCGCAGCCGATGACCAGATGCTCGCTGTCCTGCGGGTCGATCCACAGCGCATGATCGTCCACATGCTTGTGCTGCGAGGACAGGCTCGTCCAGCTGCGGCCGCCATCGTCGGATACCGCAGTAACCGTATCGAGCAGGTACACCGTCTCTGCTGAGTGCGGATCCACCGTCAGTTCGTGGTAGTACATCGGCGCGCTGGAATTGCGATCGGAGCGCTTGCTCCAGTTCTCACCGAAGTCCTCGGAACGATACACCCCGCGCTCAGCGGGCATGGCCTCGATGACCGCATAGACCATGTCGGGATTCGACGGCGCGATCGCCAGCCCAATGCGGCCCATGTGATCGCCGGGCAGCCCGGCCGTGATCTTGCGCCAGTTGGCGCCGCCATCGGTGCTCTTGTAGATCGCGCTGCCCGGACCACCGTTGATCATCGTCCACACCTGGCGATGTCGCTGATAGCTGGACACGATCAGGTTGGAGGGATTGCGCGGGTCGATCAGTATGTTGTTGACGCCGGTGTAGGGGTCGATATCCAGAATGCGCGTCCAGCTCTCGCCGCCGTCCGCGCTGCGATACAGGCCGCGGTCGCCGCCCTTGCTCCAAAGCGGACCTTGCGCGGCCACGTAGATGACACTGGGATCCTGCGGATCGAAGGCGATGTCACCGATGTGGCCGGAATCCTTCAGTCCCTTGTTTTTCCAGGTGCGCCCGCCATCGATGGACTTGTAGACCCCATCGCCGTAGGCCACGCTGCGCTGGGCCTTGTTCTCGCCCGTTCCCACCCACATTTCCAGCGGATTGGCCGGGTGAATGCGTACCACGCCGACGGCGTAGGCGCCCTGATTCTCGAATACCGGCGTCCACGTGGTACCAGCATTGGTGGTCTTCCACAGACCACCGGAGGCCACGGCGGCGAAATATTCATGGCTGCGGCCCGGAACGAAGGCCAGGTCAGCGATGCGCCCCGAGGTCGCTGCCGGGCCGATGCCGCGCAGCTGCAGGCCGGCGAGAGGATTGGGTTTGTCCTTGTCCTTGTCCGCGGCGAAGCCCGCGTCCGGCGAAGCCCCTCCCGCCAGCACCAGGAGAATCGGAAGCAGGATCTTTGCAGCGCGCATGGCGTACCCTCTTGTTGTTGTTCTGAATGGCAGGCACACGGCGCGCCTGCGCTGTCCGCCCCATCAGACGCCCATGGTAAAAAAAAATTCCGTTTCACTTTATAGTGAAGCCATGTCCGCGGCGCCAGGAAAACTCTACGTCATTGCCGCCCCGTCGGGGGCTGGCAAAACCAGCCTGGTGCGCGCATTGATGCAGCAGCTGCCGGCGCTGAAATTCTCCATTTCATGCACCACGCGACCGCCGCGGCCCAACGAGGTGCATGGCCGGGACTATTTTTTCGTCGAATCCGGAGCCTTCGAGCGCATGGCGGAGCGGGGGGAATTCCTCGAACATGCGCGGGTGTTCGACCATCACTATGGCACTCCCCGCGCCCAGGTTGAGCAGGCGCTGGCGGCAGGTCGGGATCTGGTTCTGGAAATCGACTGGCAGGGGGCTCGTCAGATCCGCCTTGCCATGCCGGGCGCCATTGGCATTTTCATCCTGCCGCCTTCCCGCGCTGCATTGCAGGAACGGCTGAGCGGGCGGCAGACCGATTCGCCTGCGGTCATCGCCCGGCGGTTGCGCGACGCGGTAGCCGATATGTCGCACTGGGAGGAGTTCCAGTACGTCATCGTCAATGACGATTTCGACCGTGCCCTGGCGGATCTGGGTGCCATCGTGGCCGGACAGGGCCAGGCGCTGGTCGCCACCCGGCCGCAACTGCAGCCGGTGGTGACCGCCCTGCTGTGAAGCAGCTGGTATGCGGCCCTGCATTTGCCGTAAACTCCCGCCCCCTTTTCGAATCCCCTCCGGCAGGTTCATATGGCGCGCGTCACGGTCGAAGACTGTCTACAGAACATCGATAACCTCTTCCAGCTGGTGCTGATGGCGTCCAAGCGCGCGCGCCGCCTCGCCAACGGGGCCGAGGCCACGGTGGAGTGGGAAAACGACAAGCCGACGGTAGTGGCGCTGCGGGAGATCGCGGCGGGCAACATCAAGCCGGAGATTCTCGAAGAGCCGGACCCGCAGCCCGAAGAGGCCCCGGCGGAGCTGGAAATGCCGCAGGACCTGCGGGCACCGCAGCTCGGACTGGGGGAATGAGCGTCGAATAATGAATAATGGAGGTGTATGGATTACACCTCTTCACTACTGAGCTTCCTCCCGGGCGGTCGCCGCGCGGTAGGCATCAACCGGCTGATCAGCAAGCTTGAGACCTATCTGCCCCCCGAGCAGGTCGAACGGGTGCAGCAGGCCTATGAGTTCAGTGCCGAGGCGCATCGCGGACAGAAGCGCAAATCCGGCGAACCGTACATCTCCCACCCAGTGGCGGCGGCCAACATTCTGGCCGATCTGCATATCGATGCCGAAACGATCATCGCGGCCATCCTGCATGACGTTATCGAGGACACCCCCACCGTCAAGGAACAGGTAGCCGAACTTTTCGGGCCGGCTGTAGCCGAGCTCGTCGACGGAGTCACCAAGCTCGACCAGATCCAGTTCAAAAGCCGCGAGGAGGCCCAGGCCGAGTCCTTCCGCAAGATGATCCTGGCCATGGTGCGCGACATTCGCGTCATCCTGGTCAAGCTCGCCGACCGCACGCACAACATGCGCACGCTGGAGTCGATGCCGCTGCCCAAACGCCGCGCCATCGCTCGCGAAACACTCGACATCTACGCCCCCATCGCCGACCGCCTCGGCCTGTACAGCATCAAACTCGACCTGGAAGAGCTCGGCTTTCACGCGCTCTACCCGCAACGCTACCGTGTGATCGAACGGGAGCTGAAGCGCACGCGGGGCCATCAGAAGCAATTTGTCGGCAAGATCGCCGCGGCCCTGCGCACGGAGCTGGGAAAGGTGGGCGTGACTGCGCGGGTGGAGGGACGCGAGAAACATCTGTTCAGCGTCTACCGCAAGATGCGGCGCAAACGCGTACCGCTCAACGAGATTGCCGACGTATACGGCTTCCGCATCATCGTCGATACACCCGATACCTGCTATCGGGTGCTGGGCGCAGTCCACTCGCTGTACAAACCCATGCCCGGGCGCTTCAAGGACTACATCGCCATTCCGCGGGTAAACGGCTATCAGTCGTTGCACACTACCCTGTTCGGGCCCAATGGCATTCCACTGGAAGTGCAGATCCGCACCGACGCCATGCACACGGTGGCCGAGTCAGGCATCGCCGCGCACTGGAAATACAAGACCGGCGAGAAGCCGGAGGGCGGTGCGCAGCACGAACGCGCGCGCCAGTGGCTGAACCAGCTGGTGCAGATCCAGGAAGGCGGCAACTCCGAGGAATTCCTCGAAAGCGTAAAGGTGGATCTGTATCCCGACCAGGTTTACGTGTTCACACCCAAGGGGGCCATCCTGCGCCTGCCGCGCGGCGCCACCGCGGTGGACTTCGCCTACGCGGTACACACCGATGTGGGCAATCGCTGTGTGGCGGCCAAGGTAGACCGGCGACTGGTGCCACTGCGCACGCCGTTGCGCAATGGACAAACGGTGGAAGTCATCACCAACAAGGATGCAAGCCCGAATCCGGCCTGGGTGAATTTCGTCATCAGCGCCAAGGCGCGCGCGGCCATTCGCCACTATCTGAAGAACCTCAAACGCAGCGAGGCCATCGAACTCGGCCGCAAGCTTCTCAACAAGGCGCTGACGGAATTCTCCCTGGCGGTGAAAAAGATTCCGGAAGAGCGCATTGCGCCCATCCTCGCCGAGCTGAACCTGAAAACCGCCCAGGAACTGTACGAGAAAATCGGCCTGGGCGAGCGGCTGGCGCCGCTGATCGCCCGCCGCCTGCTGCCCGATACCCAGGCCACGGAACATGGCTCGCCGGAGCCGCTGGTCATCGCCGGCACGGAAGGCCTGGTCGTCAACTACGCGCGTTGCTGTTTCCCCATTCCCAATGACCCCATCATGGCCTACCTCAGCAGCGGCCGCGGGGTCATCATCCACCGCGAGAACTGCCGCAATCTGGCCGGCTTCCGCAAGCAGCCCGACAAATGGCTGACGGTGAGCTGGCAGAAGAACATCAACCGCCTGTTCGACGTGGAGATCCGGCTGGAGATCAGGAACAAGACGGGCGTGCTGGCAGCTGTGGCCTCCAGCATCGCGGAAACTGACACCAATATCTCGCACGTATCGCTGATCGAGCGCGACGGCAATTCCTCCGCGCTGATCCTGGAGCTGAAGATCCGCAACCGCAAACAACTGGCGGGCGTGGTGCGCACGGTACGCAAGATGCCTGACGTGATGAAGGTCTACCGTACTATCGCTTGAAGTTGTACTGAATCCCCCCGCGTCCGGACAGAGGAAAGGCGGGGGCTCCTGGCATGAGTGGGTTCAAGCTTTGTTCATGAACCACGCGGCCCAGATACCTTTGATAACCGAGGAGTGCTGACGTGACAAGAGAGATTATTTCGACCGCCAAGGCGCCACAGGCGATTGGCCCGTATTCGCAGGCCGTGCGTACGGGAAGCACCGTTTATCTTTCGGGGCAGATTCCGCTGGTGCCGGGCACGATGGAGCTGGTGAATGGAGATATCGCGGCGCAGGCGCGACAGGTGTTTGAGAACCTGCGGGCAGTGGCGGAGGCGGCCGGTGGAACGCTGGGCAACGCGGTGAAACTGACGATCTACCTCACCGATTTCTCGCATTTCCCGCAGGTAAACGAAGTCATGACGCAGTACTTCGACGAGCCCTATCCGGCGCGGGCCACGGTAGGCGTGGCGCAACTTCCCAAGGGCTCGCAGGTGGAAGTGGATTGCGTACTGGTGCTGGGCTGAGTTACGCGGACTGATGGCAGCGGCAGCACCAGCATCACAGACGGCCACACCGCCGGAGCACCGGCAGGTGACGGCCTTGCGCGGGGTGGGTGAGGTGCTGGCGGAGAAGTTGGCACGGCTGGGTGTGTTCACGGTTCAGGACCTGCTGTTCCTGCTGCCGCTGCGCTACGAGGACCGCACCCGCATCGTGCCCATCGGCTCATTGCAGGCCGGGGCGCGTGCAGTGATCGAGGCGGAGGTGGAACTGACCGAGGCGGTGTTCCGGGGACGGCGGCAGCTGCTGTGCCGGGTGACGGACCGCTCGGGTTACCTGACGCTGCGGTTCTTTCATTTCACCGCCACGCAGCAGGCCGGGTTGGCACGTGGTGTGCACCTGCGTTGTTACGGTGAGGTGCGCCGCGGATCGCTGGGGCTGGAGATTGTCCATCCCGAGTATCGGGTGCTGAAGGGGCAGGCTACAGAGGGATTGCCCGAAGCACTGACACCGATCTACCCATCGACAGAAGGCGTGCAACAGAGCCGGCTGCGCCGACTGGTCGAACTGGCCTTCGAGTCGCTGGGCGAGGACGGCCCGCGTGAGTTGCTGCCACGCGCCGCACTGGATGCGCTGCAACTCCCCTCGCTGCGCACGGCGCTGAACTACATGCACTACCCGCCGACAGACGCCAGCCTGGCGCAGCTGGCGGCCGGCAGGCATCCGGCGCAGCGGCGGCTGGCCTTCGAGGAGCTGCTGGCGCACCAGCTCAGCCTGCGCCAACTGCGCGACGAGATACGGCGCGATCCGGCACCAAAGCTCGCCGGTGACGGCACCATGATCAAACGAGTGCTGTCTGCACTCCCGTTCAAGCTCACTGCCGCGCAACTGCGCGCGCACGAGCAGATTGCTGCGGACCTGCGCCTGGAGAAACCCATGCTGCGGCTGGTTCAGGGCGATGTGGGTTGCGGCAAGACAGTGGTGGCTGCACTGGCCGCCGCGCAGGCCATAGAAGCCGGCTACCAGGTGGCGGTGATGGCGCCCACCGAACTGCTGGCCGAGCAGCATCTGCGCAACTTCCATGGCTGGTTCAGCAGCGTGCGCGTCAAACCACTGCTGCTGACCGGCAAATTGCAGGGGCGCAAACGTGCCGCAGCGCTGGACGCCGTAGCCGGCGCCCAGGCCAGGCTGGTGATCGGCACCCATGCCCTGTTCCAGGAAGGAGTGCGTTTCAAGCGGCTGGCACTGGTGGTGGTGGATGAGCAGCATCGGTTTGGCGTGCATCAGCGCATGCAGCTGCGACAGAAAGGCGCCCTGGAGGGCCGCTATCCGCACCAGCTCATCATGACGGCCACTCCCATTCCGCGAACGCTGGCCATGACGGCCTACGCGGACCTGGACATCGCGGTCATCGACGAGCTGCCACCGGGACGCACGCCGGTGCAGACGGTGGCCATGCCGGACAAACGGCGTGACGAAGTGGTGCTGCGCATTCATGAAGCCTGCCTGCAGCAGCGGCAGGCCTACTGGGTGTGTCCGGCCATCGAGGATACCGAGGACCTGCCGTATAAGGCGGCGGAAGAGTTGTCGGCACAGCTGACTGCCGCGCTCCCGGATCTGACCGTGGGACTGATTCACGGGCGACTGCCGGCGGCGCAGAAAGAAACCATGATGCAGCGCTTCCAGGCCGGCAAGGTGGACCTGCTGGTAGCAACCACGGTAATCGAGGTCGGCGTGGATGTACCCAACGCCAGCCTGATGGTGATCGAGAACGCCGAGCGCATGGGTCTGGCGCAGCTGCACCAGCTGCGCGGTCGGGTGGGGCGGGGCAAACATGCCAGCAGCTGCGTGCTGCTATACCATCCGCCGCTGTCGCAGATGGCGCGCGAACGCCTGCAGGTGCTGCGCGAGACCAATGACGGCTTCGAGGTGGCACGCCGTGACCTGGAATTGCGCGGTCCGGGCGAACTGCTGGGCACCCGGCAGACTGGACTGGCGCAATTGCGTGTCGCAGACCTGCTGCGTGATGCGGACCTGCTGCCGCGCGTGCAACAGGGTGCTGAATTGATGGTGCAGGCTCACGCCGAAAATATCCGGCCGCTGATCGACCGCTGGGTCACGCACGGGGGACGATATGGGAAAATCGGCTGAAGCCACGGGAGGTTTTCTGCAACGCATGCGCGGCATGCTGCCTGCCGGATCGACGGTGCGCGACGCAATGTCCGTGGTAGGACAGACGCTGCTGCAGTATGTGCTGCTCATGCGCGTGCATCGGCCCATCGGCCTGTGGTTGCTGATGTGGCCCACACTGTGGGCGCTGTGGATTGCCGGCGCCGGCCAGCCGGATCAACGCATCTTCATCATCTTTCTGGCCGGTGTATTCCTCACCCGTTCGGCCGGCTGCGTGATCAACGACTTCGCTGACCGCGATTTCGATCCCGACGTGCGGCGCACCCGCGAGCGCCCGCTGGCCGCCGGTCGGGTGGCGCCGCCGGAGGCCCTGCTGCTGTTTACCGCCCTGTCGCTGATCGCGCTGGGGCTGGTGCTGACATTGAATCCGCTCACCCGGCTGCTGGCAGTGGTGGCCGCCGCGCTGACGGTGACCTATCCCTTCCTCAAGCGCTTCTTTGCACTGCCGCAGCTGTACCTGGGTGCGGCCTTCGGCATGGCCGTGCCGATGTCCTTCGCGGCGCAGATGGAGACCCTGCCGAAGATCAGCTGGGTGATATTCTTCGCCACGGTGCTGTGGGCGGGGGTGTACGACACCATCTATGCAATGGTGGATCGTGAAGACGACATGCGGATAGGCGTGAAGTCCACGGCCATCCTGTTCGCGGACGCGGACCGGTTCATCATCGGCGTGATGCAGCTCATGGTGCTGTTAGCGCTGTATCTGGTCGGGCGTGAACTCCTGTTCGGCGGCTGGTACTGGACGGGACTGGGGCTGGGAGCGGCGAACTTTGTCTGGCAGCAGTGGGTGATACGGCGGCGGGAGCCGGAGGCGTGCTTCCGGGCGTTCAATGGGGCGCACTACTTCGGGATGTTTGTGTTCCTGGGCATTGTCCTGCAATACATTTTCTCACTGCCCCATTGAATCCCGTGTTCCCTGTCGATACCCAGCTGCCGCTTCACCGCAGTTTCGTGCTCAGCTCGATCATCTCCACTGGCAGGCACAGCTGTGCATTGCAAGCCTGGTAGGCCAGCCTCACCGTAACACGCATGCCCTCTGTCACGGAGTCGATCTGTAGCTTCTGCCTGAATACATGCTGGCCAGCATTCAGGATGGCATTGTTTTCGGGCCACTGCCATCCATCCACCGCTTTCACGCCTGCAGGGAGTTTCAGGCGTAGGTTCAGAGGCTTCTGACCGCCATCGCCGGGCATATGGCCGTACACGTACCAGGGGTCATTTACGGTCAGCACCAACCGAAGCTCCATCGGCTCGCCAGCTGCTGCCGTGGCGGGAATCAGTTGCAACGAAGCAGACGCGGCCGGGGTCTCAGCCGAATGTGCAATGCCACATCTAAATAAGCAGAAGAAAAGCATGCCGGCAACCGCCAGTATTCCGCATAGGGACGATCGGTCGTTCATCAGGTTGTCCTCATTCCCAGACTATTTACTCGGAAACACCCACACGGTGCCGTGGTAGCTCTGCGTCGACACCCGGCTACTCCCAAAGCGGTAGGATTTCACGTACGGCTGCAGCCGTTTCTCCAGCCCCTGCGCCTTCTTCATGTCTTCTCTTCTATCGTTGCCCGAGTACGCTTTGGCCTTGTAGCGTGCAATGCTGAAGTCGTAACCGGTCTGTTCGTCCAGCGCTACCAGCTGCGCATGAATGACCTGCATCTCCTTGCGCTCCTTTGCCGTCAGGTCTGTGCGTGGCTGAGTCAGCATGAACCAATCGCCGACCAGCAGGTCCGGCTTACCATCGTTATTGAAGTCAGCCACGTGTACTTGACTGCGCCGGCCACGTTTCGGCACCTCGCCCGGCTCTAACCACTGCATCGCCACCCCCGGGCCGATCAGTTGCTCACAGTTGTTGAATTTGGGTTCACCGATCTTGCCGGAGTTGCGTAACAAGTACACTGCACCGCTGTAGCTGCCGACCAGAATGTCGAACAATCCATCGCCGTCCCAATCCGCCACCGCTGGCGCGGAGTGGAAGTCAGGAATGGTCTTCTCACCATTGACCAGAACTTCGTTAATCCTTCCCGAACGCGTCTGCCAGTCCTTGGGCCAGAACATCGGCTGGCCCTTGATCGGGGGAGGGGTCGGATCATTGTCGTCGGCCTCTTTCTGCAGCCGAACAAACAGCTCTCCAGAACTGTCACCGATGACCAGATCCTGCAGACCGTCATTGTCCCAGTCTATCCACGCGATGTTTGCGGCATAGGAATCGCTACGACTGTCGTACTCGTACACCTTCTCGGGATGTGCAAATACGGGCAACCCGAGAAAGTCGGTAAACATAAGCCGAGTGGCGTAGCGGCCGTCGCCCAAGCCCTTGAACCAATAGATCGCGCCTGGCGCGTAGCTGCCTGAGGTTAGATCCAGAATATGGTCACCGTCCACATCGACTATCTGAGGGCCGGAGGCTACGCAGCAGAAGTTCGGCACTGCGGCCGGCGCTTCGCCCGACATCAACCAGGTCGGGTTGGCCGAGAACTTCGGTTCGCTGTCCAGGCCAATGTTGCGAAACAACTGGAATCGTCCGCTTATGCTGCCAACCACCAGGTCCCGACGGCCGTCATCGTCCAGATCTGCCAGATACGGACCCGCATGGCCGCCAGGATCGGCCGGATTGGTATCGATCATTTTTCCGCCCGCCTCCAGGCGAAAGGGCTGCCGATGCCATGTCTGTTCAGCTGCGCATGCCATTGTGGATATCAGTGGCAGTAGCAATATGAACCTACTACACAAGTACCTATATTTCATTACGTTATCCTTGCAGACTGCAAAAAACTCATCGAATTTCAGAAACGTGCCTAGAACAAGCTGGGCGCTGTCGGCGAACGGTGGGATCTTAGATGCCGGCGCGAGTCAGCATCTCCACGAAGCATCAGGGTCAAGGGGTGGAAGATCGAGCAGGAACAGCGCCGCGCATAGGGGCACGAGGAGAGCGTGGGCGCCATAAAACGCGCCTTTTAAGGTATAGGGCATGGCGATTACTCGAAGGTTTTGCGCAGCTGTAGCCACACGTTGCGGCCGGTGACGCTGTCGAAGCCCACGTAGCCAAAACCGTAGTTCGCTGCCCAGAAGCGCGGCTCGCGATCGAAGACGTTCTTCACACCCAGTGTCATCGAGGCACCCGAAAGCCACGCACTAAGCCCGCCTGCGACGCCGGTGTCCGCAACGCGGTAGTTGACGAAGGCATCATGCTCGATCTCCCGCTCGGCCCGTTCGTGCCCGGGCACAACTAGAGCGGTTGATGGATTGGGCAGCACCAGATCGAAATAGCGTGCGCTCCAGCCAAAGGTCCACTGTTGGCCTTCCCACTGTAACTGCCCGTTGCCGTTCCACTTTAGTTGCCGCGACAGGTCGAAGCCAGAGGGATTGCGCACCAGTTCGGTTGGCAGGCTGCTCGCGGTAGGCTGCACCCTGAAGCTGAGGTTCTTGGTTGCCGCGACAGTCAGCACCACCCGTCCACCGAACAGACTGTCGATCTGCTGCCTGAGGTTAAAATCGATGCTCTTGGAACGGATGAGATTGAAGTTAACGGCGCGCGCGTCCACGAAGGTGATCTGTCCGGCCTCATCACGCCGCACGCGCCCGGGCAGCGCATCCTCCAGATCGAGGACATTCTGCGGTGTCACTCCGGTGATGGCGTCATCACGCGTGCTTTGTACGTAGTCCACGGAAAATCGCAATCCCGGAATTACGGGCGGCTGCAGGATCAGTCCGTAGTTGACCGAGTCGGTGGACTCAGGATCAAGGCCGGGATTGCCGCCCCCGACGAATTGATCGAACAGCAACGTGCGCGGCAGGTTGTTCTGCTTGCGGTCGATGACGTTGACCATAAGATCGGGCCGATTGGGGTCGGCGGGCGCGACCTGACCGAGCACCGGCGGTTTGAAGCCGATGCTCCACGAGGCGCGCAGCGCCACGCCTTCGATAGCATCGTAGCGCAACCCCGCGACATACAGATACGGATCAGTCTTGTATTCGATCGCCTTGCCCGCGCTGTTGAAACCGTCGCGAACTTGATGGCTGACGCGCCCGGCTCCAAACACCTCCAGTTTGTGCACCCCTCGAACGGCTTGCCGGGGTGCTATCAGCGGTACATTCGCTTCGGCGTATCCGGCATAGGTATCAAACTGGAAAATCGCGTTGGGCTGTGAGCTCGCCGTCGGCAACGCCAGCAGCGCTCCGGTGCGGCTGCTGACCAGGTGCTCGACGTTGTACACCGCATACCGGTCCTCGCGCAGCCACTCCAGGCCTGCGGTCAACTGCACTGCACCGGCCGGCAGCTCGAACAGCGGACCAGACAGCTTGGCGGTGGCCTGATAGTGGCGGGCCCGGCTGCCGCTCATGCCCCGGGACTGTACATAGTCCTCGTAGAACGCCGGCGCAGCTGGCGCGACCACCCGCATATCCACGAAGGGGTCATACAGGCCCGCATTGAATGCATCCCGCCAGCGGTCGAGGGATCGTCCAGACATATCGCCCAGAGGCGAATCGAAGTTCACATGCTGCCAGTCGTTGCGATCGCGCGTGTATGTGAAATCAATCAGGCCGTGCCACTGCCCGGAACGGCCGCGCAATGTAGCGCTGAATTGATCAGAGACGGAGATCATGTTCCGGATCAGCTCCGGTCGCGTCATCCGCGGATCGTCAAAAACCACCATGACACGCTGACCGAACGGATTGCTGGGTGCCTCTACCGGAACAGTCTGGTAAACATGCAGGTTCCCGCCGCTCCCGGTCATCTCGTCCCTGGTGCGGCGGTAGTCCACCGATAAACGCCAGTCCGACCCGAAGGATCGATCCGCGCCAACGCTGAAGTACTGATCCTCGCGTTCAGTGCCCAGCGTAGCGTGCTCACTGAAGGCATTGAGGAAGTTGCCCTCCCCCGCGGACAGATCCAGGTTGTAGACGCCCTGCCGCGCCGTGAACGGCGCGAGGCCTCCGCCTCCCGTATAACCCTCCGGCACGGAGGTGAACGAGGGCGTACCGTCGCCGAACAGCGGATAAAAGTTAAAGATCGAACTGACGTTCGGTGTCGCCCCTAGCGGCGGAAAGTAATCACTGGTAATTATGGCCGGGTTGTACGCCATCACCGCCCGACGCCAGCGCAGAGAGGTCACCTCCGCCCGCTCCCGCACCTCCAGCGGCACGGTCTTGCTATACCCGCCGCTCATGCGCAAACTCACGCCCCCACGCAGTGGCGCGCCGTACTGGAAATCCACCGCCGGTTTGGCAGCACTCCCCTCCCACGGCCGTTCGTAGTTGAGCGTGACCTGGCCGCCCCGGTAGTCCTCCCGGGTAATGATATTGATGACGCCGCCAGTGGCCCCCGCACCGTAGATCGCCCCGCCCGCCGAGGAGAGGACTTCAATGCGCTCGATCGAACCCAGCGGTATGCCACGGAAGTTCCCGGAAATCGTCTCAAAATCCGTGGTCACAGTGATGCGCTGGGGCGGCAGGCGACGTCCATTGACCAGAATCACCACCTCATTGCTCTCCGAACCCCAACCGCGAAAATTGACTTCGTTGGCCGACATTGTGGGTGCGTTCAGATCGCCGTTGATCTCTTCCGCATGCACATCGCTGAAGTTCTGCGGCAGGCGCGAACGGAAAAAATCATCCAGGTCTGATGCGCCGGACAGTTCGATATCCCGCGCGGTGAAAATCGTGAACGGCAGCACATCCTCCTCAGTGCGCGTCAGATCGATGTTCGCAGCGTTGAACGGCTTCGGTCGCTCGCGCTCGCCTTCGACAGTCACATCGGCTTTAGAGTCCTCGGAAACGGAGCTTTGCTGGTAGTTCTCCTTCTCCACCATCGCCATCCGCATCTGGTCCACCGGCTTCATGCCTGAGGTTGAGTTGCCTTCGCCTTTTGCCGCGCGGATGGCGACCGTGCGCTCGTTGACGAACTGGTAGCTCAGGCCGCTGTTGACCAGCAGCTGGTCCAGCGCCGACTGCGGCGTGTACTTTCCCACCACCTCCGGCGCCATCACATCTGCCGTCACTTTGGCCAGGAACAGCAACTGGAATCCCGTCTGCCGGCCGAACTTCGTCAGCGCATCCTGCAGCGGCTGGCGCTCGATAGTGAAGGACACCTCGGGCTTGGGCACCGGTTCGGCCTGCGTTGCGGTGCATAGCAGCACGCTTGCGCTCAGCCCCCAAAGAATGCGGCGAATCGGCCTCATGGTTGTCCCCCTTCTATACGATACTTGGGCGTGGCCGCGGTGGCGACCCTCACCTCCTTCGAGTGTTTTCGCAGGCAGAACCCGCAGTAAGAGAAATAGTACGGATTCGATCAGCGACCCTACTCGTATAGGGTAGAGGTCCGTATGAAGTACGTGTCCGACATGGTTGACAACGATGACCCGCCGGAGTGTCCAACGCTCGCTGGTGCAGCCTTCACCGAGTATTCGGCGGAACTGCACCGCTACCTGGCGCGGCGCCTGGCGCACCCGGAGGATGCGAACGATCTGGCGCAGGAGACCTTTCTGCGCTTGATACGTGTGGAGCGGCCGGAGCGGATCCGCCGTCCGGTGGCATACCTTTTCAGCATCGCCGCGCATCTGATCCGCGAGTTCCGCCTGCGGGAGGATCGCGAACATGAACACGTGACCTTTGACTCGGAAACACTGGAGCAGGCCGAGGAGACCGTTCCCACCGCAGGCAACGAGGAGCCGGGCTACCGGCTGAACCTCGAGCAGCAGCTGGTGCGCGGCCTGCTCAAGCTCCCGCGGACGCAGCGGGCCGTACTACTGCTGGTCAAGCGCGACGGTCTTTCTCACGAAGAGGCCGCGCGGGCACTTAATCTGAGCGTACATACCATCGAACGCTACGTGGTCGAGGCCACGGCCAGGATGGCCCAGATGGGGTGGGACCGATGAGCATACAACCGGGACATACGCACGAGAAACTCATCTTCGAGCAGGCCGCGCAGTGGCATCTGCTGATGCAGCGCTCTCCCGATCTAAACCGGCGGGCGGCATTCGATGACTGGTTGATGGAGTCGCGCCGGCATGTACGTAATTACCTGCTGGTGGCCGCGCTCGACCAAGCGCTCACGCGGATCGATCCACGGCGAGAATTGACGATGGAGGTATCCGCCGAGGCTGTTGCCGGTGAGGCCGTCGTGCCGCTGCAAGCCGCGTCGCGATCCACGACAAACCTGCCGCGGCGCCTGCCGCTGTCGCGAACCATGAATTGGCGCTGGGGCATGGCGGGCATCGCGGCCATGGTGTTGCTGGCGGCAGTCGCCCTGTTCCTCCCGTGGAGCACTGCCGATCGCTACAGCACTTCCATTGGCGAACAGCAGATCATCAAACTACAGGATGGATCGGTGATGTACCTCAACACCCAGTCGCGCGTGGAAGTGGATTACTCGGACGCCGCCCGCGACATCCGTCTAACGCGGGGCGAGGCGCTGTTCACCGTGGCGCCGGATGCCGCGCGTCCCTTCCGCGTCTCTACGAGCGTGGCCGTCGTGCAGGCCGTGGGCACGGAGTTCAACGTCTATCGGCACCGCACGAAGACCGCCATCGCCGTACTCAAGGGGCGGGTGCAGGTGAGCAACCGGCGAGTGAGCACCCAGCAGCCGCTACCGGTGGACGCCGGACAGGCCGCCACCGTGGCCAGCGACGGGCAGATCACCAAAGAGAAGGTAACTGATATCCAGAACGCCGTAGCCTGGCGCGAACGGCGGCTGGTGTTCCGCGAGCGCCTGCTGGGCGACATAGTGCTCGAGTTCAACCGCTACAACGCCGCGCCCCGCATCCGCATCGAAGGCGCGGATGCCACCACGCGCCGCTACTCCGGTATCTTCGATGCGTACGACCCGGAATCACTGGCGCAAGTACTGTCGGTGGATGAGGATCTAGCGATCGAGCGATTGGGCACGGAGATCGTGATTCGCGGGCGGTGATTGACCTCCATGCGAAGAACGCAAGACTCCATGCGTACCCGCGGTGTTTATCAAGGAGGTCGTCCGCGGCCAACTGACTCCCAGCTCAGCGATAGCCGCGCGAAATTTCCTGGCGTCGTAACTGCCGATATGCACGATGCGGCGGTTCGCATCGACTACGTAGAACGTTTTCCATCCCGAGCCGTACTGTCCATAAATGCTGTCCGGTTCGCGCGCATCGGGAACCACCGCCACCGGCAACGTGGCACCGTGCGTCTGCTGAATGATGCGCAGCGGCTCCACCGGGCTGTGCCCCGCCAGGCCGATGAGAGTGAAACCCTGGGGCTTCAGCTCCTCGTACATCTGCTGCAGCAGCGGATACTCGACGTGGCAGCTGCCGCAGCGGAAGCCCCACAGCCACACAATGGCGCCCTTTTTGCCGGCCAGACTGCCCGATAGCGAGATGGGTTCACCCATGGGTGTTTTCAGTTCAAAGTCCGGCAACGTGTCGCCGACCTTGAAGTTTGAACGATAGACCGGCATGAATGGCTCGGCTTCCTCGGACGGTGGCACCACAAACAAAGCCTCGGGCAGCGAGACATCCAGCGCGATCTTCTGGAACTGGTCTTCGAGCACAACCTCCTTGCTGGTATGCGTCACCACCCGGTGTACGAGCTGGTCGTCGCCGATGTACAGCTTCTGCCGGTATCGGACCTGTTCCTCCGGCAGGTAGTAACCAATGTCGTAGGCCCACTCGACCACCTGGTAGCGCTGCCCGTCCCACTCCTCCGCGTCCGCCATCCGTACCCAGCGCAGGTTGTTCTCGTGCAGCTTGTGCGCGCGCCAGTCATGCCCGATGCCGGGGTGCTCATCGTCTATGACATACAGTCCGGCCAATGCCTGCACATCGCCGTCCCAGACATAGATCTCTTCATCGGCGGTGTGTTCAATGTACCGTTGCACCTCGCCGTTGCGCTGGCGTTCGGTGAGACGGACCTGCCCATCGGTCACCCGCAGCGAATGATGATTGAAGGTGCTGCGCGCGCCCTCGTCGGCCTGCAATTCCTCAATACGGTACTTTCCCGGCCGCTTGACCTGTACCTTCAGCGTCCGCCATCCAGCGGCGGTGCCATCGGGGCGGCGCAGATTGCTGCGGCGAATAACTTCGATTGATGTCGCCGCACGCATCTTCTGTTCCACGCGTGCAAGCAGTGCGATAGCCTGCGGATCAATGCCTGCCTCGGCCGCAGCCACACGCACCGGAATGGACAACGTCTCTGTTGCCGGCGGCAGGCAGGCTGAGGCATTACAGGCCTGATAGCGCACCGTCACATCAAGCGTGGTGCAGCCCACCTCCATGTCTGCGGCAGCGGTCACCGGAATACTGAAGGCAACTTCATCCTCGTGCTGCTGCACCTCGACGCCGAAACCCTCGTCGAATACCACATGAGGCTCGTCACCGGTAATCCTGCCAGCCTGCGTGAATGGCTGGCCATCCGCTATGCCGATCTCGGTGGGCATTGGGCCTTCATCCGGTGGCTGGGTGAGCGCATAGATGTGCCAGCCGAACTTCAGTCGGGCCGTGAGCCCTGCCGTGAACTGGCCGCCAGGCGTGACCTGCACCGCGGTGGTCTGGGGAACCCAGACCACCGGTTCAGGCTGTTGTGCACCGGCAATGCCGAAAGCGAGAAGAAGCGAAGCTGCAATTTTGAATCTGTTCATGCCGCGAATGTTCGCGCACCTCACCAGCGTTTGGCAATCTCCAGTCCGATGAAGCGGCCCAGAGGATTGGCATTGGCGCCGTCGTAGTTGGCGTTGGATCCGGACAGCTCTACATAAGGCGGCGACTCGTCAAACAGGTTCGTCGCAAACAGCGACAGCGACAAACCATCCAGCACGGGGCTGACGGGATTGTCGAACATGTAACGCAGCGTCGTATCCACCGTTACGTAAGTCTCCACGCGCCGGTCGACAAGAGCCGAGGTGTCGGTGTAGGAATCGGTGTAGTTGAGATTGACTGCGCCATTGAAACCGCCGCGCAGCCACGACAGCGAACTCCTGAAGCGCAGATCGGGTGGATTGGCGAAGGTGTCCACCAGGTCGTAGGCCAGCGCGCCTGGCGAGGGCACGTTGACCATGCCGTCGATGTAGTTGGCGTTGAAGGCCACGTTGAACAGGTTGCCGCCCGCGCTGAAGGGATAGTCGAGCGTGACATCGAATCCCTTCACGTCGACGCTGTCGGCGTTCTGCTGCAGGTAGCTGTATATCGTGGTGATCTGGCTCAACGGGTCGGGACCGAAAATACCGTTGGTGTAGTCGCCCAGGAACGCGCCCTGCGCCACGTAGCTGTTCACGATGGCCGCGACTTCAGCCGGGCTGTCGTAGAAGTCCAGGAATGCGGCCAGTTGCGGATTGGCCAGAGCGCCGAAGTCAAAGGGCGGCACGATAATCCGGTCGGTATAGGAGATATCGTAGTAGGAGAAGCCGATGGTCAGATCCTGCAGGGCATCGGGCTGCCAGGTAAAGCCGAACGTCCAGTTCTTTGATTCCTCCGGCCGTAACTGCTCTGAGCCAAACAGCAGCACCACCGGAACGAAGCCATTGCCGTCGGGCGCATAAAAGGCCTGCAGGTCGATGCCGGTCACCCCCCGATCACCCTGGTACAGCTCGAACCCGGTCGAGGGCGCGCGGAAGGAGGTGCTGTAGCTGGTGCGCAGCGTCAGGTTGTCGTAGGGCGTCCAGGACAGACCGATCTTCGGATTAGTGGAGCTGCCGAAGTCGGCGTAGTCGTCATAACGCGCGGCCATGGAAAGTTCGAGCCGCTGTGCGCCCGGGCGGATATTTTCTGCGCCAATCAGCGGAATGTGCAGTTCGACGAACGCCGAAGATACGTCGCGATCCGCGCTCTGCCCGAAGTTGTACAGGTCGATGAAGCGAAAGTATTCCTCCTCGCGATAGGAGCCGCCAAAGGCCAGTTTCAGCGCACCGGCAGGCAGATCAAACAGCGATCCATTGCCCTGCAGTTCAGCGCTGCGCTGGTCCTGGTTCTGCGTCTGGATATAGGTGTAGTTCACCGCCTCCGTGGTTGGATTGATGCTGGTCAGGTACGCCTTGGTGTGCTCCTGGCTAACGGAACCATTCAGGGAAAAGCTCCAGTCGGAAAAGGCCTCGTATCCCAAGCTCAGTACGGCGTTGGTACGCTCCGGTTTGATCGTGCTTTCGCTGCGAGAGAAGGAGCTGGCGCTGATCAGCCGCCGGTCGGAGCGGGAGTGCTGCACGTCGGCCTCCAGCATCCAGTTGCGCCCGATCTGCTGGCGCGCGCTGAGAACGCCGCTGATCAGTTCATCGGCCGGGAAAATCGAGTTCTGCGGAATCACATTTGCGGTGAAGTCCCGCTCGCTGGCCAGCAACTGACTCTGATCAAGATAGTCCACGGCCATGGTCATACCACCGCCGTTCCAGCTGGTGCCATAGTTCTGCGACAGGCGTAGTTCCTCGCGTCCTTTTTCCGTGGTGAAGCCGTAGCGCACACGGCTTTCGGCGGTGTCGTAGTTTTTCTTGAGGATAACGTTGATCACGCCGGCCACCGCGTCGGCGCCGTAGATGGCGGAGGCGCCGTCACTGAGGATCTCGATGCGTTCGATGGCGGCAATGGGGATCATGGAAATATCGGTGAACGTCCCTGCGGAGGATGCGGAGATGCGCCGACCATTGATCAACATCAGAGTGGAGGCAGAGCCCAGGCCGCGCAGGTTTACGCCGGAACCGGCCGTACCGTTGACGCGGTTCAATGAGCCGGTACTCATGTTCAGGTCGGCGACGGCGCCGGCCTGGCCACCGCGGAAGTTCTGTGGCAGGGCCTGCAGCAGCTGCTCGGTGCTGGAGTAGCCGCTCTGGCGGATGGATTCCTCGTCGATGACGATGACCGGCGAGCCGACCGGTGCCACGCCCTTGATGTTGGTACCGGTGACGACGATTTCCTGGGCTTCACCCTGGGCTGCATCCATGGCCTCACGCGAGGCCTTCTCCGCCTTGCGTTCGTCCTCTGCCTGCACGGTCGCGGTCGCATCGCCTGTTCGGGCAAGACGCAGACTGTCGTCGACCGCCATGTCATGTGTCCGCGAAGCGCGGCGGGCATCGACTTCGAAACTGCCGATCGAAATGGCGCTCTCACCGACGGGCTTGAATGATAGCCCCGATGCGCGCAGTAGCCGGTCGAGCGCATCGGCAATGCTGAGCTTGCCGGTCACGCCGGCGCTCTTGAGCTTGCCCACCTGCGCACCGGAGGTCACCACCTGCAGCTGCGCCTGCTTGGAGAATTCCACCAGCGCCGCATCCAGCCCCTGGGCGGGAATACTGAATTTCACTTCGCGGCTCAGATCCAGCGCCCAGCATGGCAGGCAGATCAAGGTTGCCGCGAGAACCAGAAACGATGACTTGAATCGATGCATGTGCTTCCCCTGATTTTGGAGTTACAGGTCCGTACCTGTAACTCCTAAACCGGGTGAGTCGGACAAAGCGGAAATTTCCCGTGCGGCCCTCGCGGCAACACCGGTCTCTGCTGCAGGTAATCAACTGCCCGCAACATTGTCACGGACGCGCAGAAGCACCCGCTCGCCACGCGTCTCCACATCAATATCAAAGGTACTTTCCATGGCCTGCAGCCAGTCATCCAGTGACTGCGTAAAAATGGTGCCGGTGTAAGTCAGCGCCTCCAGCTGCGGATCGGCGATCTCGATTCGCCGTTCCGAGTAACGGTTGGCATCTGCGACCACGGTGGCCAGTGGTTTATCGAGGTACTCCAGCCTGCCCTCGCGCCAGCCCAGCTCGCGGTCGGGATCGACCGCGGCAATGCGCGCGGATCGGTGCCGCAGGTCGTAGTCGATCTGATGGCCGGCTGCCACCCGCCAGCTTTCGGCGCCATTGGCGGCTTCGACCATTCCCTCCGTCACTGTCACCACCACGCGATCGGGCACGGACCTGATATTGAAGGCGGTGCCTACCGCCGTGACCTGCAGCCCGGCGGTTTTCACCACAAAGGGTTTCAGTTTGTCCGGATGCACGGTGAAGTAAGCCTCACCCTGCGAGAGATCAAGGCTGCGGGTAGCGCCGCTGAAGTCCACTGCAACATTGGTGCGCGGTGCCAGCGTCAGTGTTGATCCGTCGGGAAGCGTGGCGGACTCATTGGTGGTTTTCTGCGTCGACAGTACCTGTTTATCCTGCATGAACCAGCCGGATTTCCACGCCAGCCCGGCGGCGCCGCCGATGAGCAGGCAAGCTGCCGCGGCAGCCAGGGCGCGATAGCGCGCTGAAGTTGCCGCAATGTTGCGCCCGCCACCAGTGGGAAGTTGCCCCAGGCCCTGCCAGGTGGCGCGGATACGTTCGTACTCACGCAGATTCTCCGCGTCCTCGGAGCACCACTGGGTCCAGTCACGCAGTTCGTCTTCCGAGGCCTCCTCGCGCAGGCGCAGGAACCAGTCCGCCGCCTGATCGGCGCGTGTAGCCGGTGCGATGTTCACAGCTGTGCCTCCCTGCGCGCGTCCGCGCGTGAAGCGCCGTCCAGGCGGAAGCGGCAGTAGACCAGCCCACGACGGACATAGTGACGGATCATGCGGTCGGTCAAACCCATTTCCGCGGCGATCTGAGCGGTGGACAGGCCGTGAAAGCGCTGCAGTTCGAAGGCGCGTCGGCATTTGCGTGGCAGCTCATCGAGGGCGCTTTGCAATCGCGCCAGCTCATCGCTCGCCATGGCCTGCCCCTCGGTGGGGTTGGCGGCGTCGAGCTCGTCGAAAACCTCCAGCCGGTCCACCCGTCCGCGCGACACATGTTGGCGCTGGCGGTCGATGGCAATGCAGCGGGCAATCTTGAACAGGGTCCAGCGCAGTATGCTGCTGGCCACGGGCTGATCGAGCTGCAGCAATTTGACGTAGGCCTCCTGCGCGGCCTCCTTCGCTTCCTGCTCATCGCGCAGCCGGGTCGACAGAAAGTTGACCAGTGCGCGGTTGTGCTCGCGGAACAGCTGCGAAATGACCTCAGCGCGCGCCGCTGTGGGCGATGCAACATGGACAGGCGGGTTTTCGGAGGCGGGACTCATGCTTACAGCATAAATCGGTTGAGGGCTGGCGAGCGGAAATCGGATTTTCTGCTCGCCCGCGGGCAGCTCCTTCAGCAGACTCCCGTCACGGTGCCGGTGTTACCCGGCCACTCGCGTCATCAGCTCATCCAGCGCGGCAATGATGATGTCGCCATCCTGCACCAGCGAATCGACCGGTGCGCCCAGCTGATCGCTGGCGACTGAAACGATCTCCAGCGGGTGAAGCGCTACGGAAATCTTCCTGATCCGGAACACAGGATTGAAGCGCGGGTTGGCAATCCTGCCCAGCGCGGAGACCTTGACCAGTGGCACGACCACACGACGTCCGTAGCCCTGGTACAAGGAGGACTGGACCACAACCACGAAAGGAATGATGTTCCGGTGCTTGCCGGTATTGCGATGGACGTCGAACTGCGCCATCAGAGCGTCGAATGCTGGTCGGCAAAGGCGCCATGCGTTTCGGCGAAGCGATTCCAGGTGGCCACGGTGGCCTCGATCAGGTCTGCCTGGGCGGCGCGGCGCTGTGTTTCGGACTCCAGAAAATCAGCCAGCAGAGACTCGACCACGGCGGACAGGTTGTCGGTCACCTTGCGGGCGCGGACGACGAGGTCCTCATTCAGGGTCAGATTGACCGGGCGCTTGCGGGCAGCTGTGTTGTAGGCGGGTTTCATGCCGGCACCTCCATGCGCATAGTATGCGCATGGAGGTGCCGGGAGCAAGGGATGGGCCTTGAACCGAACGTTCATGGCGACCCCTTCTGCAGCTGCGATGCGGCACGCGCGATCGCCCAGACTTCCACCCGTTCAACGCCCTGAAGCTTGAGGATCTTCGCCACTTCCCCGGCGGTACTGCCCGTGGTGAGGACATCATCGATCAGCGCCACGTGTGTGTACTGCGGCTTGCGCGTCAGGCAGAACGCATTGCGTACGTTGCGGCGGCGCTGTGCCGCGTTCAGCTCCGTCTGATCCTCCGTCGCTCGCCTGCGGCGGCACAAGGTGTCGTCGATGGGAATTTCCAGCAGCTCCGCCATCGGGCGCGCCAGTTCGTGCGCCTGATTGAAGCCGCGTTCCCGGTGGCGTTTGGGATGCAGCGGCACCGGTAGCAGCGCCTGCGGCTGTGGCTCCCCGCGTGCACAGACGTAATGCGCCAGCAGCGTGCCCAGCACCCTGCCGTAGGCCAGTACAGCGCCGTACTTGAAGGCGTGGATGAGGTGGTCGAGAGGATAGTCATATAGAAAAGGAGCGAGGGCCCGGTCGAAGGGATGCGGACGACTCAGGCACCGGGCACAGGCCCCTGGGACGACGAACCCCGGAAGCAGGGGCTGGGCGCATCGGGGGCAGGCTGAGGGATTGAGCGGCAGATCAGCGGCGCAGGGTGCGCAGATATCCAGTAGTGGAGACTGCCCTCTGTCGCCGCAGAGCACGCAGCTCGGCGGCAGAATCCAGCACTGGGTGCGCCTGGCCAGCGCATTCCAGCCCGCGGTCCATCCGTTAACCATGAATGCGTCCTCCGGTTGACAGTTCAGGGGCCGAACAGGAATATGCCGCGCATCCGCGGCGCCCCGCGACACCGAAAGACTGTGCGAATGCCCCCCCACAAGCCGACCGAAATACAGATCCGCAATGACTGGACGCTGGATGAGGTGGGCGCGCTGTTCGCGCTGCCCTTCGCGGACCTTGTCTTTCATGCGCAGCAGGTGCACCGCGCCTGCCATGACCCGAACCGGGTGCAGGTGAGCACGCTGCTCAGCATCAAGACGGGCGCCTGTCCGGAAGATTGCGCCTACTGCCCGCAAAGCGTCCGCTATGACACCGGGCTCGAGCGCGAAGAGCTGATGAGCGCCGAGACGGTTCTGGAGCGGGCGCGGGCGGCCAAGGCGGCGGGCGCAACGCGCTTCTGCATGGGCGCGGCGTACCGTAGCCCCAAGAAGCGCGACATGGAGAAGATCAGCGCCATGGTGCGCGAGGTCAGCGCACTGGGGATGGAGACCTGCGCGACGCTGGGGATGCTGACGGCGGAACAGGCGCAGGAGCTGAAAGACGCCGGGCTGGATTTCTACAACCACAACCTGGATACCTCGTCGGAGTTCTACGAAAAAATCATCACCACGCGGACCTACCAGGACCGGCTTGACACTCTGCAAACGGTGCGGGCAGCTGGTTTGAAAGTTTGTTGCGGCGGCATTCTTGGCATGGGCGAGGGGCAGATCGACCGGGCAAAGCTGCTGCATACGCTGGCGACGTTGAGCGAGCACCCGGAGAGTGTGCCGATCAACCAGCTGGTGCAGGTTGAAGGCACGCCGCTGAACGGCAGCGAGAAACTCGATCCGCTGGAGTTCGTGCGCACGGTGGCGGTGGCGAGAATTCTGATGCCGAAGTCGCATGTGCGGTTGTCTGCCGGGCGCGAGGAGATGAGTGAGGAACTACAGGCGCTTTGCTTTCTGGCGGGGGCCAATTCGATTTTCTATGGGGAGAAGCTGCTGACTACGGGGAATCCGGATGTGGAGGAGGATCGGCGGTTGTTTGAGCGGCTGGGAATTCAGGCGGAGGGATGTGGTACGCAGGGATAGACGCTGTGCCGGGCCGGTGTGTGGATCGGGGAGGGCTTTTCAGGACCGCCCGTGAACCCGTCCATGGGGGGCTTCGGCAAAAACCATCCTGGGTTTTTGACGATC
>JAJFKF010000103.1 GCA_021773365.1 Gammaproteobacteria bacterium | reverse complement strand
CCATCCGCCCGTGAGCTGCTGGCCACCCTGGCGGGCCTGGTGCGCCGATTCCGGCCCGCCAGCAGCTGAACTTCCTTCACGAACCACTGTCACTGCCTTGCCATGACGGAAACACGAACAACTCCGACCGTCGCCATCTGGGACCTGCCTCTGCGATTGTTTCACTGGCTGCTGGCGGCGGCGGTACTCGGCTCCTGGATCACACACCAGCTCGGTGCCTCGGCCTTCACCTGGCATGTGTGGTTCGGCTATTGCACGCTGGTGCTGGTTTCATTCCGTCTGCTGTGGGGATTTTTCGGACCTCGCCATGCGCGCTTTTCCAGCTTCGTGCGCGGACCGCGCGCGGCCTGGGCGTATGCGCGCGGGCTATTTCATGACGACGGTCCCACCTACCCTGGCCACAATCCGCTGGGCGGCTGGATGACGTTATTGCTGTTGGCCCTTTTGCTGGCTCAGGGGTCAAGCGGGTTGTTCGCCAATGACGAGATCACTGATACGGGGCCACTGTACGGACATGTCAGCGATGCAACCAGCGACTGGCTGACGGGGTGGCATCACCGGCTGGCCAACGTGCTGTGGGTGGCGATTGGGATGCATGTGGCGGCGGTGCTGGCCTATCTGCTGATCAAGAAGGACAACCTGATCGGGGCGATGGTGAGCGGACGCAAGCATGGCGCGCACATGGGGGCTGAAGCGGGCATTCGCGGGTCGCGGATATGGCTGGCGGTGGTGCTGGCCGCCGCGTGTGCGGGTTTGCTGTACTGGGTGGTCAGTACGGCGCCAGCGGGGTCCATGGAGATGTTTTTCTGACGTCGTTCATCCCAGGACTCCAGGCGACTCGTGCCTGGAGTCCTGGACCGCGCACCGTCACTTGGACTTGTACTTGTCGTGGCATTGCCCGCAGACCTCTCCCATCGAGCGGATCGCTGCCTTCGTGGCCGCTTCCTCTCCGGTCCGTGCCGCCGCAGTCAATGCGGCCGAGCGGGTCTGCAGCTCCTGCAGCAGCCCGTCGAAGTCAGCCTTGCTGGTCCAGATTTCGGGTTTCGCCTTGGTATTTCCATCCTTCGACTCTTCCGGGAACGCCTCGGGAAGAATGTCCACCATTACCTCCACGCGGGACGCACGCTTGAGGGCCTCTGCTGCGTCGAAGGGCACGCGGTCGCGGGCCATGCCGCCCAGGTAGCTGAAATCCCGGCCCATCACCGTATACAGTGCCTGGCGGTACTTGATCAGCTGCGCGCTGCGGTTGGGCTGCTGGGCCTCGGCGACGTCGATGGCGGCATCGATGAGGCCGGCGCTGGCAAGGGCGGCCATGACTGCGAGGACGACATTCACGCGGCGACGGCGGACGGAATGGATCAGCGGCATGCGGAGTTCTCCTGGGGGTTCGGATATCGACAACGGTACAATGCAGGGTCGAAACTGACCGCAGCGGCCCAATGGAGTTCATTTCCTGGACCCCGTACTTACCATCCCCGCCCTCGCCCTGCTCGTACTGGGTTTCATCGTCGGCCGCCCGATGCTGCGGGCACGGCAGCGACGGCGGCTGCGCAGCCAGCCTCTGTCACCCGCATGGCGCGAGATCATCATTCAGCACATGCCGCTGTATTCGCGCCTGCCGCCGCCGCTTCGCCTGCGGCTGGAAGGACTGCTCCAGCAGTTCATGGCCGAAAAGACATTCGTAGGCTGTGGCGACCTGAAAGTCACCCTGGAGATGAAACTGGCGGTGGCGGCCCAGGCGTGCCTGCTGATCGTCAATCGCCCGGGCGGGGTCTATGAGCAGCTTTACGCGATCCTGCTCTATCCGGGTGCATTTCGGGTGCCCGAGGAGGAACACGACGAAGCCGGCGTGGTATCCGTGGGCGAAAGCGTGCTCAGCGGTCAGGCTTGGGAGACCGACCGGATCGTTCTGTCCTGGGATGATGTGCAGGCCGCCAGCGATGAGCCTGGGGCGGTCTACAACGTGGTGCTGCACGAGTTTGCTCACTACCTGGATGCCGAGGATGGCAGTGCCAACGGTGCACCGCCTCTACGTGACCGGGACAGCTACCGCAGCTGGTCGCAGGTCATGCAAAGCGAGTACGCTGCGCTGCAGGCGGCAGCGGCGCGGGGCGAGCAGGCGCTGCTCGATCCGTATGGCGCGGACGACCCGGCCGAGTTTTTCGCCGTGGCCACGGAAACATTTTTCGGGCAGCCGGAGGCAATGAAGCGCGAACACGCCGCCCTCTACGAACAGCTCTGTAGCTGCTATCGCCTCGACCCGGCGACCTGGGCGCCCGGCTCCCAGGCTTGCCCCGCCGGGTGACCTGGACCATTATCCTGAGATGCTGCATTCCCAGCCCTTTGGCACGGATGAACGCTGTGTGCTCGAACGGATCGCGACGGGCGCGCCGCTGCCCGAACTGCTGGAAGACATTGTCACGCTGGTGGAGCATCAGGCTGGCGGCATGCTCTGTTCAATCCTGCTGCTGGACCGCGAACACAAATGCATGCGCCCCGGGGCCGCTCCCAGCCTGCCCCCGGCCTATACCCGCGCCATCGCCGGATTGAGCATAGGACCTGCCGCCGGCTCCTGCGGCACCGCCGCCTATCGCGGCGAGCGCGTCATCGTCGAGGACATCGCCTCGCACCCTTTCTGGAGCGACTATCATCAATTTGCGCTGCCGCACGACCTGCGCGCCTGCTGGTCGAGCCCGATCTTCTCCGCCGAGCGCGAAGTGCTTGGCACCTTCGCCATGTACTACCACGAACCGCGTGGTCCAACGCAGCAGGAAATCGAGTGGGTGGATGCCGCCACCCACCTGGCCACCATCGCCATCGTGCGCGACCAGGATGAGCAGGCCCTGCGCCGCAGCGAGGCGCGGCTGCGCCAGCTGATCAACACTTCCTATGAGGGCATCTGCACTGTCGACTCCGACTGGCGCATCACTTTCGCCAACCGCCGCCTGGCTGAAATGCTCGGTTACAGCCCACCGGAGGTGTTCGGGCACAGCGTGCTCGATTTCATCGAGCCCGCCATGCGCGAAGCCGTACGCGAAAGCCTGGCGCACTGGATGCAGGGCGCCAGCGGACAGCAGGAGCTGCGCCTGACTCACAAGGACGGCAGCAAGGTCTGGACGCTGGTTTCGGGCAGTCCGATGGTCGACGAGGACGGAAACTACACCGGCGCGCTCGGCATGATTACCGACATCAGCGAACGCAAGGCAGCCGAACAGCGCCAGCGCGAAGCCGAGCATGCACTGGAGCGCGCGCAACGCATGGAGGCGCTGGGCACCCTGGCCGGTGGCATCGCCCATGACTTCAACAACATCCTCAGCGCCATCGCCGCCCACGCCGAGCTGGGACGGATGGATCTCGACGAATCCCACCCTGCCAGCGAGCGCTTCGCACAAATCCATACCGGTGGCCAGAGAGCCTCTGATCTCGTACGGCAGATTCTGCGCTTCTCCCGCCGTGAAAAACCGCACCGCGAAGTGCTGCAGCTGCCGGCGCTGATCGAGGAAGCCGTGCAATTGCTGCGCGCCACGCTGCCACGCAATATTGAGCTGCGCACGCACTTCGCGCCGGACAGCCCGACGGTATTTGCCGATGCGACCCAGATGCACCAGATCGTGATGAACCTGTCCACCAATGCCGTGCATGCGATCGAGGGCCACAGGGGCCACAAAGGCCGCATCGAGATGCGCACTGAGGCCGTGAGCGCCGACGATGTCACCACGCCCGATCTGCCCGCCGGGCAATATGTGCATTTGAGTATCAGCGACAATGGCTGCGGCATGGACAAGGCCACCATGGCTCATCTGTTCGAACCGTTCTTCACCACCAGGGCGCCGGGGGAAGGCACGGGCCTGGGACTGTCAGTGGTACACGGAATCATCAAGAACCATGATGGTGTCGTGACCGTGGAGAGCCAGCCGGGACACGGCACAACGTTTCACCTGTACTTCCCAGCCGTCGATCCGGACCAGCTGCAGACCGCGCGGGACCGTGCCGCCCTGGTTGTAACCCCGGGACAGCGCATCCTGTACGTGGATGACGAGGACACGCAGCTGCTGCTGGCCCGCCGCCTGCTCGAGCGCCTGGGGTACCGCGTCACCACCTGCACTGGCGGCTCCCAGGCCCTGGCGGAGTTCCGCGCCCGTCCCGAAGCATATGATGCGGTGATCACGGACAACGCCATGCCCGGCATGTCCGGACTGCAACTGGTGGAAGAACTTCACCGTCTGCGTCCGGAGGTGCCAGTCGTCATCGCCTCCGGCTATCTCAGTTCCGACGATTGGCAACGCGCCGAGCAGTTGGGCATCGATGAAGTCGTGCTCAAGCCGCAGATGTCAGCCGAACTGGGGCCGGCCCTGCAACGGGCCATGCATCCCGGGCTGCAGGAGCAACCAGCGCGCACGCAACAGCCGGCTGGCGCTACTTCAGACTGAAGCTGCCGCGATCCTCGAACGGAATGCTGCGCAGCAGCCCCTGAGACAGGGAAACCTTGCCGTGCAGGCGGTATTCAATCTCACCACCGGACGAACCCCCGCCGCGACTGGCCAGGCGCAGCAGCGTCAGCGCCATGCTGGTGGTCACCGTCATGTCGAACTGCGTTTCCCCCAGCGCCGGCACGACAAAGCTGTTATCAGCAACACCCTGCGCCAGCTCCTGTCCGCCCACCTCCAGCGCATAGGTCAGGCCGCGGACAGGCAGCGCGCGGTCATTGGGATTACGCACGCGCATGCGTACCCGCAGGCGCTGTTCCCACAGACTGCTGTCGAGCAGTTCGACATTGGATATCGACAGCTGCGGCGGCTCGAGCTTTGGCATGAGACCCGCGCAACCGGCCAACAGCACCGCGAGCGACAGAACCGGCAGCAGAACTTTCATGCGCGCTCCTCCTTCACAAAGCACAGCAACACTCCGCCGGCTGCAAACAGTACGGCAATGGACATGATGGCCAGGCGGGAACTTTGCGTCGTCAGCGCCACCCAGCCCATCAGCAGGGGGCCCAGTATGGCTGCGAACTTGCCCATCATGTTGAAGAAGCCAAAGAATTCTCCGGCCTTCTCCGCCGGCACCAGCCGCCCGTAGAAGGAGCGACTCAGACTCTGCACCCCGCCCTGCACCAGCCCGATGACCACCGCCATGGCGTAGAACTCCTCCACGGTGTCGAGGAAGTACGCCCAGAATGTGATGGCGAAGTACACGCCGATGGCAATGAGAATGCCGGTGCGCGCACCCAGGCGCTCGCCCAGCCAGCCGAAGGCCAGTGCCGAAGGAAAGGCCACAAACTGGGTAACCAGCAGCGCCGTGATGAGACTGGCGGTCGGGAATCCCAGCGACAATCCATAGTCCACCGCCATCTTGATCACGGTGCCGACGCCGTCGATGTACAACCAGTAGGCCAGCAGAAACAGCATTACCGGCCGATAGCTGCGCAGCGACCGCAACGTCAAACCCAGTTCCCTCCAGCCGGCGCCGAAAGCTGCCCCCGGTCCAAGCGGCGTGGCCGGCTGCTTCTCACGGACAAACAGCAGCAACGGTACAGTAAATACCGCCCACCAGACCGCCACCATCAGAAATGACAAGCGCACCGCCGCCGCCGCATCGGCCAGACCGAACAACTGCGGCTTGAGCGTCATGACTACATTGACGAGAAACAGCACGCCACCGCCGAGATAGCCCAGGGCGTAGCCGTAGGCGGATACCCGGTCGAGCGACGCCCGGTCGGCGACATCGAGCAGCAGCGAGTCGTTGAAAGTCACACCACCCCAGAAACCCACCGAAGCCATGGCGTAGAACACGGCCGCCATCAACCAGTCCCCACGCTCCACCCAGTACAGGCCGGCACACATGGCCACGCCCAGCACGGTGAACATCGCCAGCAATTTCACCCGTGTCCCGCCGCGATCAGCCATGGCGCCGAGCAACGGCGCCATCAGCGCGATAGCCAGGCTGGCAATGCCGTTGATCATGCCCAGCCGAAAGGTGCTGACGGTGACGTCCGCACCGGCGCTCCAGTACTGCTTGAAGAACACCGGAAAAAAGCCAGCCATCACAGTGGTGGCAAAGGCGGAATTACCCCAGTCATACAAGGCCCAGGAGAGCACAGGCCGCTTCAAGAAAGTCGATTTCACTTGAATCTCCCAAACTCTCCCGTGCCGCGCCGGGCCGGAGGCCAGAGTTATCCACAATTCACGGGAATCCCCCCCTTGAATTGTGGATAACTCTGGCCTCCGGCCCAGCCCCAACTATCCCACAACAGCCATATGCTCCCGCGTCTCCCGGAACTGCACATCAGGCCACCGCTCAACCGTCAACGACAGATTCACCCGCGTAGGCGCCAGATAAACCAGCGCCCCCGAATGATCCACCGCCAGATTGCCGTGCGCCTTGTTTCTCAGTTCCTCGAGCTTCTTCTCATCATTGCAGTACACCCACCGCGCCGTGAACACATCCACCGACTCAAAGGCGCACTGCACGCCATACTCGTCCTGCAGCCGGAAAGCCACAACCTCGAACTGCAGCGGCCCCACCGCGCCGAGAATCAGATCATTGTTGCGCAGCGGCTTGAACAGCTGCGTAGCGCCCTCCTCGCACAGCTGCGACAGACCCTTCTGCAACGCCTTCATGCGCAACGGGTCGCGCAGCACCGCGCGGCGGAACAGCTCCGGCGCGAAGTTCGGCACGCCGGTGAAGTTCAGCCGCTCGCCCTCGGTGAAGGTATCCCCGATATTGATGGTGCCATGATTATGCAGACCCAGGATGTCGCCCGCCCAGGCATCATCGGCCTGTTCGCGATCAGCAGCGAGAAAGGTCAGCGCATCGCCCACGCGCACCTCCTTACCCAGACGCACATGATGCAATCGCATGCCCTTGCTGTAGCGCCCGGAGCACAGCCGCAGGAAAGCCACGCGATCGCGGTGACCCGGATCCATGTTGGCCTGCACCTTGAACACGAAGCCGGTGAGCTTCGGTTCCTGCACCTCGACCATACGCTCGGCGGCTTCACAGGCCTGCGGCGATGGTGCGTATTCGACAAAAGCCGCAAGCAGCTCCTCCACACCGAAATCATTGATGGCTGATCCAAAGAACACCGGCGTCTGCTTCGCCGCCAGGTAGGCCTGCCGATCAAATGCGGGACTGGCGCCGCGCACCAGCTCCACCTGTTCGATAAACGCAGCAGCATCGTCGCCGAGCAGCTCGGCAGCAGCCTCACTATGCAGGCCCTCGATCAGCCGATTGGTGCCCATACGCCCGCGCGCGCTTTCCGTGTAGACGTAGATACGGTCCTCGAGCAGATGGTAGATACCCTTCAACTCACGGCCCATGCCGATGGGCCAGGTCACCGGCGTGCACTGGATGCCCAGCACCCGCTCGATCTCGTCGAGCAGTTCCAGCGGCTCGCGGCCGTCGCGGTCCAGCTTGTTGATGAAGGTCATGATGGGCGTATCGCGCAGGCGGCAGACTTCCATCAGCTTGATGGTGCGCGCCTCCACGCCCTTGGCGCAGTCGATAACCATCAGCGCCGAATCAACCGCGGTGAGCGTGCGATAGGTGTCCTCGGAAAAGTCCTCGTGACCCGGAGTGTCCAGCAGATTGACGATGCGACCCTTGTAGGGGAACTGCATCACCGAGGAGGTCACGGAAATACCGCGCTGCTGCTCCAGCCGCATCCAGTCCGAGGTGGCATGCCGGGCGGCCTTGCGGCCCTTCACCGTGCCGGCGAGCTGGATGGCGCCACCGAACAGCAGAAACTTCTCGGTCAGCGTGGTCTTGCCGGCATCGGGGTGGGAGATGATGGCAAATGTCCTTCTTTTCCTTATTTCTCCGGCACTTACGTCGTCTGTCATCGCTGCTCTTTTCCTACTATGTACACAGGTATGTACACATTTTTTGAAGCTACACGGGCACCCCCCAGGAAGGCCTCAGGTTACCTAAGCCCTTGATCTACTTGATTCCCGGGAGATAAGGCTACTTTAAGCCATCCGCCGGCAGGCCTACCAGCCCTGTATCAGTCCGGGGAAGCCACGCGGTTTCATTCGCCTCGCGGAATGCCTTCAAGTGTTGGCTCAATTGACAACACCTATGTTGTTGGCATAATTGCCAACATGAAGGCCACCCTGCTTCACCGCGACCGTCTGGATTTTGATGATGGTCATATCGTGGAGATGGTGATTTGGCGAGTGCCGCAGCACGTGGAGGGCAGCAGCCACCCGTACAAGTATCGGCTCTTCTACGGCCGGTCCGGAAAGCGCATCGTCAGCTACGACAATGAGCGCGGAAAGGGCGATCACCGGCACGTGGGCAGCACGGAGGAGCCTTATACCTTCAAGGACGTGAAAACCCTGGTCCGCGATTTTCTCGCGGACGTTGCTAAGCGGAGGTCATCATGAAAACCGCAACGATTAGAATTCATAAGGATACTGACGCCGCCATCAAGGCCATGGGCGAGCGATTCGTCAAGGCGTGGAGGACGGGGAAGTCCGGCGGCACGGTGCTGCATTTCGAGTCTCCCGCCGCGCTTTTTCGCGTACTGAGTCCAAAGCGCTGGGAACTGATCGAGCGGCTGCAGGCGCTTGGGCCTAGCAGCGTGCGCGGGTTGGCACGAGAGCTCAACCGTGACGTAAAGCGCGTGCATGAGGATGTAGGGGTGCTCATGGAGTATGGCCTGATCGATCGCACCGAAGACAGTAAGGTGCATGTGCCCTACGACGTAATTCATGCCGATTTCGATTTGCGAGCGGTAGCGTAGCCGGCCAATGCAACGCGATATGGAACAACGTCCGTGTTCGACCCCAAAGCGGACGTACGGCGGGCAGAAGTCGAAACTGCCGAACTGACCTCCAGGTACACTCTGGGCCAGTTGGGATGCCTATAATTGAGCCGCCGACATAGCCCGGAGATGTCTACTTTTCCGTGGGAAGTCCAATCAGCAGATAATCGACCGTCAGTTGACAGTCATCAATCCCTTTGCGTGACAAAATGCGGAAACGAAATGAGCCATAAAGAACCAAAACCCGCACCGGCTTTGAGGCCGGATGCAGTTGTCCTCAAGCTATCGCGCGATCTGGCATCGGGTGATGTACGCCTGCCATCGCTACCCGATATCGCCTTGAGGGTACAGAAAGTCCTGGATGATCCTCGCGCATCGCGCGAGCAGGTGGCGAAAGTGGTAAGCGCCGATGCCGCACTGGCGGCGCGCATCATGAAGCTCGCCAATTCCGCTTTCCTCAATCCATCCGCCAAGCCGATCACCGACCTGCAGCGAGCCCTGACCCAGGTCGGTCATCAGCTGGTGCGATGCACGGCCGTGTCGTTCTCTGTACAGCAGATGCAGCTTGGCAGCGGTGACGCCGCGCTGCGCCCCTACATGCGCGAGTTATGGCGCAAAGGCGCCTCAATCGCATCCATCGCCTATGTGCTGGCGCGCCACAGCGGCGCTGCCAAACCCGACGTCGCCTTGATGTGCGGCCTGATGCACAACATCGGCGAGCTGTATTTCATCATCTCCGATCCGCGCAGGTTCACGGAGTACGCCAACAACGAAGCCTGGCGGGACATGGTGCGCAAGTGGCATCCACGCATTGCCGGCCTGATTTTGAAGCACTGGAAATTCCCGGAAGACATCAACACCGCCATCGCGCAGCAAAACATGCCCGACAACGAGCGCAACGCCGACGGGCTGACCGATGTGCTGGTAGCGGCCAGGGCGCTCGAGGTTTGCGTGTTGCAACGTGAACTGCTCGACAACACCGTGACCGAGGGGTTGGCATTCCAGCGGTTGCATCTGAGCACCGAGGACTGCAAACAGTTGTTCACGGAAGTGGCGGAACAGATCAAGGCGTTGCGGGCTGCGTTGAGCGGCGGCTGAGAGAGACCATGGAAATGGGTTACTCGATGGGGCCGGGCATCCCAACAGCCAGATCAAGCTTGAACACCACCGCATCCTCGCGCCCGCCCGCGGCCTGGCTGCCGGATTGATAGTAGCCCTTGCGCAAACCGACCTGCTCGAAGCCCAGCGTCTGATACAGCCGCACCGCTGAGACATTTGACGGGCGTACTTCAAGGAAGGCCTGGCGCATTCCCGCCTGGCCAGCACTGTCGAGCAGCATCTGGATCATGTGCCGCCCCAGCCCGCGGCAGCGCAGCTCGCGATGAACACAGACATTCAGGATGTGTGCCTCCTCCGCGCCGCTGGACATGATGCCGTAGCCGACCACGTCTCCGTTCAGGTCGATCACACGACAGTCGTAACGCACGCGCAGGCAGTCGCGGAAAATGCCCTCGGTCCACGGAAACGCATAGGTGTCCTGCTCCAGTCGCGTCGCAGCGGCGACGTCCTCCAGACGCATCGGCCGGAACTGCACCTGCGGCAGATCGGCGCCGCGCGCTTCGTCAGTCATTCCCGCCGGAGTCATGATCACCGCGCGCCACCTCACGCGCGAATTTCAGGTCTGTCCAGGACTTGCGCTTCTCACCGGGCGAACGCAGCAGGTAGGCCGGGTGGTAGGTCACCACCACCGCAATGTTGTCCGGGCCGTAGCGATACACCTGCCCGCGCATCTTGCCGATGGGCGTGTCGGTCTGCAGCAGGTTCTGCGCCGCGATGCGCCCCACCGCAATAATAATCCGCGGTTTCACCAGCGCGATCTGGCGCTGCAGGAACGGTGAACACAGCGCGGCCTCCTGCGGCGAGGGCTCGCGATTGCCTGGCGGCCGGCAGCGCAGGATGTTGGCGATATAGACCTGCTCACGTTTGAACCCCAGCGCCTGGATCATGCTGGTGAGCAGCTGCCCTGCCCGCCCGACGAACGGCTCGCCCTTGCGATCCTCATCCGCCCCCGGCGCCTCGCCGATGAACATCCAGTCGGCATCCTCGTTGCCCACGCCAAAAACTGTCTGCGTACGGGTCTTCTCCAGCCCGCACTGGGTACACGCCGCCACCGCGCCACGCAGCGCCTGCCAGTTCATCGATGCCACTTTTTTGGCCCAGCCAGGCGACAGCGCAGTTGATGCAGCTGGTGGAGCTGATGCGGCCTTCGAGGCAGCTTTCTTTGCTCCCCGCTGGCGAGCGGGTGCACCGGACGGAGCGGCCGCAGCTGGCGACACGTCGGCAGCGGCCGCCGCAACGGATGAGTTTGCCGACGCCGCTTTCGCTCGGCGCCGATAAGGCTGAATATCCAGCTCTGCCAGCAAGGCTGTACGTTTCTTGTTCACGGAATCTCTCAGGCTCGACGACGACGCAGGCGGCGCACCGACCACCACGCCGGTGCTGACAGTGCATACAGGCTGAACAACACAAACAACACCACCGGCGGCTTCAATGCGATCAGGATGAACACCAGCGGCACGACCAGGAAGTAGGCAAACGGCACCCGCTCGCCCACGTTGATTTTCTTGAAACTGTAGTAGGGAAAGCGACTGACCATCAGCGCCCCGGCGCAAATCGTAACCAGGAAGGCCGCAATCAGTCCGACCAGCCCCGGTTCGCGCCACTCGCTGGAGAACCACACAAAGGCCGCGACAATGGCAGCCGCCGAAGGACTGGGCAGCCCTTCAAAATAATCCTTGCCCGCGCTCGAAGGACGCGAATTGAACCGCGCCAGTCTCAGTCCAGCGGCCACTGCGAAGAAGAAAGTGGCCAGCCACCCGCCGCGCTCCCAGATGGTGCCGTACTCGGCAATCCGCGCCACGCCCCACTGATAGGCCACGATGGCCGGCGCCAAGCCAAAGCACACCATGTCCGAGAGGCTGTCGTACTCCTTGCCGAAGGCCGACTCGGTGCTGGTCAGCCGTGCCACCCGCCCGTCGAGTCCATCAAGAATCATGGCGACGAACACCGCAGCGCCCGCATGCACATAGTTGCCGTCGATGGCCGCGACAATGGCGTAAAACCCGGCGAACAGAGCCGCCGAGGTGATCAGGTTGGGCAGCAGGTAGATCCCGCGCCGGCGAGGGTGCTCCGACGAGCGCTCCGGGGACGTTTCCAGCTCCATATTCTTCTGCTCTTCCATGACGCGCACGATATCACGTTAAGATACGGCCCCAATCCACCGGAACTGCCACCACTGCCGCGCTGGCGCTGGCTGGCGGGGGAGGGCTTTTCAGGACTGTGAAAAACAGGACGTTTTTCCCAGAGCCTACAGGGATGTATTCACGGCGGTCCTGAAAAGCCCTCCCCCGCCAGCCAGCGCCGAACCCGGCACTGACTTTTTCTATTCACGGCCGAGAGTTTTACATGCGCCTGTCCCGTTACTTCCTGCCCATCCTCAAAGACACCCCCGCCGAGGCACAGATCGTCTCCCACCGCCTGATGCTCCGTGCCGGCATGATCCGCCAGGAAGCCGCCGGCATCTACGCCTGGCTGCCCCTGGGCCTGCGCGTGATGAAGAAAATCGAGCAGATCGTGCGCGAGGAGCAGAACCGCGCTGGCGCGGTAGAGTTGCTCATGCCCACCCTGCAGCAGGCCGACCTGTGGCGCGAGAGCGAACGTTATGACGACTACGGCAAGGAGATGTTGCGCATCAAGGACCGCCACGAGCGCGACCTGCTCTACGGCCCCACCAACGAGGAAATGGTGACGGAGATCTTCCGCGCCTATGTGCGCAGCTACAAGAGCCTGCCGCTGAACCTCTACCACATCCAGTGGAAATTCCGCGACGAGATCCGCCCGCGCTTCGGCATCATGCGCGGCCGGGAATTCCTGATGAAGGACGCCTACTCCTTCGATCTCGACCCCGCAGGCGCCCGCCGTGCCTACAACCGCATGTTCGTCGCCTACCTGCGCACCTTCGCCCGCATGGGGCTGAAGTCGGTGCCCATGCGCGCCGACACCGGCCCCATCGGCGGCGAACTCTCGCACGAGTTCATCGTCCTCGCCGACACCGGCGAGAGCCAGGTGTACTGCGACAAGACGCTCATCGACATGCCGGTGCCGGATGAGACCGTGGATTTCGACGGCGACCTGGAACCGCTGATCCGCGCCCGCACCGATCTGTACGCGGCCACCGAAGAAAAGCACGATGCAGCAGAGTTCGAAACACGGGTACCCGAGGACCGCCGCCTCTCGGCGCGCGGCATCGAGGTCGGGCACATCTTCTACTTCGGTACCAAGTACTCCAAGGCCATGAAGGCCGTGGTGGCCGGGCCGGACGGCCAGGACCACTTTGTCGAAATGGGCTCCTATGGCATCGGCGTCTCGCGCCTGGTTGGCGCCATTATCGAAGCCAGCCACGATGAGGCCGGCATCATCTGGCCGGACGCCGTGGCGCCCTTTCAGGTCATCCTCACCCCGATCAACATGCACAAGTCCACTCGTGTGGCCGAGACCAGCGAGAAACTCTACCGCCAGCTCACCGCAGCAGGCATCGAGGTGCTGCTGGACGACCGCGACGTGCGCCCCGGCGTCAAATTTGCTGAAGCGGAACTGATCGGCATCCCGCATCGGGTGGTCATCGGCGACCGCGGCCTGGAAGCCGGCAAACTGGAGTACCGCCACCGCAGGGCGGCCGAGTCCGTCGAGTTCGCAAGCGATGAAGCACTGGCCTTTTTACAAGAGCGGCTGCGCGGACGCTGAAGGCATGTTGCCGATGGCGCATAACGTTAGCTTCCCGGACACCGTCCGCGGGCGTGGCGGTGTGAACCGTCTTGCTGCCGTAACGCGTCTGTTTGCCACAGCGCTGCTGCCCGCACTGCTGGCCACTGCACTAATCTCTACGGCAGCACACGCCCAGCGCCAGTCCGATCCGGAGCTCAAGAAAGTCGTTGCCGAAGCCATAGCCGCCGGCAAGTGCTTTGCCGACAAGTACGACGCGGAGGTCTGGTACAAGCTCATGGAGCCGCGCCTGCGCCGCTACCTCAAGGATCACCAGACGCGCATCGAGATCCTGCGCCATGTCTACTGCGAATCGCGCGCGCGCAAGCTGCCCGCCGAACTGGTGCTGGCCGTCATCGATGTGGAAAGCGCATTCAATCACTGGGCCGTGTCCAGCGCCGGCGCCCAGGGACTGATGCAGGTGATGCCCTTCTGGCCCGAGGAACTCGGCATGAAGCGCCATCAGCTCATGCAGATCGAAGCCAACATCCGCATGGGCTGCGCCATCCTGCGCCACTACTACGACCGCGAGAAAGGCGACGTGCGCAAGGCGCTGGCGCGCTACAACGGCAGCGTCGGCCGCCGCGAATATCCGGATCTGGTCATCACGCGCTGGACGACACGCTGGCGCAGTTAGGCACCTGCCCACGCCATGAACCCGCGCGCCGGGGCCTGGGCCCGGCAACGGCACGGTTCAGCGCTCGCTGCGTCCACTACGCGGCCCGCTGTTCGGCCTCCCAGCCTTTGCAGGCGAGCAACACAGTACGCGGAACCGGGTGTTTGCCGCTGGCGTAGTAGGCCACCTGCCGGCGCGAAAGACCCAAGGCCTCCGCGGCTTGCGTGAGACTCAATTCGTGCCGCCTGCGCCAGCGGATGAACGCAACCGTATCGTGATGTCCGGATTGCTCCAGTGCCAGCTCCCATAGCCGGTCTGCACCCATGTCGAGATCGCCGGGCCACACAACGCTGTGCCCACCTTCCCCTTTCGCGGCCTGCGCGAAAACCGCTTTGTTTCTCAGTGGACGCAGACCCTTCAAGCGGCGCACCGGCTCGCTCAGGTCAACGGCCATGACGCTGCCGTCGACCCAGCGCAACCGCAGGATGAAATCGCCAGCACACCTGACACTCCCGATACGGATGGCTTTGGTTGCACTCATGGCTGGGCTCTTCAAACTTCCTCTGCGGAATACTCACGCCACCGTTCCCTGAGGTCAACGCGATGGCGACGCGCCCAGGCAATCGCCTCCGCCGTATCGCGCGAATCCGCATCGCCGGCACAGCGATGCTAGTGCATCCATTGCACCATTACAATCCAGCGACATGAGCCCCGCCCAGTAGTGGACTTCCAGGCTCGGATTGATGGGTCGGGGAGGCATTTCCGGGGATGTGAAAAACCTGGATGGTTTTTCCCAAGGCCGCCATGGATGGCGTCTTGCAGCCGGTCCCCGGAAATGCCTCCCCGGCCCATCAATCCGGGCCCGGCACCGCCCTCGCCGCATTACCGACCGGGGCTGCATAAGTCTGCACCGACAGGGATAGTAAGTACGAAAACCGCACCGCGCGGAACGTTCGCAGACACCTCCAGCCTCCCCCGATGCGCCAGTGCGATCTGCCGCGCCAGGCTCAGCCCGATGCCCGAGCCGCCCTGCTTGGTGGTGAAAAACGGCACGAAGATGCGATCCAGCTGGGTGTCGTCCAGACCCGGGCCATTGTCGGCCACCCGGATTGCTATCGACTCACCATTGGCGATTGCACGCACCTCAACGCGTGGCGCTTCCGTGCCGGCGACCGCTTCGGCAGCATTGTGGATGACATTGATCAGCGCCTGCTCCAGCAGATCGGGATCAGCATGAAGCATCAGCTCCGGCGGCTCCACGGTGCTGGCGTAGCTCACACCACTGTCGGCCATGGTGGCGCTCATCACCCGGTCGATACGGCCGAGCAGCTCTGCCAGCCGGATCTGACGCGGCTGCACCGCCGGAAGATCAGCCATCTGGCGGTAGCGCTCGACAAAACTCATCAGCCCGGTGCTGCGGCGGGCGATGGCGTCGATGGCCCCCGCCACATCATTGCCGGCGTCATTGTCGGGCACGGACACCAGCGGCTTCAGACTTTCCGCCAGCGAGGCGATGGGTGTCAGGGAGTTCATCATCTCGTGCGCCAGGATCCGCACCAGGTCCTGCCACGCCTTCAGCTCCGCCGCATCCAGTTCGCTCTGAATGTTCTGCAGCGACAGCAACTGGTAGCGGGCGCCGGCTGTTGAGAACCGTGCCGCCGATCCCAGCACCCGCTGCCCATTGGCCAGCCGTACTACCTGCCGCTCACCCGGCTTCAGTTTGAGCAGTTGCGCGGCGGCCGCCTCGCCAACGGCAGACAACTGCCGCAGATGATTGGCGTGACGTCCGGCCAGCTTTCTGGCGGCGCGGTTGGCCAGTGCCAGCGTTCCGTCCGGCTGCACCACCAGCAGGGCCACCGAGACATTGTCGATCAGCGTCTGCAGGTAATCGATCTTCAGCTGCCGCGCCGCGCGTGCGGCATTGAGATTCGTCGCCGCCCGGGCGATGGCCGCGCGCAGCCGCCGCAGGCCGCTGCCGACGCCGGCCGGCGCAGGCCGCTCGAAGTCACCGGCCGCCAGTCCCTCGACAAACCGTTCCATCAGGCGATCACCCCGGGTGATACAGCGCACCAGATCGGCGAGTATGAGCGCACCGATTCCGGTCAGCACCAGCGCCGTGGCATACAGCCGCTGCGTCGCCAGCAGCTCCAGCACCGCGAAGGCGATCAACCCCACCAGGGCGGCGCGAATGCCGATGCCGAGGGCAAACAGCGTGGCACTCATGACTGCGGCTCGTGCGCCTGCCCATCCGCGGGATGGGCGATGGCGAAGCCATGCTTCGCCATTCGCCGATACAGCGCCGGCCGCGTCAACCCCAGCGCCGCGGCAGCCTGCGACACATTGCCCGCGTGCTGCGCCAGCGCCCGTTCGATGGCACGGCGTTCGATGACCTCCAGGTGCAGCGTGTCACCCTTGCGCCGTGAACGGGTTACTTCAACAGCCGCGGTCACCGCTGCGATCAGGTTGTCGTTGCGCCAGGGTTTGAGAATGAAATCGGTGGCGCCGCATTTCAGCGCCTCCACCGCCAGCTGCACACCGCCGTAGGCGGTCATCAGCACCACGGCCAGGTGCTCATCAATGGCGCGGATCTGCGCCAGCGCATCCAGGCCCTCGCGGCCGTAACGCTGTCCGGCGGCGAAGTTCATGTCGAGCAGAACGGCGTCGAAGGTGTGCCTGACAAACAAGTCCTCCAGCCCTTGCGGCGAGGTTGCCGTTTCCACCTGATCGACATGGAGCGCCAACGCCAGCCGCGCGGCGCGCAGTACATCCGCGTCGTCTTCGACGACCAGAACGCACCCCGCCGGACTCATGGCCTGGCACCGCTCCCGGCAAAAGGTGTCCGGAACCGGACACCGTCCCCTGCATGAATGAGGTTGTTGCTCATAACACAATGATTATATTGCGGTTTTATATCCCATGACGCCCTCCTATACTGCGTCCAGGGAAGGATTGCTATTCGCCGGATCATGAATAGTCCAGAAGAAAAAAGCCATGTGGCACAACCATCCGCCGGCCCGGACGCACACCTTCGCCCGGAGCAAGCGTCACACCGCTTCCAGCTTGGCCGACCTGGTCATCGTTTTCGCCACCGCAACGCCCCTTGCACGGTTACTGCGCAACCCGCTAATCGCGTTGCTGATGAATGCCCCCTGTGCGCTACCGACAGCCCTGCCAACCGACGCGCGCGCCAGACCTGTCGCGGGGCCGCGGGAATACACAACTGGAGACGACGATGAGTGACGCGATGGACCGACCGATTGAGCAACCCTGGTGGAAGAAGACCTGGGTAGTTGCCACCGGCGCCACCATCGCGCTGTGTACGGTCATCGCCGGCGCCGTCAGCATGCTCAGCACGGAGCGCACGCTGCGCCTGGCGGCCGAACGCGTCACGCTGGCCACCATTGAGCAGGGCACGTTCCACGATTTCATTCCCCTGCGCGGCCAGGTGGTGCCGCGCGATGTGGTCTACATCAACACCCGCGAAGGCGGCCGCGTCGAGAAAGTGCTGGTGCTGGCCGGCGACAGGGTCACCGAGGATCAACCCCTGATCGAACTCAGCAACCCCGACCTGGAGCGGGAAGTCATGGTGAGTGAGCTGTCGCTGGTCGAGCAGATCAACGTGCTGCGCAACACCGAGATGACGCTGGAAGATACACGCATCACCAACGAACGGGCGCTGGCCGACATCGATTACAACCTGCAGCGGCTGCGACGGCAGGCCGAGCGCCAGAAGTACTATTTCTCCAAGGGCGTCACCTCCGCCGAGGAGCGTGACAAGGCCGTGGACGAACTGGCGCACTACACCGAGCTGCGCACTATTACCGAACAACGCAACGAGCGCCAGGAGGAAATGCGCCTGATCCGCGAGCCGGAGCTGCGCAATGCACTGTCCCAGGCGCAGAAGAACCTCGCGTACACGCGCGAGAAGCTCGACGCGCTGACTGTACGGGCGCCGGCCACCGGCCGCCTGAGCCGGCTGGTTGATATGCGCGTCGGACAGAATCTCGCGCGCGCCGAACACATCGGCGACGTCACGCTCGATACCGGCTTCAAGCTCACCGCCGACATCGATGAGTACTACCTGGCGCGCGTCGCGGCGGGCCAGCAGGCCGTGGTTGAACTGGAAGGCAACGAGGTGACGCTCCAGATCACCCGCGTCTACCCGCAGGTCAAGGAGGGACGCTTCGCCATCGATCTGTCCTTCGAGACTGACAACGGGTCCTCCCGGGAGTTGCTGGCCGGCCAGGCCCTGCAGGGCAAACTCATGCTGGGCGATGACCAGCCTGCCCTGCTGCTGCCGGCTGGCGCCTTCCTGGAGGAAACCGGGGGCGACTGGATCTTCATTCAATCCGAAGACGAGCAGGTCTACCTGCGGCAAAGAATCCGGGTCGGCCGCCGCAACGCCGAGCAACTGGAGATACTTGAAGGCCTGCAGCCCGGCGACCGGGCGCTGGTGTCGGACTATCGCGGCTACGATCGCATCGACCGCATCGTGCTCACCGGCGGGGGAAGCTGACGATGCCACCGCGGAGACAATGGATGGTGTTCCCCGGCTTTGTTTCCCGTTTGCCGGCCGGTCTGCTGACCGCCTTGCTGCTCGCCGGCACGCATGCCATCGCTGCCAATGACGCCCGCATACTCACGCTGGACGATGCCATCGTCATCGCCCTCGAACGCAACACGGCCCTGCGCCAGGCCCGGAACAATCAGGCCATCAGCGAGGTGGGCGTGCGCGAGGCCTGGATGCGTTTCGTGCCGACGTTCGATGTCAGCGCCACCGGTGGCAATTTCTACGACGACCACGAGGACGACACCCGTTCCATCGGCATCGGCGCCACCTCCAATCTGGTGCTGTTCGACGGCTTTCGCGACGTCACCGCGCTGCGTATCGCCCGGCTGGGTGAGCAGTCCAGCGGCCTCAACCTGCAGCGACTGCAGGAGACCACGGTGCTGACCGTGGTCTCGCAGTTCCTCGCCCTGACACAGAGCCTGCGTCAGCTCACCGTGCAGCAGCAGAACCTCGCCACGGCGCTGGAGCTGCAAAGACAGATCGAGATCTACGTGGAGACCGGCGACCGGGCGCGCGCGGACCTGTACACCCAGCAATCGGCCGTGGCCAGCGCCCGCCTGTCGGTACTGGACGCCGAACGCGGCATACAGCTGGCGCGGCTGGAACTGCTGAACACGCTGCAGCTGGAGCGCAATGCCCATTACGAGTTCGAGGCCCCGGAAGAAGAAGGCCCCGCGCTGCTGCAGGCCGATTCAACCACCGACAGCGACGTGGAACTGGACACACTGATTGTCCGCGCCCTTGCACGCCGGACCGACTTTCAGGCCCAGCACGCCCAGGTCGAGGCCGCGGAGAAAGGCATCCGCCTCTCGCGTCCCTCCCGCTGGCCGACGGTGTCACTGTCCGCCGGCTATGGCAGCGCCTACATCGGCAGCTCACCGCTGGATTTCAGGGATCAGCTGGACCTGAATCGTGGCAGCTCCGTGGCACTCAACTTCACCGTACCGCTGTTCAGATTCGACAGTACGCGCCTGGCCGTGCGCCGCGCCGAACTGCAACTCGACAACGCCAGGATTGCGCTGGCGCAGACCCGTGACGACATCGAACTGCAGGTGCGCCGCGCCTGGCTGGACTACAACAGTGCGCGCGAGCGCTACAAGGTCGTCGAGATCCAGCAACAAACCGCGCAGCTGGCCCTGGAAACCACGCAGGAACGCTACCAGATCGGCGCCGCCACACTGGTGGAACTGTCACAGGCCCGCGCCAGCTTCCTGCAATCCGAAAGCGCGCTGGTCAACGCCCGCTACAACCTGATCTTCCAGCGCACGGCGCTGAAGTATTTCGTCGGCGACCTGGACATACCCTGAAACCATCGACAAACAGGAGAAGCCCATGCTGAAACTGGAAAACGTATCCAAGGCCTACCGCACCACCGAAGTGGAGACACTGGCCCTCAACGAGGTCTCGATCCAGATCGAGCCCGGCGAGTTCGTCGCCGTCATGGGCCCCTCCGGCTGCGGCAAGTCGACGCTGCTCAACATCCTCGGGCTCCTCGACAGCCCGGACAAGGGCGCCTACTGGTTCTATGAAGAGGATGTGGCGAAATACTCGGAGAAAAAACTCACGGCGCTGCGGCGCACCGGCGTGGGATTCATCTTCCAGAGCTTCAACCTCATCGACGATCTGAACGTCCGCGAGAACGTGGAAGTCTCCCTGCTCTACCGCGGCGTCTCCAGCCGCGAGCGCCGCCAGCGCGTGGCCGCCTCGCTGGAACGGGTGGGGTTGTCGCACCGGGCCAAGCACCTGCCGCATCAGCTGTCCGGCGGACAGCAGCAACGCGTCGCCATTGCACGGGCGCTGGTGGCCGATCCGCGCCTGATCCTGGCCGATGAGCCCACCGGCAACCTCGACACCGAGAATGGCGAAGCAGTGATGAAGATGCTGGAGGAGATCAACGCTGCCGGAACCACTGTAGTGATGGTGACGCACTCGCTCACCCACGCCGAGCGCGCCAAGCGCACCATCCGGCTGCTGGACGGAAAAGTAGTGAGCGAGACACTACTGGCTGCGTAACCTCCGGGCAGGAATACAGAACGTGCGAGAGTTTCACCTCAGCTCCGCGGTGCGCAATCTTATCCGCCACAAGCTCCTCGCCGCGATCAACCTGACGGGATTGGGCATTGCACTCGCCGCGGCGCTGCTGATCGCCCTGTTCGTGCGCGATGAACTGCGCTTCGATCGGTTCTGGCCGGACAGCGAGCGCATCTACAAGGTGACAATGATCATCGGGATGGATGGCGGATCACCAATGATCATCGACGCCGCGCCCAGCAGCCTCGCCGCACGCCTGAGAGAGAAGCTTCCGCCGCAGTCAATCCTGGCCCGGTTGACAGACGGTAAGGCAGGTTTGCGTCATGGCTCGCTGGAGTTCAATGAAAGGCCGCAATGGGTCGACCCCGGGTTCTTCGATATATTCCCGCCCACGGTCGTCGCCGGAACGCTCGATGACGCAATAAGCAATCCAGAAACCGCGGTGTTGACACGATCGCTCGCGATCAAGTTTTTTGGCACGATCGACGCACTGGGCCAGACGCTTGAGCTGAACCGCATTCACCCGCTCCGCGTCGCGGCGATTATTGAGGATTTCCCGGCCAATACCCATCTCAAAAGGAACCTCTTCCTATCTTCTAACGCGAGCTTTTCTCCCCTCTATGCGGCCGACAACGCTTCGCGCCCTCAGGGCAACCTCGACAGCGACAGCGCACTCTACGTAAAACTGCCCGCCGCGAACGACGCCGGCGGTGTCGATGAGGCCTTGCGCGCCTTGGTGCCGACGTATTTGCAGGTCGATTCAGCTCAGAAGTTTTCGCTTTCTTTTCCGCTCGTGCCGCTCGCCGATTCGTATTTCGAAGATCAGGCCGTATTTACCAAAAATCCTACTGGCAGCTACTCATTCTTATGGGTGTTATCGGCGGTGGGCGCATTGATCGTTGCCGTGGCCGCGATCAATTTCATCACACTCATAATGGCTGGCGCAGCGCGCCGCACCGTGGGGATCGGCGTGCGCAAAACCTTCGGCGCATCCCGCATCGATCTGATGCGGGAATTTCTTGCAGAGGCGTTGCTGTATTCAGCGGTCGCCATCGTGATCGCATTCGCCGTGACGGAACTTGCACTGCCGATACTGAATACCTTTCTGGATCGAAATTTATCGTTGAACTATGGCGCCGACATTCTCTTCATTTGTGGCGCAATCGCCACAGCTCTGTTCAGCGCGCTGCTGGCGGGAATGTACCCGGCTGTGGTGCTCGCCGGGCTGCGTCCGGTCGCGGCCCTGAAGAGCGAGGTCGATCCGGGCGTGCGGGCCGGCCAGGTACGCCGATGGCTAGTCACGATCCAGTTCGCCGTGCTAATCGCGCTGATCTGCATCAGCGCCGTCATTCAGCGCCAGATGGATTTCGCCCTCAACGAGGCGGTGCGCCTGGATACGAACCGGGTAGTGGCGGTCATCGGACAGTGCCGCCCCGCGCTCATGACGGAGATCGGCAAACTCCCGGGCGTCGAAGAAACCGCCTGCTCGGCTTCAACGCCGGTTCCCGTGCAGATTTCCGCCTCATCCATCCGCGTCAACGGCAAAGTCATGCTCGTGCGCGAGTCAGCCGTGAGTACCGGGTTCTTCCACCTGTATGGACTGCAACCGGTGGCGGGACGCCTCTTCCGCATCGGCGATGCGGACCGGGAAACCGACACCAGCGCCGTCCTCATCAACCAGACGGCCGTACGCAGCTTCGGATTCTCCTCGCCTGCCGCGTCCCTGAGCCAGCCTATCCATGGCGATGCGCGCTCCCCCGGCCTGCATATCGTGGGCGTGGTGCCGGATTTCCCGACGACGTCGGTCCGTGATGCGGTGGAGCCCACTCTTTTTCGCATCAGGGAGCAAGGAGAAGGGGCGATCAGCATCAAGCTGCGTCCGGGCCTGCTCCAGGACGAATCAGCCGCAACGCTGCAGGCGATCGACCGTTTGTGGCAAAGCATGGGAGAGCCGCGGCCCATCACACGCCTGTTTGTCGAGCAACACCTGCACGAACAGTATCAACAGGAGAACCGACAGCGCGTGATGTCACTGGTGTTCTCATCGATTACGATCAGCATCGCCTGCCTGGGTTTGTTCGGCCTTTCGGTACTGGCCGCGCACAAGCGCGCCAGGGAAGTCGGTATCCGCAAGGCCATGGGCGCAGGCAGTCGCCACATCGCGCAGCTGCTGCTGTGGGATTTCTCAAAACCCGTGTTACTGGCCAACCTGATCGCCTGGCCGGTCGCCTACCTTCTTACGCAGCGCTGGCTGGCGGGTTTTGCCTATCACGTCGAACTTGAACTTCGGACGTTCGTGCTTGCCGGCGCGATCGCGCTGGTGATTGCCTGGGTCACAGTGTCAGGCCAGGCCGCCCGTGCGGCACGGACCAAACCGGTCGAGGCGTTGCGACATGAATAGCCGCCACAACATGCTCGCCGCAATCCCTTGCAGTCGGGTATTCAGCCAACTTCGCCACCAGAAAGTTCGCATGCCCCGGCTGGCGGCGGAGCCATAGGCAGTACCAGTGTTACGCAACTACCTTGCTGCTGCCTTACGCAACCTCGTGCGCAATCGGCTGTATGCGGCCATCAATATCGTCGGGCTGGCGGTGGGCATGGCCGCGGCGCTGCTGGCGGCGCTGTATGTCCACGAGGAGCTGAGCTACGACCGGTATATCCCCGGGTATGACCAGACCTACTTCGCCGCGCCCCGCTACACCCCGGCCGGCCGGCCCGAGGTCATCGCGGATTCAACCCCACCCGGACTCGCCGCGGCGCTGCGGACAGGGTACCCGCAGATCGAGCGAGTGGCGCGCCTGGCCCACGAGAACCGGCTGATCACCACCGATCAGGCCGAGACGAACGAAATCGTCGGCTGGGTGGACGCGGAATTCTTCCATCTCCTGCCGCTGCCGGTCATTGCGGGCGATGCCAGCGCCGCAGTCACCCGACCTGATGGTGCGGTTCTTACCCGCAGCGCTGCGCGTAAGTACTTTGGACGCGACAAACCGATTGGCGAAACCTTGCAGGTCATCCGGCGCCAGCCCATGACGGTGCTGGCGGTCATTGAAGACCATCCCTTCAGCGCCAATCTCACCACGCAGATATTCCTCTCCGGCGGCGCCGCGTTCTCCGCATTGAGCCGGCTGGACCGGCAGGACCCGATTTACGGTGTCAATGTGTTCACATACTTGCGGCTTGCAGACCGCAGCGGCGTATCAGCCATTGAAAACGACTTTCCGCAGCTGGTGCGGCGACTCTGGAAGGAAGTAGTGGAAAGCGGCGAGCTCAAAGTCGGGCTGGATCTGGTACCGCTCAGTGAGCTGCATCTGTATCCCAACAGCGTGCGGTCGATCAAACCGTACAACAGCACCTGGGTCGTCGCCGCCATGGCAGCCGCCGGCTTGCTCGTCATACTCATAGCTATCATCAATTTCGTTAACCTGATGACGGCCCGGGCCACCCGCCGGGCAATGGAAGTCGGCATCCGCAAGGCCGCGGGTGCCGCGCGCCGTAACCTCATGATTCAGTTCCTCGGCGAAGCTGTCATCTACGCGAGCCTCGCCTTCCTGCTGGCCCTCGCGCTGCTCGAATTATTGCTGCCGACTATCAACGCGTCACTGCAGCGGGAGATGGCGCTGTCCGCGTGGAGCGTCGCCTCATGGGGTTTGATCGCCGGCTCGACGCTCATCACCGGCCTGCTCGCCGGCATCTATCCAGCCCTGGTGCTGACACGATTCCGGCCAGCCGTCGTCATGAGCGGAAAAGCCGCCCGCATGGCGGGCTCTACCAGAGTACGCCAGGGGCTGACGGTGCTGCAGTTCGCCGTGCTAATCGGTCTGATCCTTTCCACCTTCGTCATCCATCGGCAGACACAGTATGGCCTGCAGGACGGTCTGCGGCTCGAGCATGAGCATTTCGTGCTGTTCGACTGGTGCAGGGACAGTTTTCCGGAAAAAGTCATGAAAGTTCCGGGTGTCATCGACGCCGCATGCGTTTCGTACGAAGCACTGGGATTAAGCGACGGTGGCGACTTTATGAAGGCGCCCAATGGACAACGCTACCTGGTCCATCTTGGCCGCGTGGGCTTTGAGTTTTTCAAACTGCACGCCATAGATATTCTGGCGGGACGTGATTTTTCCCGCGACCACCCCGCTGATGTGTTCAAGCCGGAGGCGAACGGCATCCGATCGAGCATTATTCTGAATGAAAGCGCAATCAGGCGTTTCGGATTTCCGAGCGCTGCCGCCGCCATCGGCGAGATCCTGATTTGGCCCATCGGACCGGAATCCGCGCTGGAGCTCGAGATCATCGGCGTCGTGGCTGACTTCTCCATCGATTTGCGCAGTCAGTCGATCCCGCCCAAGGGCTACTACATTCCAGGTGACGATGGCTACGGCGCCGTCAGCATCAAACTTGATGGCCGACGAATGCCGGAATCCATGCAAGGAGTCGAATCCATCTGGAAGGGCATGGCCGATGGATGGCCGATTGCGTGGCGCTTCCTCGACGACCGGATCCAGGAGCTGTACGAGGAAGTCATCCGACAGCAGGCGCTGATCCTCGGCCTGTCCGTGATTGCCCTGTTCATCGCCTGCCTGGGCGTGTTCGGCCTCTCCACCTTCATCGCCGAGAGCCGCACCCGCGAGATCGGCATCCGCAAGGCAATGGGCGCCGACCGCTCCCGCCTGGTGCGCATGCTGCTGTGGGATTTCTCCAAACCGCTGCTGCTGGCCAATCTCCTCGCCTGGCCGGCAGGGTACTACGTGATGAACCGCTGGCTGGAAGGGTTCGCGTATCGAATCGACCTTCAGTTGTGGATGTTCGCCGGCGCCAGCGCGATAGCCCTGGCTGTTGCGCTGCTGACAGTGTTCACGCACGCGCTGCTGGTGGCGCGCGCCAACCCGGTGGCGGCGCTGCGGCATGAGTAGCGCACTCATCGCGGCGCTGCGCAATCTGGTGCGCAACAGACTGTACGCGGCGATCAACATCGCCGGTCTGGCCATTGGATTTTCCGGGGCCTTTCTGATAGCCCTGTTCGTGCTCGACGAACTCAGCTATGACCGGTTCATTCCCGGTCACGAGAACGCCTATCTGGTTTCTTCGTCCGCCGTACTCCCCAATGGCGAGCAGCGGGAATACAGAGTTAGCTCGCCCACTCTTGCCGCTTGGTTGAAATTGAAGTTCCCGCAGGTCGAGGCAGTCGCACGGACGGCGGGCGCCAACACCGTCGTGCGGCGTGGAAATATCGAAGGGCAGGAGAACATCACAACCGTCGATCCAGACTTCTTCATCGTACTTCCCGTGCCAACAGTCGCCGGCGATCTGAAGAATGCACTGCGACGTCCGGATGGAATCGTGATCACTCAAAGCATCGCGCGCAAATACTTCGGTCGCGAATACCCCATTGGCGGCACCCTGACTTTCGGCGGTGGCGATGAAATGACTGTCATGGCCGTAACTCAGGACATGCGGTCCAACACACATCTGCAGCCAACGTCGATCTTTGTATCCAACAGCGCAACGATTTCCCCACTGCGCGCCCTCGATATCTCCCGTGGGAAGACCGCGCGCATTGAGCCCTTCATCGCAACAACGTACGTGCGGCTCACGCCGGGGACCTCGTTCGACCCGCAGAGTGCACGGCCCGAGTGCGCCAAGGCCGGCGCCTGCAGTGAGACTTTCGCACTGATTCCTGTTGCCGATGTCCACCTACACCATTTCACCAGCTCGGCAGAGAATACCAGGAGCCCACGCACGACGATTCGTGTCCTCTGTGCCCTCGGCGTGCTGATTCTGCTGATCGCGGCCATCAACTTCGTCAATCTGACAACCGCCCGGGCCGCACGGCGCGCCGTTGAGATCGGTGTTCGCAAGACCTCCGGCGCTACCCGCATACGCCTGATAGGGCAATTTATCGGCGAATCCCTGCTCTACTCCTCGCTGGGCGCCGTGATGGCGCTCGGAATCGTCGAGCTTTCGCTGCCCGCGGTAAACGCCTTTCTGGATCGAACCATCGAGTTCGACTACTGGCGCGATCCGCAGCTTGGCGGGACGATACTGGCGTTGGTGATACTTGCCGGCGTGCTGGCAGGCGCCTATCCGGCCTTCGTAATGTCGGCGTTTCGCCCGGCTGCGATTTTCAACACATCTCTGGCTGGAAGCAGCGGCGCTGGACTCGTACGCCGGATGCTCGTGATTGCCCAGTTCTCTGTCCTGATCGTCCTGGTTCTGATGACAGGTGTCATATACGAACAGATCCACTTTGCCATGCACGAGGGCATGCGTGTAGACAAAAATCAGGTTCTGCTCATCTCTGTCGGTGATTCCGAATGCCTGGGGGCCTTCAGGAAAGAACTTGCAAGGCTTCCGGGTGTACTCAAAACAGCCTGCTCGATGAACGCTCCTCTGGGCAACGGCATCTCCCTCGATGTCGACATAGCGGGCGGATCGCGTGTTCCACTGCGGCAGTCGATTGTCGATTTCGAGTATTTCACGTTGTATGGCATCCGGCCCATCGCAGGTCGGCTGTTCTCTGTCGCCTACGCCACCGACGCCGCGCCCACAGACCGTGAAAGCCGACGGCAACCACCACTGGTGATCAATGCTACGGCCAGCCGCGACCTCGGATTTGCTTCCCCAGCGGCAGCCGTCGGACGCAGCATTCACTTTCCGCGCTTCATGACCATGGACGGAAGACTGATGCCCGGACCGGCGCAGATCATCGGCGTCGTGCCGGATTTCCCGCTGGGATCGATCAGGCGGGCGGTGGAGCCCACCGCGTTCTTCATCGATCCGGTCATTTCACGCAACCTGAACGTGAAACTGAATGGCCGAGACATCCCGGAAACCCTGCTGGCCATCGAACGGCTCTGGAAGGACACCGGCCACAGCGGAGCGCCGCGCAGCATGTTCTTCGACGAACGACTGCGGCAGCTATACCGGGATGTCAGACGCCAGATCCAGGTGATCACCGCGGCGGCCGGCGTGGCACTGATTCTCGCCTGTCTGGGTTTGTTCGGCCTGGCCAGCTTCATCGCCGAACAGCGTACCCGGGAAATCGGCATCCGCAAAGCAATGGGCGCAGACCGACCCGCCATCATTCGCCTGCTGCTCTGGAGTTTTTCTTCGCCCATCCTGTGGGCCAACCTGATCGCATGGCCCGCAGGCTACTACCTGGTGAACCGCTGGCTTCAGGGCTTTGCCTACCGCATCGAGCTGCAGCCCTGGATGTTCCTGGCGGCCAGCGGCGCGGCGCTGGGTATCGCGCTGCTGACTGTTGCGGCTCACACGATTCATATCTCACGCGCCAGGCCGGTCGAGGCGCTGCGGCATGAGTAGCCTGCGAGGTCGTCATGTGGCGTAACCATCTTGCATTGGCGCTGCGCAATCTGGCGCGCAACAAGTTCTACTCCGGCATCAGCATCGTCGCGCTGGCTGTCGGCATGTGCATCGCCATTCTTATCGGCCTGACCATCCGCAGTGAACTGAGCCACGAGCACTTCATTGCCGGCTACGAACGCACCTACCAGGCGGTATCAGTGCTGACGCCGCAGGGTCGAGTACCCGACTATGCAGCGGAAACTCACGAGAATGCGGCTGCGCTTTTGCAGCTGAAATTCACCGAAATCGAAGCCAGCGCCCGCCTGCTGGGTCAGACGGTTTCGCTGCGCCATGCTTCCGTGGAGGGACGGGAGTACATCTACTGGGCTGACCCGGATATTTTCGCTGTCCTGCCATTGCCTGTTCTGTCAGGCAATCTGCAGGCCGCACTGCACCGACCGGATGGCCTGGTGCTGACAAGGACCGCCGCCCGCAAATACTTTGGCCGAGACAACCCTATCGGCGAGACGGTGCAGCTCGATCGCGATCATCTCATGACCGTTGCCGCGGTCATTGAGGATCTGCCGGCCCATCGCACAAGACTGAGCAGCGGCATCTTCGCGTCCGCTCTAGCGCCCTACTCCTCTCTGGATACGTTCGGGAACACGCCACCGGATGGCAGGGAAGGCTTCGCAATCGGTCCACAGACCTACATACGCCTCAAACCACAGGCCTCGCTGCAGCCGGCAATGTCGGCTGCGCTTGACGCGTACTTTGGCGGAACGAGCGACCTTCAATACGCAATGCAGTTCGTCCGTATCGACCGTATGCACCTGCACGAGGCCTTCAACCGGGGCGTTTCCGGTCGCCTGGCGATCGCTGCGGCAACGGGGTTTCTGGTACTGCTGGTCGCCGGCGTGGTGTTCGTGAACCTTGCGACTGCACGCGCCGCGCGTCGCTCGCTGGAAGTCGGCATTCGCAAGACCTGCGGAGCGCACCGTCGCACGCTTCTCCTGCAGTTTCTCGGTGAGGCACTCATCTGCGCGGCCCTGGCGGCCACCGTTGCCGTGGCGCTCGCTGAGCTGCTGCTGCCGTCTGCCAATGCATTCCTCAACTCAGACGCCACGATGGACTACCGGCGCGATCCCGCACTCTTCGTCTGGATCGCGGCCGGCACGATAGTAATAGGTGGACTCGCCGGACTTTATCCCGCCTTTGTACTATCGGCATTCCGTCCTGCCGGAATTCTGCGGCAACCGGTCGGGCGCACGAGCGGCGCGCTCGTCAGGCAGGTGCTTGTCACATCGCAGTTCGCGATTCTGATCGGCCTGATGATCGCCGCAGCCGTCATCTACCGGCAGCGCCTCTACGCCACGCACGAAGCGCTGCGACTGGACACCGACCAGGTCCTCATGGTGCGTTCACCCTGCGACACGGCATTCAAGGACGCGGTGCGTGCGTTGCCGGGCGTGGCGGGGGCATTCTGCTCCGGCGAGGGACTTCTGACAGGGAGATCCTTCGGTCGATACCGGCTGGGCGACGGCTCTGTGTCGGCCATCGACGTCGTGGTGATTGAGCCCGGACTGCTGCAGATGTATGGTCTGCAACCACTGCAAGGCCATTTCTTCGCAGTTGCGCCGTTAGGGAGCACTTCCGGTCCGGACCGTTCGCAGGCCATCGTCAATGCAGCAGCCGTCAGTCGCCTCGGGTTCTCCAGCCCGGCTGCGGCCATCGGCCAACCCATCACCGAGCTCGGTGGCGCCACCAAGACAATCATCGGTATATCTGCCGATTTCTCCCTCTACTCGGCGCAGGAAACCATTCGCCCGACGGTGTACAACTCCGGTCTGTACGGTCCACGGTACGACTATCAGTTGATCAACATCAAACTACACGGTCGGGAGATTCCTCAGACCCTGGCAGCAATCGACGGGCTGTGGGCCGCCACCACCGGTGCAGAAGAACCGATCAATCGCTTCTTTCTAGACGAGCACATCCAGAATCTGTACCTCGCCATGCAGCGTCAGGCCCAGGCCTTCGCGCTTTTCTCGGTGGTCGCGGTAATACTGGCCTGTCTCGGCCTGATCGGCCTGGCCGCCGCCACCACGGAACGCCGCACCCGGGAGATCGGCATCCGCAAATCCCTGGGCGCGACCGGTAAGGACATCGTCGGCCTGCTGCTCTGGCAATTCAGCAAACCCGTTCTGTGGGCGAATATCCTCGCCTGGCCCATCGGCTACCTGCTCATGAGCGGCTGGCTGGAAGGATTCGCCTACCGCATCGACCTTCAGCCGTGGATGTTCCTCGCACCTTCAATAGTGGCGCTGGGCATCGCCTGGACAACAGTATTCTTCCATTCACTGACAGCCGCGCGCGCCAGGCCAGTTCATGCGCTGGGCGACCAGTAGAAATTCGCGACCTACGCCGCCCGCAGCACAAAATCCACATGAATGGCATCGTAGGGAAACACCACCCCGCCCGCTTCGACCCGCTCCAGAATGCCCGCCTTGAGCAGGGCATGCACGTCGCTGTGCACTGCGCGCACATCCCGTCCGATTCGCCGTGAGATTTCCCTGATGGGCATCACACCCTGGCCTGCCATGACCTTGAGCATGGCCCAGCGCTTGGGAGTCAGCGTCTTCCACAGCACCTCCTCCGATGAAAAAGAGATGCGCGTGCCCTGTTTTCGACCTCGAAACGCTGCGGCCGTTCGCCGCTTCGTTTCCTCAATCGAAGCAATACTGACGGTCACCACGTTCAATTGCCTTTCCTCCGGCTGTTCACTTCGCTCCAGAAATCCCGCTGCAGAGCAGTCAGGTCCGCAAATACATAGGGAAATTCCATCTCGTGTACGTGCCTGTGATCACCCTTGCCGGATTCATTATCGAAACGCAGCACACATGTGCCGTCAACAACATACGCGAGACGATACTTGTATTGATGCAGGCTGCCGCGCATCGGGCGTGGCAAATTCCATATCACGATCTCAACGAATGCCCGCGAGCTCAGAATCAAGCGCTCACGCATCAGCAGCTCCGCGCGTCTGTTGCTCACGGTAGCAACACCTCCTTTTGTTGTCAACGACAGCTGTACCGGGGACAACTCAGACTACGCGTGTGAGTTGGTGGCTGCATGCGAATAAGCGGTGTGTTTGACCCCACGCAAGGCACCTGACATGGCTTCTACGCTGCGACACTTCCCGCACTGCCCTGCAACACCTGCACGGCTCTCGCTGCCACTTGAGATTGCCGGACTCGAGGCCTACATTGGGTTCCGTGGGCCGGCAATCGCCGGCATTGGACGCCTTGCCGCCCCGGAGGTTGCCATGGTTCGCATTCTCACAAGCCTGCTGATTGCCTGCGCGCTCGCGGCGCCGATGATGTCGAGTGCGGATGAAACTATCACGACATCCAGGGAGGAACTCTCCCCGGACAAGCTCGATTCACTGGTCGTGGAACTCAATCCCGAACCGGCATCCGACACACCGGCATTCCTCAGGACTACCGGACTGTGGCTCACGCCCAGGGGTGAGCCCGGCTCACTGCTCGCGCAGCTGGAGCCGACGGCCGGGGACATCGCCATGATGCTGGCCCAGCTCAAAGTGGAGCCTGTGGCGACGGCAGAGACCGGCACGCTGGAGGTGCGTGATCACTTCAGCAAACCTGGGCCAAACATACCGGCCGGCATCGGTTCGCTGTTCTGGGCGGTGAAGAACCCCCTGCAGGCGTGGCGCATCTTTACGCCGGTGCCATAGCACCGTTCAGCCGATCACCCCACCGGCCAGCAAGGCGCCGATCACGAACATCAGCGCCGCCACCACCGCACGCACCATCCCGATCGTCATCTTTTTCATGTAGCGCGTCGCCAGCCAGGCGCCGGTAAACGCGCTCAGCGTGCCCGCGGCGATCAGCATCCATTCATTGCGGCTCATGTCACCGGCTTCGGCCATGCCGGCGGCATAGGTCGGCAGGCGCGCCAGATCGATCAGCACTGCGATCATCACGCCGGTGGCGATGAAGCGCTGCGCGTTCAGACCCGTCTTGAGCAGGAAGATCGAGCGCAAGGCGCCCTGCTGCCCGGAGAATCCCCCCAGAAATCCGGTCAGGGCACCGCCCAGTGGCAGCAGGCGGCGCGGCGCTGCCAGTCGCTGAAACCACGGTTGCAGTTCCAGTGCCGCCAGCACGATCAGCAGCAGGCCCACCGCCAGACCGGCCGCGGAGGGCGCGAAGGTGCGGCCGAAGGCCTCTACAGCAAACACCCGCGGCACCTCGCCCAGCGAGTTGAGCAGCCACGCGCCCACCACAGCTGCCGGCACGGCCGGCAATCCGAAGCGCAGCACCGTCGGCCAGTCCGCGTTGCGGTAGAGCAGTGTGCTTTTGAACAGATTGTTCAGCAGATGTACGACGGCCGTGGCGGCGACGGCCGCCGGCACGGGAAAGAACAGCGCGAAGGCCGGCAACAGTATGGTGCCCAGACCGAATCCCGAGTACAGCGTCAGGGCGGAGGCCAGCAGGGCAACGGCGCAGACAACGACAAAATCCATCGGCGCAGCTTAGCATCGCTCCGCGCCGACAATGATGGCGACGGATCCGGACCACGCAGCTGCTATGATTCGCGCATCCGCCGGATGCAGGCCTGGCAGCTGCCGGCAAGACGCCATCGCAACGATGACCTGACACATCCAGCGGGAATGCTGACCTACCCCGCCGCATGGGAGCTGTTTGATTCATGAATTACTGGCTGCTGAAATCCGAGCCCACCAGCTTCGGCATCGATCACCTGCGCAAGAGTCCACGCCAGACGACCTACTGGGACGGCGTACGCAATTACCAGGCACGCAATTTTCTGCGCGCCATGAAGAAGGGTGATCAGGCATTCCTGTACCACTCCAGTTGCGAGGAACCCGGCATCATCGGCGTCATACAGATTGTGCGCGAAGCCTACCCGGACCCCACCGCCTTCGATCCGAAGGACCACCACTACGATCCGAAAAGCGACAAACAGGCTCCGCGCTGGTTCATGGTGGATGTGAAGCTGCAGCGCGCGCTGGAAATTCCCATTACATTACGGGCACTGAAAGAACGTCGTGCCGCGCTGGCCGGCCTGGCACTGCTGCAGACCGGCAACCGGCTCTCCGTGATGCCGGTAGATCCCAGGCATTGGGCGGCAATACTCAAACTGGAAGGCGCCACGGCGCGCAGCCGTAGCAAGTAACCGCCATCGATCAATCTGATCTGTTCAGCGGGCGGCAAAACCCGATGCGGGCGGAGACTCCGCCTCGGCGACCTGCACGGCAGCCACTTTCGAGGAGCTGGAACCGACCCACAGCCAGTCAGTGAACGTATCCACTGCCCGCGGTTCACCGCAGGCCAGCACCTCCACGCGCCCATCGGGCAGATTGCGTGCATAGCCGTCGAGCCCCAGTTCCCGCGCCTTGTCTGCCGCGGTGGCGCGATAGAACACGCCTTGCACGCGGCCGGAAACCAGGCAGCGGCGGCTGACTTTCGCAGCACTCGCCAATGGACGCGACGATATTCTCATCTCATACCCCCTGCTTGTTGTTCAGCTTTTATCCACTGCCGCCGACAGCTGCAGTGCTTCCTGCGCCAGGAGGCGCGCTTCCTCGGCTCGACGCCGGGCCAGACGATATTCATGTTCCTGCAGCGCCTGCTCTGCGCGACCGAGCAGATCAGAGGCCACCGCCAGCTGGTCGGGCGCGTGACTGGCGGCGCCGGCCGCGCGGGCGGCACTGATGGTCTGGCGCGCGTTGCTCATCTCCTGCACTGGTGCGCCAGCGCATGCAAACAAACAAAGCAGCGCTGGCAGGACCAGGACTGGAGTATGGAAAGTCGCGCGCTGAATTTGCATTGCTTACGGGCTACCGGTCGGATTCAAGGCCGGCCGGACGCTAGCAAGCGCCCCGGTGCGCGTCAACCCGCCGGTTGCTGCTGTCTGGCCGCCTCGATGGCTTCCTTGATGAACGGCACCGTCAACCGTCGCTGCGCAGCCAGTGAGGCACTATCCAGAGTGTCGAGCAATCGACACAGACTGCGCAGATCACGAGGGAAATGACGCAACAAAAATGCAGCTGTTTCTTCCGGCAATTCCAATCCGCGGTTGCGTGCACGCAACCGCAGTACCTGCACCTTGTCCGCTTCCGCCAACCCCTTCACCTGCAAAGTCAGCGCACCACCCATGCGCGATTGCAGGTCCGCCAGCGCCCAGCGCACCCCTGCCGGCGGCTGGGTTGCAGCCAGCAATAAATGCCCGCCGGACTCCTGCAGGCCATTGTAAAGATTGAATAGTGCGCGTTCCCAGCCCGCCTGCCCGGAGAGTGTTTCTACATCGTCTATACAGACCAGATCCAGACTCTCACAGCCGTCGAGCGCTTCCGGGCCTGGCGCATCCCGCCCGGCGGGCGACAGATAGGCAGCCGTGCGCCCCAGTTCTCCTGCGTACGCGCAACTGGCCTGCAGCAGATGCGTGCGCCCGGAAGCTGGCGCACCCCAGAGCCACAGGGCCACCGGCGGTCCGCCTCGCAGCGCGCGCAGCTGCTCGAGCACCAGCGCGTTCCCGCCCTGGACAAACGTTGCGAAAGTGGAGCTGTCGCGCCATCGCACGCCCAGCGGCAGCTGGCGAATTTCGCTCATGACATCAGGCGTTGTGCGCGGCCCGCGCGCGTACCACCTCACGCGCGCGCCGCGCATAGGTGGCCACGTAGTCGATTCCGCTGATTACCGTGGTAACAAACACCAGCGCGCCC
>JAJFKF010000102.1 GCA_021773365.1 Gammaproteobacteria bacterium | reverse complement strand
CTTTTAATTTTTATATTTTTAAGCGGAAGCCCTTTGATGCGAAATGGGTTCTTACCCCGCCCACCAGGCCACTTCGCCGGAGCTGCAGGTTCCGAATAAGTGCGCCCGGGCGCACGCTGATTAACCCCCCAGGGGAACGATGATGGATACGTGCGAAAAACTTCATTCCGCCGCGGTCGAACTGGCCGGTGCGGGCTCCATCAAACAGAGACTGATCGGCGCCTACGTCCACCACCTGGACGAGCTGTCCGAAGAACAGATGCCAAACGAAATCCGCGATGACTTTACCGCCCTGCGCCGCGCCCTTTGTTCGGTGCACCCGCTTCCAGGCGAGAATGCGGTTTGCGCCACGGTGCGCAAGATGTCCGACGGCGAAGCCAGTCGCTATGCGACGCAGATCGTGAACATGTTTGGCGCGATCACCCGCGCACAGCAGAATCGCTCCGGCAAACACGTCGTGCAGCTTTACGCTGCGGAAGGCTGATTGCTCTTCAGTCGAGTTTGAACTCGATCGTATCCCAGCGCGTGGTGTCCTCATGCCGCGCCTGGCGGCGGATGGCATCGATCAGCGAACGTTTGTCCCAGCTGATGGTCTCATCAGCAAGGTCCGCAATGGGCTTGGGAATATCTTCTTTTACCCCGTAGGACTCCAGCAGGATCACCGGCTTCTCGCAGGCCTTGGCATAGTTCATCTGAAACAGCACCAGATCGCCGTGCCTGCGGCACAGGCTGCTGGCGACGATCACCGCTTCTGCCGGGTTGATCTGCTGGCGCAGGTCCTCGCGCAGCGTCTCGCGGTCACCGGCGGCGGGCGGACGGTCCGGGGTGCTGAAGTTCTGGTAGTAGAAGTTCGCGTCGCTTTCCAGGAACTCGAAAACGCGCAGGTAATCTTCGTGGTCTTCCCAGGCGTGACTGACGAATAGCTTGATCGGATTGCGTTGTGACAAGGCGGTGCCCTCCCGCGGATAGAGGCCGAAGTGTAACGCAACTGCCCCCCGGCCCCCTCCCTCCTATAGAATCACCCGTACTTCATGCGCTTGCTGGTCTACAACATCCGATATGCGACCGGCGTCGGCCCGGCCTTCCATCTGCCCGTGCCCGGCGCCGGGTACCTGCGCAGCAGCAAGCGGGTGCTGAACCGCATCACCAATTTCATCAAGGAATCGCGACCGGACGTGGTGGGCCTGATCGAAGTGGATACCGGCTCCATCCGCACCGGCATGGTCAACCAGGCTGAATACATCGCCCGCTCACTCGATCACTACTCCACCTACCAGTGCAAGTACGGCGTGCAGTCGATCAACAAGTTCATGCCCATCGTACGCAAGCAGGGCAACGCCTTCCTGGCCGCCCCCGGGGTACACGGCGAGCGGTTCCACTACTTCGAAACCGGGATCAAGCGCCTGATCATCGAGCTGGAGATGGAAGAGGTGGCGGTGTTCCTGGTACACCTGTCGATCAAGTACCGCCATCGCCAGCTGCAGCTGCGTCACCTGCACGAGTTGGTGGAGAATGCCACCAGGACCGCTGGCAAGCCGGTCATCGTGGCCGGGGATTTCAACACTTTCTGGGGCGAGCATGAAATCTTCCTGTTCATGCGTGCCTCGGGACTGAGAAGCGCCAATACGGCTCGCCTGCCCTCCTTCCCCAGCGGCCGCCCGCGCCGGGAGCTGGATTTCGTGCTGTACAGCAAGGGCATCGAGGTGACGAATTTCGAGGTGCCCGATGTGCGCCATTCAGATCATCGTCCGCTGATCTGCGATTTCGAGATCCTGCGCCCGGCACGCGCTACGCAGGAAAACACCCACAGGGAGACACCCGATGTCACAGTACTCACACTGGAAGCTTGAGACCGACGCCGAAGGCCTGTCCTGGATCACCCTGGACAAGGCCGGCACCTCTGCCAATGTGCTCTCCGGCGAGGTGTTGCGTGAACTCTCGGATCTGCTCACCGGGCTGCAACCGCAGTCCACACGCGCGGTGGTGTTCAGCTCGGCCAAGGCCAGCGGCTTCATCGCCGGCGCCGACGTCAAGGAATTCACTGGTCTGAGCAATCCCGAAGAGGCTTACCAGCTGATCAGCGCCGGCCAGCGGGTATTCGACCGTATTGCAGCCCTGCCCTGTCCCAGCGTCGCCGCCATCAACGGCTTCGCGCTGGGCGGCGGCCTGGAGCTGGCGCTGGCATGCACCTACCGCGTCGCCGCCAGCGATGCGCGCATCAGCCTCGGCCTGCCCGAGGTCATGCTCGGCATCCACCCCGGCTTCGGTGGCACGGTACGCAGCGTTCAACTGCTCGGCGTGCGGGCAGCGATGCAGCTGATGCTCACCGGCAAGCCGGTTGATGGCGCCAGGGCGCTGAAGCTCGGCCTGGTTGACCGCCTGGCGCCGACAGCGGAACTGAAGTCCGCGGCACGCACACTGGCCCTGCAGGCGCCGGCGCCGCACCGTCCACCACTGTTCGATCGCCTGCTGAACATGGGGCCGCTGCGCGCTGCGCTTGCCGGCGCGCTGCGCAAGCAAGTGGCCGTGCGCGCACGCCGCGAGCACTACCCTGCCCCCTACGCCATCATTGATTTGTGGGTGCGCCATGGCGCCCACGGCCGGCAGGCCTATGAGGCGGAAGCGCGCTCCATCGCTCATCTGATGTGCGGCCCCACGGCGCGCAATCTGGTGCGGGTGTTCCTGCTGCAGGACAGGCTCAAGTCGCTGGGCGGCAAGAACCGGCAGGAGTTCAATCACGTGCACGTCGTGGGTGCCGGTGTCATGGGTGGAGACATCGCCGCCTGGTGCGCATTGCGCGGCATGACGGTCACACTGCAGGACCGGGAGCAGAAGTACATCGATCCGGCGCTTGAACGCGCGCGTGCGCTGTTCAGCAAACGCCTGCGCAATCCCGCCAAGGCCGAGGCAGCCAGTGCCCGCCTGGTGGCGGATGTCGCCGGCGAGGGCGCCGCGCGCGCGGATGTGGTCATCGAGGCCATTTTCGAGAACACCGAGGCCAAGCAGGCCCTGTACGCCACGCTGGAGCCACAGCTCAAGCCCCATGCACTGCTGGCCACCAATACCTCCAGCATCAAGCTCGAGACCCTGGGCGAGAAGCTGGCCGATCCCGGCCGGCTGGTTGGACTGCACTTCTTCAATCCGGTGGCCAAGATGCCCCTGGTGGAAGTCATCCAGTCCGAGTTCACCCGGCCGGAAGTGGCGCAGATCGGGGTGCTGTTCAGCCGCAAGCTGGACAAGCTGCCACTGCCCTGCCGCAGCGCTCCGGGTTTTGTCGTCAACCGGGTGCTCATGCCCTATCTCAACGAAGCCATGTTCATCGCCGAGGAGGGGCTGCCCCTGACGCTCATCGATGAGGCGGCCGTGGACTTCGGCATGCCCATGGGGCCGGTGGAGCTGGCCGACACGGTGGGACTGGACGTGTGCCTGCATGTGGGACGGATTCTCACCGAGGCCTTTGGTCGCCGCGCACCCGCCCGGCTGGAGCAACTGGTCGAAGCCGGGCGGCTGGGACGCAAATCGGGGCATGGGTTCTATGAGTGGCGCGACGGCAAGCCCGTCAGGCAGCCGGCCACCGGCTATGCCGTGCCCGAAGACCTTACCGATCGCCTCATTCTGCCGATGCTGAACGAGTCCGCAGCCTGCCTGCGCGAGGGCGTGGTCGAAGAGGCCGACCTGCTCGATGCCGGAGTAATCTTCGGCACCGGCTTCGCGCCCTTCCGTGGCGGACCGCTGGCCTACGCCCGCAATCGAGGTGTTGCCGCCGTCGTTGAACGTCTCGGCGAGCTTGAGAAAAAGTACGGGCAGCGCTTCCGTCCCGACTCCGGCTGGAAGGCCCTGGAACAGTGAACGGAATGCCCCAGGCCCTGTGCTACCATTCGCACGCCTGTTAGCTGAAGAACTGGAATGGAAGAAAAAGCCCTCGACATCGCACAACTGAAGTCGTTTTCACCACTCGATGGGCTGAAGGCCGACAATCTGCGCTCGCTGGCCAAGAAGACGACCGTGCGCGAGCTGTCGCCCGGCAAGCTGCTGTTCAAGCCGGGCGATTCCGACAAGCGCACCTACTACGTCATCTCCGGCAGCATGGAGATCTACGACGACGAAGGCGTGCTTTCCAGCGTCACCGGTGGCACTGCGCAGGCGCGCAATCCCCTGGCCCCCTCCCTGCCCCGCCGCTTTGGCGCCCGGGCGGTGGACACGGTGCGCTACATCGCCATCGACAGCGACCTGCTCGATGTCATGCTCACCTGGGATCAGACCGGCTCTTACGAGGTCAACGAGCTGCAGAGCACCGAGGACGGCGGCGCCGATGACTGGATGACGACGCTGCTGCAGACCAAGGCCTTCCACCGCATTCCTCCGGCCAACATCCAGGCCATCTTCATGCGCATGCAGCGTGCGAACTACGGCGCCAAGGACGTGGTCATCAAGCAGGGGGATGAGGGCGATTTCTTCTATGTCATCGTCAGCGGCCGCTGCGCGGTTACCCGTGAGACCCCGCTCAACAAGGAAGGCATCAAGCTGGCCGAACTCGGCATGGGCGACACCTTCGGCGAGGAGGCGCTGATCTCCGAGGCCAAGCGCAATGCCACGGTCACCATGCTCACCGAGGGCACACTCATGCGCCTGGGCAAGGATGACTTCAAGACGCTGATGAACGAACCGATGTTGCAATGGGTGACCTTCGACCAGGCGCAGGAGATCATCAGTCGCGGCGGCAAGTGGCTGGATGTGCGATTGCCGAGCGAGTACCAGAACACGCACCTGGATGACGCGGTCAATATTCCGCTGTATTTCATCCGCCTGAAGCTCAGCATGCTGGAGAAAGACACCAGCTACGTGGTGGTGTGCGACACGGGGCGACGCAGCTCAGCGGGAGCCTACATCCTCAGCGAACGTGGATACGATGCGTACGTGCTGCAGGGCGGATTGTCGCGTACCGATGTCATCACGCCGCGGCGCAAAGCCGAATAAAACGACGCACCACCCTCGCGGGCTATTCGATACCCAGGTCGATATCCATTTGGATATCCAGGGTGCTTCAGTCCTTCAATCCGCACCCCACCTCGCCTTACAATCATCAGCTGTGAATGTAGCCCTCGAGCTGTTCAATGGTGCGCTGCTGATCCTCGATGACGGCCTTCACCAGATCGCCGATGGACACCATCCCGACAACGCGTCCATCCTCCACCACCGGCAAATGCCGGATACGCTTGTCCGTCATCAGGCGCATGCACTCATCCATTGAGCTCTCAGGCGAGACCGTGTGCACGGGCGCGCTCATGATCTGCCAGGCCGGCGTCTCCGCTGCGGAGCGATCCAGCAGTATCACCTTGCGTGCGTAGTCACGCTCGGAAACGATGCCAACGAGTTCCTCGCCCTTCATGACGAGCAGCGCGCCGATGAAATGATCGGCCATCAGCTGGATGGCCTCGAGCACCGGGTCTTCCGGCCCGATGGAAAAAACGGCCCGACCCTTGCGGTCAAGCAGTTGGCGCACGGTGACCATGAGTTCCCTCCTGCGGAGAAATGCGCTTCCGAACCATTGGCAGACCAGGCGGGCGGTGCCGTGCAGGCCTACATCGTATGTGTCGGCTTGTCCCCACCCAGCGCCCCCGCCAGGTAGTTCTCGATCTTTTTTTGCGTCTGCCCGCGATCCTGTTCGCTGAACTGCACACCGATACCTGCCGTGCGCTTGCCCTGCGCGCCCTTGGGCGTCATCCAGATGACGCGGCCGGCGACCGGGAGTTTCTCGCTCTCGCCCATCAGGTTCAACAGCATGAACACCTCGTCGCCGAGGCGGTAGTTGCTGTTGGTGGGAATAAACAGACCGCCGTTCTTCACGAAGGGCATGTAGGCGAGATACAGGGCGCTCTTGTCCTTGATGGTAAGGGTGAGCAGGCCTGGTTTGTTGATCGGTTGTCTGACCATTATTCGAATCTTTCGATGGCGGTGTCTGCAACTGGATTCACGACTAGATTCACGACTAGATTCACGATAGGGCGGCTTCCGTTTGCAGCAACAGTTCTTCCGCCGCCAGTTGCATGTTCAGCGACGTGTTCTGTTCGAACTTCAGCCCCCGCACCCGGCCCAGCAATCTGTAAAGTCGGCGTATCTTGGTGGCTTGCGGCACCGATGGCAAGCCCGCGGCGGGCAGTGCAGCCTGGCGCAGGGTGCGGGTCAGCCAGGTCTCCAGCCAGTCGAGTCGATCGGCAAGGTTGGCTTTTGCCCAGCGCTCGGCGGTAGCCACGATGTCCATGCGGCCCTGGCTCAACCCTTCCAGTGCGGAGCTCATGTCGGTGTCGAGTTCGGCGAAGCCGCTCTCTGCCAGGTTCAGCGCGCGCAGTGGTTCGTTGGCGGCGTGTTCGAGGATTTTTGGCCAGTCATCCCGGGCATGGATCGAATTCAGCCATTGCCGGGCATCGTCTGCCTTGGGCGCGGCAATCTTCAGGCGCTGGCAGCGACTGATTACGGTGGCCGGCAGACGGGAAGGACGGGCCGAGCAGAGGATCAGCAGCGTCTGCGGCGACGGCTCTTCCAGGGTTTTCAGCAGCGCGTTGGCGGCATTCGCATTCATGAAATCCGCTTCGGCGATGACCGCGGCCTTGTAACCGCCGCCGTGGCTCTTCAGACACAGCGCTGCGCTCAGGTCGCGGATTTGTTGCACCTGCAGCTGCCTGGCATCCTCCTCACGCGCCACCCAGATCAGATCCGGATGTGTGCCGGCCTGCAATTGCCGGCATGGCTTGCAGGCGCCGCAGGGGCGCGGTCCGTCGGTGCCGGCGCACATCACCAGATTGACGATCCAGCGAGCAAGCAGTGCGGTGCCCAGTCCGGGCGGGGCCTGCAGCATCAGACCATGCGGCATGCGTTCCGATGACAGCATGGTCCGCAGGCGCGCCTGCGCCGGCGCCAGCCAGGGCAAGGCGTCGGCCGATTGAATGTCGGTGGACATGCTCACGCCGGCTGGTTTTTCTCGTGCAGGGAAAGCAGCTTCAGTGCCTGGGCTTCCAGGTCGTCAGCGATCGCCTCCAGCGGTCGATCGGCATCGATGCACTTCACGCGTCCGGGTTCGTGCGCGGCGATGTCGAGGAACTTTGCACGCACGCGCTCGAAGAAGTCCTGGCCTTCACGTTCGAAGCGGTCGGCAGCAGCGGCACCGCGGCGCCCGGTGGCGCGCGCCAGGCCGACCTGCACCGGTGCGTCCAGCAGCAAGGTCAGGTCCGGCCTCAAACCGGCCTGCACCATGTCTTCGAGTGAGCGGATCTGCGCGTCAGGAATTCCACGGCCAGCACCCTGGTAGGCATAGCTGGCGTCGGTGAAGCGATCGCAAAGCACCCACTCGCCCGCGGCCAGCGCCGGCTGTATCACCCCCTGCAGATGCGCTGCGCGTGCGGCAAACATCATCAGCAGTTCACAGGCGGGAGAAATCTCCGCGGAATCGGCATGCAGCACCAGTTCACGCAATTTCTCGGCCAGCGGAGTGCCACCGGGCTCACGGGTCACCCGCACCCTGAGGCCGCGCGCGCTCAGCCGTTCGCGCAGCAGTTCGATCTGCGTGCTCTTCCCGGTGCCTTCCAGGCCCTCAAGCGTGATGAATCGTCCGCGCATGCTGTCGGCGCTTCAGCGCCGCCCTCCCCGGGTTCGCTGCAGGTAGCGGCGTACCGCCGCGTTGTGCTCTTCCAGGGTCTTGGAGAAGGAATGACTGCCGTCCGGCTCGCCGGTGGCGACGAAATACAAGGCGCCGGTGTCATCCGGCCGGGTAACCGCCCGCAATGCGCCCTCGCCAGGCAGCGCGATGGGCGTGGGCGGCAGTCCACCGCGGGTGTAGGTGTTGAACGGTGTGTCGCCGCGCAGATCGCGGGTGCGAATGTCGCCGTCATAGTCCATGCCCAGTCCGTAGATGACGGTGGGGTCGGATTGCAGACGCATGCCCATCCGCAGGCGGCGGATGAACACTCCGGCGATCTTTGCCCGCTCGGACGCCAGTCCGGTTTCCTTCTCGACAATGGAGGCCAGGATCAGCGCTTCGTAGGGCGTTTCCAGCGGCAGGCCTGCGGCGCGATCAGTCCAGGCGGCTTCGAGACGGCGCTGCATTTCATCATGCGCGCGGCGGAGAATTTCGATATCCGCCGTGCCTGCAGCGAAATGATAGGTATCGGGGAAGAACTGCCCCTCCGGTGCCACACCGTCCGCGCCAAGCTGCGTCATCAGGGCCTCGTCGGTCAGCGCCTGCAGGGTCTGTCGCAATCGCGGCTGTGCGGCGAGCGTGTCCAGCAGTCTGCGGTAGGTCGTGCCCTCCACCAAGGTGACCGCGCGCAGAATGACTTCGCCGCGCACCATCCGCTCCAGCACGCTGAGGGGCGTGGCGCCGGGTTGGATCTCGTATTCACCGGCCTGGATGTTGCGGGCCTGCCCCTTGAATCGCGCGTACCACACCCATGGCCGCGGATGTTCCATCGCGCCACGCCCGGCAAGGTCATGCGCCACCTGGTTCAGGCTGGCGCCTGCGGGCACCTCAAAGGCCAGCCGCTCCTGCAGCGGCATGGGCGCACGCACGTAGCGATCAACCCACAGGGCAGCTGCAGCGGCGCCAGCCGCCAGCAGAACCAGAACAATCAGCAGGACACGAAGGAGTCGGCGCATGGTGGCGCATTATCCCCGATTCGGCCCGCGTGTGGCCGACTGCATCAGCCGCGTCAGCGGGCCGGGCGTGAACGGCTGATCCTCCACCCGCTGCACGGGCCAGATGCCGATCAGCGCGTTGGTCAGGAAGATCTCGTCGGCTGCCAGCAGCGCCGCGCGTGTCAACGTGGTTTCCTCGCAGGACACGCCTGCCTGCGCGGCCGCCTCCAGCACTGCCCCGCGCATCGTGCCAGCCACGCCGCAGCGGTCCAGGCGCGGTGTCAGCATCCGCCCTTCCTTCGCCACGAAGACATTGCTCATGGTGCCGCCGACGACATGGCCATGCGTATCGAGCATCAATCCTTCGGCCGCCGCGCCCTCGCCCGGCGTCCATTCACTGCGGGCCAGCACCTGTGGCAGACGGTTCAGGTGCTTGATGCCGGCCAGCTGTGGCTGATCGCCGAGCACGGTGCGGCAGAAGCGCACGGCGACACCCTGCTGCGCCCAGTGCGGCGGATGGCGCGGCCATTCGTCCAGCCACAGAATCCGTCTTGGGCTGGCGTGCATCGGCGGCGCATACCCGCGCCCACCGTCGCCACGGGTCACGATCAATTTCAGTACCGCCTGCGCGCGCCCGGTGGCCAGCGCGGCAATTTCCGTCTCCAGTAGCACCGACTCGGGCAAGGCAATTCCCAGACACTCGCAGCCGCGCCGCAGCCGTGCCAGGTGCGCCTGCAGTCGCCGCACGGCGCCGTCGACCACGGCCATGGTTTCAAACAAACCATCGCCGTACTGCAGGCCGCGATTGCGCACGTCAATCGACGTCTGCGGCTGCCCGTCGATCAGGACCGTATTGCCCGTCATGCTGTTCAAGGGTTGCTGCCCAGCGCGCGCAGCAATCCCCGTGCCTTGGCGCGCGTCTCTTCCAGCTCGCGCCGTGGATCGGAATCGGCCACGATGC
>JAJFKF010000101.1 GCA_021773365.1 Gammaproteobacteria bacterium | reverse complement strand
ATCGTCAAAAACCCAGGATGGTTTTTGCCGAAGCCCCCCATGGACGGGTTTACGGGCGGTCCTGAAAAGCCCTCCCCCCGCCCGGACGGCGCCCGGCACAGCTTCACATCGTTCATGAATGATGCGGGCGGAATACCAGATGACAGAATTCCGTCTTCCCAAAAACTCCCGCATCCGCCCGGGCAAAGCCCACGAAGCCCCGGCGGGCGCGAAGAAGGTGAAAACCTTCCGTATCTACCGCTACGACCCGGAAAGCGGGGAGACGCCACGCGTCGATGTCTACAAGGTAGACATGTCAACCTGCGGTCCCATGGTTCTCGACGCGCTGATCAAGATCAAAAACGAGACTGATGCCACGCTCACTTTCCGCCGCTCCTGCCGTGAAGGTATCTGCGGCAGCTGCGCCATGAATATCGATGGCCTGAACACCCTGGCCTGCACCCGCTCCTGTGAGGACATCAGCGGCGATGTGAAGATCTACCCGCTGCCTCACATGCCGGTGGTCAAGGATCTGGTGGCGGACCTCACCCAGTTCTACGCCCAGTACGCCGCCGTCAAACCCTGGCTCCAGACCCGCACCCCTGCGCCGCCGGACCGCGAGCGTCTGCAGAGCAAGGAAGACCAGCAGAAGATCGACCGCGCCTCCGCCTGCATCCTCTGCGCCTGCTGTTCCACCGCCTGCCCCAGCTACTGGTGGAACAGCGATCGTTACCTCGGGCCGGCCGCGCTGCTTGCCGCCCATCGCTGGATTGTCGACAGCCGTGACGAGGCCACCGGCGAACGGCTGGACACACTGGAAGACCCCTTCCGTCTGTATCGCTGCCATACCATCATGAACTGCACCGAGGCCTGCCCTAAGGACCTCAACCCCGCCAGGGCCATCGGTGAGATCAAGAAGAAGATGCTCGAGAGGCGCCATTGAGCCGACTGCAGTGGCGCTGTCGCCGCGGCACCCGCGAGCTCGACGAACTGCTGCAACGCTACCTGCACCTGCGCTATCCGCAGGCTGATGCCGCCGAACAGCAGGCCTTTGAGCGGCTGCTGGAAATGCAGGATCCGGTGCTGCAGGATTGGCTGGCCGGGGCGTCCCGGCCACCGGAGAGGGAACTCGAAGATGTCATCCAGCGCATTCTCAAGCCTGAGTCTTGACCTGAGGCCGCCCTGGGCGCCGCTTGCCGCCATCGTGGCATGGCTGATCCTGCTGGGCGGCGCCATTGTCTGCTGCGCCTTGCCCTTGATGGCGCGACTGCTGGCGGCAGGCCTGCTGCTGGCAGCGGCGCTTGGTGGACTGCTCAGCCAGCTGTTCGGCCTGTCGGCGCGGGCTTTGACCAGGATAACCCTCCAGACCGACGGACATTGGCTGCTGACGGATGGCCGGGGCCGGCAGGAGGCGGCAGAGCTGGTCCAGGGCCGTTTCGCGGGTCAATGCGCGCTGCTGCTGTGGCGGGGCGACCGGCGTCACTGGGCGCTGGTGGTACCCGCTGCAGGCAGCCGCACGGGCCTTCGTCGTCTGCGCGTCCGGCTGCGCTTCAGTTAGTATTGCGGTGAGTACCTGGGATGTCCGCCCGCCGGGCATCACACTTTCAATTGCGGCAGGTCCGTGCGCCGGGATTACCCTGAACTTTCCCGAACAGGGGCAGTCTCACGGGGCGCAGGCTGGCCGCCACCGGAGCAAGACATCTGGATGGGGACCGAAGCCAGTGACCTGACGCTTGTTGAGCACGTGCAGAAAGGCGATTCGCGCGCGTTCGATCACCTGGTTCTGAGGTATCAGCACAAGGTTCTGAAACTCATCATGCGGTATGTGCGGGATCCCGTCGAAGCCGAAGATGTGGCTCAGGAGGCGTTCCTGAAGGCATACCGCGCACTGCCGAACTTCCGCGGCGACAGTGCGTTTTATACCTGGCTGTACCGGATTGCGATCAACACGGCGAAAAACGCCCTGGTATCCAATCGCCGCCGCCCGGTGGACTACGACCTGGACCTGCAGGACCCGGAACAGTACGACATGCAGGCGCGGCTGAAGGACAACGAGACTCCGGAAGCGTTGCTATTAACGGACGAAATTCGCGGCACAGTGAACTCTGCGATAGCAGACTTGCCCGAAGACCTGAGGACGGCGATTGTGCTGCGGGAGCTGGAAGGCCTGAGCTACGAGGAGATCGCCCAGACCATGGATTGTCCGGTAGGCACCGTGCGCTCGCGGATATTCCGCGCCCGCGAGGCCATCGACCGGCGGTTGCGACCGATTTTTTCCGGTGGCCTTGGAAGGCCGGATGATGGCAAGGCCGCAGATGGACACGCGGATGAGTATGACGACGCCAGTGAAGCGGAGCCGGGCAAGGGCGAGCCGAATTAGATTTTTGATCCGATCAGAGACAGTCGAGCCAAGAGAATTTTCATGCAAGCGATCAATGACACCACCGGCGAACACCTCTCCTCATTCCTGGACGGGGAACTGCCGCAGGAGCAGTTCGCGCTGCTGCTAAGACGCCTGGATCGCGATATCGATCTGCGCGCCGCGCTGGCCCGCTACGCGGCCATCGGTGAGTGCCTTAGAGACGAACCGGACCAGCTCTCGACCGGCTTCAATGTCCGCGTCTGCGAGGCGATTGCTCAGGAGGCTGGCGACGCCGCAGGCCGTCGAACGGCGGCCGGACACGGCATCGCGCGCGAACGCGGCATCCGCCGCGCCGGCAAACTCGTCGCCGGCCTGGCGCTGGCGGCCACGGTTGCCGGCGTGGCCATCCTGGCCCTGCAGACCCGACAGTCATCCCTGGACGGTCCCGAGGGACAACGTCTGGCGGGAGTGGACACCGGCCTCCCGGGCACCATCCTCATCGGCAACTCCATGGGCGATGAATCCGACAGCTACACCGTCCCCGCTCCGGCGACGACCAGTCCGCTGGTGCCCGGCGCCCGTCTGACCGACTACGTCTTCGCCCACAGCGAATACTCCTCACTGCTGGGCCGCCGCAACGTCCTGTCCTCCGTCATTGCCGAAGACCCCACCCCGGTCGATTCCACCGAGCAGGATGCCGATCTTGAGGATCGTCCGTGATTGCATCGCCGCAGTCGAAGGTTCCGCTGCGCTGGCGCTGGCTCCGGGCCACTTCAGCGCCTGTCCTGGTCTGCGGCGCGCTGCTGGTTGTTGTCGGTGGACGTGCCACGGCCGCCGAGCCGACTGACACCACCAACAGCCCCCAGATGTGGCTCGAGCGCATGAACCGCGCCGTGCTCACGCTCAACTACGAAGGCACCTTTTTTCACCTGCGTCACGGCAAGGTCGAAACCCTGCGCATCATTCATCGCGTCGATGACCGCAAGGTCACCGAACGGCTGATTTCACTCGATGGCAATGGCCGCGAAATCATCCGCAGCGACGGCGAGCAGATCTGTTTCCTGCCCGACCAGCGCCGCGTTCTCGTCCACGCCGTGCAGCGGAGCCGTGGCGGCCTGCTCGGCGCGCCAATTTTTTGTCGCAACGTCGAACTGCACTACACGCTGCAGATGCTCGAACCGGCGCGCGTGTCAGGACGTTCCACCCGCGTAATCGCCGTCAACCCGCGAGACAATTACCGCTTCGGTTACCAGCTGTGGCTTGACGAGGAAACCGCGCTGCCGCTGAAGACCCAGCTGCGCGACTCGCAGGGGGAGGTCATCGAACAGATCCTGTTCGCCAAGCTCACGCTCCCGCGGCGCATTGCCCTTTCTGCGGTGCAGCCGGGGGTGAACAGCGAGGGATTCCAGTGGATACGCACGCCGCAGTCGCCGGAGACCACCGGTCCTGCTCAGGCCGGCTGGCGTGCCGTCAGGCTGCCGCCCGGTTTCAAACTCACCGACTCGAGCACGCGACCGGCCGAAGGCGCGCAGGCAACCAGAATGCATCTGGTGTTCTCCGACGGCCTGGCTTCGGTATCGGTATTCGTCGAGGGGTCCCGGGATGAGCGCAAACCGATGAAGGGACCCTCCAGGGTCGGTTCCTCCTATGCCTTTTCCACGGTGGTGCAAGGCCATCAGGTGACGGCTGTTGGTGAGGTTCCCGTGCAGACCGTGCGCCTGATCGCCGCCTCCATGCGGCCGGAGACAGCCAGCGTCGCCGAGCGGTAGAGATCTTCTTTCAGGGCGCGCAGACGGGCCGACAGGGTCATCCGGTGCGCATATAATGCGCGCCGCCCATGCAGCACATACGCAACTTCTCCATCATCGCCCACGTCGATCACGGCAAATCCACGCTCGCGGACCGCCTCATCCAGATCTGCGGCGGCCTCACCCAGCGCGAAATGCAGGCCCAGGTGCTCGACTCCATGGCTCTGGAGCGCGAGCGCGGTATCACCATCAAGGCCCAGGCCGTCACGCTCCTTTACAAGGCCAACGACGGCGTCGAATACCAGCTGAATTTCATCGATACCCCCGGCCACGTGGATTTTTCCTACGAGGTCTCCCGCTCATTGTTCGCTTGCGAGGGCGCGCTGCTGGTGGTGGATGCTGCCCAGGGCGTGGAGGCGCAGAGCGTGGCCAACTGCTACACGGCCATCGAGCAGGGGCTGGAAGTACTGCCGGTCATCAACAAGATCGATCTGCCCTCGGCGGACCCGGAGAAGGTCATCAAGGAGATCGAGGAGATCATCGGCATTGGCGCCAGTGACGCGGTGCGCGTCAGCGCCAAGACAGGCGAGGGCGTGGTGGACCTGCTGGAGGAGCTGGTGCTGAAGATACCGCCACCCAAGGGCGATCCGGACGCGCCGCTGCAGGCCCTGATCGTCGATTCCTGGTTCGACAACTATGTGGGCGTGGTTTCACTGGTGCGCGTGGTCAATGGGCGACTGCGCAAGGGCGAGAAGATGCGCATCATGTCTACCGGTCGCAGCCACGGCGCCGATCGTCTGGGACGATTCTCGCCCAAGGCCGTGGTCGTCGAGCAGCTCGGCGCCGGCGAGGTGGGTTTTGTCATCGCCGGCATCAAGGATATCGACGGCGCACCGGTGGGCGACACCATCACCCACGATGCGCGACCCTGCGCCCAGGCGCTGCCGGGTTTCAAACAGGTGCAGCCGCGGGTGTTTGCCGGTCTGTTCCCCGTCAACGCTGACGACTATGAAGCCTTCCGCGATGCCCTGCAGAAACTGAAACTCAATGACTCGGCGCTGCACTACGAGCCGGAAGTGTCCACGGCGCTGGGGTTCGGTTTCCGCTGCGGATTTCTCGGACTGCTGCACATGGACATCGTGCAGGAACGGCTGGAACGCGAGTACAACCTGGACCTGATAACCAGCGCCCCCACCGTGGTGTACGAAGTGGCGCTGACCGACGGCAGCGTTGCCTTTGTCGACAATCCCTCCAAGCTTCCGCCCAGCGCGGAGCTGGCTGAAGTCCGCGAGCCGATCATCACCGCCAACATCCTGCTGCCGCCGGAGCATATCGGCGCGGTGCTGCAGCTGTGCACCGAGAAGCGCGGGGTGCAGAAGAAGATGCAGTATCTGGGCAGTCAGGTCTCGCTGCAGTACGAGCTGCCGCTGGCTGATGTGGTGCTGGATTTCTTCGATCGGCTGAAGTCCGTCAGCCGCGGCTTCGCCTCATTCGATTATGAGTTCAACCGTTTCCAGGCCGCTCCGCTGGTCAAGCTTGACGTGCTGATCAACGGCGACCGGGTGGATGCGCTGTCCGTCATCGTCCATCGGGATAACGCCTATTTTCGGGGCCGCGAACTGGTGGACAAGATGCAGGAGCTGATTCCGCGCCAGATGTTCGAGGTGGCCGTGCAGGCGGCCATTGGCGGCAATGTCGTGGCTCGCGCCACCGTCAAGGCGCTGCGCAAGAACGTGCTGGCCAAGTGCTACGGCGGTGACATTTCCCGCAAGCGCAAGCTGCTGGAGAAGCAAAAGGAGGGCAAGAAGCGCATGAAGCAGGTCGGGCAGGTGGAAATTCCCCAGGAGGCCTTCCTGGCTGTGCTCAAGCTCGGCAAGAAATAGGCATGGCGCTTCCCCTGCAGCCACACCGCCTATTTCTTGCGATAGCCGCTGAAATCGCGAATACTGCGCCCGCTTTGCTCGCAGGTGCTTGAATGATCTTTGATTTTGCGTTCTTTCTGGTTGCCGCCACGGTGCTGACCGGTGCCATCTGGGGTGTCGATGTGGTCTTTTTCCGGCCCAGGCGTGTGCGTGCAGCCGCCGCGACCGGGGGCACACCAATATCGGCGGAGCCGGGTCGCAACGCGGTAAAAGAGCCGGTAGTCGTCGAGTATGCCCGCTCGTTTTTTCCGGTCATCGCCCTGGTGCTGGTGATCCGTTCTTTCCTGTTCGAGCCCTTCCGTATTCCTTCGGATTCGATGATGCCCACCCTGCTCGACGGGGATTTCATCTTTGTGAGCAAGTTCATCTACGGCCTGCGCTTGCCGGTCCTCAATACCCGTATCGTGGACATCGGCGAGCCGCACCGCGGCGACGTCGTGGTGTTTCGCAAGCCCAGTGATCCGGGCACCAACTACATCAAGCGTCTGGTGGGCCTGCCGGGTGACAAGGTGGAGGTGCGCGGCAAGCGTGTCTTTATCAACGGCGCGGAAGTGGCCATGCAGGTCCAGGGTATCTATCGCGGCCACGGCCATGACGGCGCCTTTCTCGGCGAAGAACAACTCGGTGCAAGCCAGCACGAAGTACTCTACATACCGGGCCGGCAGAGTCGCGAGGGTGTGTACGAAGTGCCCGCCGGGCACTACTTTTTCCTGGGCGACAACCGTGACAACAGTCAGGACAGCCGTTATGCCGATGTGGGTTTTGTGCCCGAGGGCAACCTCGTGGGCAAGGCGGTACGGATCTGGTTCAACTGGGACGGTCCGGGTGGGCCTATCTGGGGTCGGCTCGGACAGGCTATTCAGTGAGCAGGGCCTTGAGAGTCTAAAGAGTGGGAGAGGCGAGCATGCAGCGACATCAACGCGGAGTAACATTTCTCGGCTGGCTGGTCATTCTGATTCCCATGGCGCTGGTGCTGTACGGGGGCATTCGACTCACGCCGGTGTACCTGGAGCACATGAAGGTTGCCCGCACGCTTGAACAGGTCAGTGAGGAGTTCAAGGGTGGCCAGGTTGACGGTCAGTCAATCCGCTATGCCATCGAGAAGCGCTTCGATATCGAGGGCGTGACGGTGATGACCGTGCGCGATGGCGACAAACTGAAAATCCGCCGCGAGGGCAATGGCTATCTCGTGCAGGCGGTGTACTCCGATTCGGTGCCGTTCATGGGTAATGTCTCCCTGCGGGTCGACTTCGACAAAACCGTGACCGTCGAGTAGGCCATGCACACAGAGTGGCTGCAGCGCTCGCTCGGCTACCGCTGCCGGGACGCGAGCCTGCTGGAAGCGGCGCTGACTCACCGCAGTGCCATGCGCGGCGTTGCCTCGCCTGGGGGCAACCATAACGAGCGACTGGAGTTTCTCGGCGACGGGGTGTTGAACTTCGTCGTCGCGGATCTGCTGTACCGTGAGCGCCCGCGCGCCGATGAGGGTGAGTTGAGTCGCCTGCGCGCCACCCTGGTCAAAGGTGAAACCCTGGCGGATATGGCGCTGCAGCTGGAACTGGGCGAGCAGCTGAACCTCGGCAGCGGCGAGCGGCGCTCAGGGGGCTTCAGGCGTGAGTCCATCCTGGCCGATGCGCTGGAAGCGGTATTGGGCGCGATTTATCTCGACGGCGGGTTCGACGCCGCACGGACGGCCATTGAAAATCTGGTGCGTCCGCGACTGCAACAACTGCCGGCGGCAGCGGAATTGAAGGACGCCAAGACAAAGCTGCAGGAGTGGCTGCAGGGGCAGGGGCTGGCGTTGCCGGTCTATCGGGTGCAGAAGGTGGAGGGCGAAGCCCATTTGCAGCTTTTCACGGTGACCTGCGAGGCCAGGTCACTGAAGGTCATTGGCAGCGGCACCGGCCAGAGTCGCCGGCGTGCCGAGCAGTCGGCGGCGCAGGCGGTACTGGAAATGGTGGAATCGGGGAATAAAGTGGACGTTTCATGAGCGAACATCGCTGCGGCTACGCCGCTATTGTCGGCCGTCCGAATGTGGGCAAGTCCACGCTCCTCAACGCTCTGCTCGGCGCCAAGGTCAGCATTGTTGCGCCCAAACCGCAGACCACCCGCCACCGCATTCTGGGCATTCTCACCACGCCAGCCTCGCAGATCGTATTCGTTGATACGCCTGGGATGCACAGTGGCGAGCGGCGGATGATGAACCAGTTCATGAACCGCTCGGCAACCGCTTCGCTGGCTGACGCCGATGCGGTGCTGCTGGTACTCGAGGCGCTGGTGTGGACCGAGGAAGACCAGCGCATCCTGGAGCGGGTACAGCGGGTCAATCGCCCCATCATCGCGCTGGTCAACAAGATCGATCGCGTGCGCGACAAGGGCGCGCTGCTGCCCTATTTCGATGCATTGTCGAAACGCGCCCACTTCGCCGACATCGTGCCCATCTCAGCCGAGAAGCGCACCAATCTGCAGGGGTTGCCGGCGCTGGTGGAAGCGCATCTGCCGCTGTCGCCACCGTTCTATCCAGCCGATCAGCTGACTGATCGCAACGAGCGTTTCCTGGCGGCGGAGATCGTGCGCGAGAAGCTCACCTGGCGGTTGCGCGAGGAATTGCCCTACGGTATTGCGGTGGAAATCGAGCGCTTCGAGGAACAGGAGCCTGGCGCCGCCGGCCGGCGCATCGCCATCGGCGCGGTGATATGGGTGGAACGTATCGGTCAGAAGGCCATCGTCATCGGCGCTGGCGGCGAGCGGCTGAAGGAGATCGGTCGACTGGCGCGCCTGGAACTGAACACCCTGTTCAAGGGCACCGTCCACCTGGAACTGTGGGTGAAGGTCAAGGAAAACTGGGCCGACAGTGAACAGGCCCTGCGCGGCTTCGGGTACGAGAGTCCGTGAAGGGCGCCGGCCGCATCCTGCTGGCGCCGGCCTATCTTCTGCATCAGGCCCCCTGGCGCGACTCCAGCCGGGTGCTGGAGTTCTTCACCCGCGATCACGGGCGCCTGAGCGTCTTCGCACGTGGCGTGCGTCGCCCCGGCTCGCGGGTTGGCAGCGTGCTGCAGCCCTTCCAGCCGCTGCTGGTGTCGTTCCTGTTGCGCGGGGAGGCCGGCAGCTTCATTGCCGCCGAACCTGATGGCGCGCCTGATGCACCCCTGGCTGCCGATCGCACCATGAGCGGTTTCTATCTCAACGAACTTCTGCTGAAGCTGCTCGGCCGCCACGACAGTCATCTGCAGCTCTATGCCGACTACACCCGTGCGCTCACCGATCTTCGCAGTGCGCAGCCCCAGGCGCGGGCGCTGCGACTGTTCGAAAAACGCCTGCTTGAGTCACTGGGCTACGGCCTGGATCTGGAGCGTGAAGCGGTCACGGGCGCTGCGCTGCGCCTGCATGCGCACTATCATTACCAGCCCGAGCGGGGCATGGCGCCCGCGGCTGCGCCAACGGCCAGCACCTACAGTGGCGCCATGCTGTGCGCGCTGGCCGAAGAGACGCTGCATGACGAGGCGATGCTGCGCGAAGCACGGCGTCTGCTGCAGACGGCGCTGGCCGGCTGCCTCGAAGGGCGCGCCCTGAAGAGCCGGGATGTGATGCTGGCAATGAAGCGGATGAGCTCATGAATACGACGACCTGGATCGAACTGGGCGTGAACATCGACCACGTGGCCACCGTGCGCCAGGCGCGGCGCACCTTCGAGCCCGATCCGGTATGGGCGGCCATCGAGGCGCAGCTTGGCGGCGCCGACGGCATCACCGTGCATCTGCGCGAGGACCGGCGGCATATCCAGGATCATGATGTGGAGCGCCTGCAGCAGGTATGCAACGTCAAACTCAACCTGGAAATGGCGGCCACTGACGAGATGGTGGCCATCGCCTGTCGTATCAAACCCAACCTCGCGATGCTGGTCCCTGAGGGCCGCATGGAAGTCACCACCGAAGGCGGCCTCGACGTCGCCAGCCAGCGTGACCGCCTGCGCGACGTCGTGGCCGGTCTGCGCGAGGCGGGCATGATCGTCAGCGCCTTCATCGATCCGGAACCGGCGCAGGTGGAAGCGGCGGCCCAGGCCGGCTTTGGCGTTTGCGAGGTGCATACCGGCCCCTTCGCACATGCCTGGCACGGCCAGGGCCGTGACAGCGAGGCGCCGGCAGTGGTGGCGCAGCTGAGCAAGGTGGCCGACGCGGGCCGACGTATTGTCGATGCCGGAATGCGCTTCAACGCCGGCCATGCCCTGAACTATTCAAACGTCAAACCCATTGCAGCGCTGCCGGGGGTGCGGGAACTGCACATCGGCCATGCCATCGTCAGTCGCGCCATCTTTGTCGGCATGCGCCAGGCAGTGAGCGAGATGAAGCAGCTGATGCTGGCGGCGCGTGCAGCATGATCTTCGGTATCGGCGTTGATGTTCTGGAGTTCAAGCGTATCGAGCAGACCTATGCGCGCTACGGCGAGCGCTTCGTGCAGCACCTGTTGCTGCCGCAGGAACACGAGCAGTTGCAGCGTACCGCCCGCCCTGCACGGTTCCTTGCCATGCGCTTCGCCGCCAAGGAAGCCCTGGTCAAGGCCATGGGCACCGGCTTCGCCCACGGCATGTGGATCCGTGATGTGGGCGTGGTACAGCTGCCCTCCGGCAAGCCCGAGCCGATCTACTCGGAGCGCGGCGAAGCCAAACGGCAGGCGCTGGGCATCGGCGAGGGGCACATCACGCTCACCGATGAGGCGGGGCTGATTGTGGCGGTGGCGATATTGCTCAAACGGTGAACCATGCATTGCCTGATATTCGACATTGAGACCGTACCTGACGTGGCCTTCGGCCGCCGCACGCTGGGCCTGGAAGGTATCGAGGACAAACACATTGCGCAGATCATGTTTCAGCGCCGTCGCGAGGTTACCGGCAGCGATTTTCTGTCCCTTGAGCAGCAGCGTATCGTCGCCATCTCGGTGGTGCTGCGTTCGCGCGATACACTCAGGGTCTGGAGTCTGGGAGAGCCTCAATCCACGGAAAAGGAGTTGATCGAGCGTTTCTATGACGGCCTGGACAAGTACTCGCCCGACCTGGTGTCATGGAATGGTGCCGGTTTCGACCTGCCGGTGCTGCACTATCGCGCGCTGATGCATGGCGTGGCTGCCCCGCGCTACTGGGAAGTGGGCGACGAGGACCAGTCCTTCCGCTGGAACAACTACCTCAACCGTTTCCACTGGCGCCACCTGGACCTGATGGACGTGCTCGCCGGTTATCAGAACCGCGCCCGCGCCAGTCTGAACAACGTTGCCATGCTGCTGGGGCTGCCGGGCAAGCTGGGTATGGACGGTTCAATGGTCTGGGACGCCTACCGCCAGGGTGAACTCAGCGCGATTCGCGATTACTGCGAAACGGATGTGATCAACACCTACCTGGTGTATCTGCGGTTTGAGCTGATGCGCGGGCGCATGTCACAGCAGCAGCATGCCGCTGAGATTGCGCGTATGCGCGAGTATCTGGGGGCGGAGAAGAAAAGTCATTTTGATGAATATCTGGCAGCGTGGGGGCAGGCGCCATGAGCAGCCTTTGTCAGCACAAACGAGGCGAAAATTGACCGATAGCATACTGATCGATTCCCTGGCCCACGACGGTCGCGGCGTAGCCCACATTGATGGCAAGGCGGTTTTCATTGCCGGTGCCCTGCCCGGCGAGCACGTCACGCTGGGCAAACGCCGTCGCCGCAGGAGTTTTGATGAGGCTGAACTGCTCGCCGTAGAGCAGCCGGCTGCGGATCGAGTCGATCCAAAGTGTGTAAGTTTTGGTGTCTGCGGTGGCTGCAGCCTGCAGCACCTGCGCCCTGAAGCCCAGCTTGCCTTCAAGCAGCAACACCTGCTCGAGCAGCTTGAACGTATCGGTGGCGTGCAGCCGCAGCGGGTGCTGGAGCCGCTGGCGGGACATCCATGGAACTATCGCCGCCGCGCCAGGCTGGGCGTGAAGTACGTGGCGAAAAAGGGCAGGGTACTGGTCGGTTTCCGCGAGCGCTCCGCGCCCTATATCGCCGATATGCAGCGTTGCGAGATTCTTGCCCGGCCGGTGGACGCCATGCTCGTGCCGCTGGCGCGGATGATCGACGACCTGAGTATTCGCTCCCGCCTGCCGCAGATTGAAGTCGCCGTGGCTGACAATGTCACCGCGCTGGTCTTCAGGGTGCTGGATACCCCGACGCCGGCGGACCGCGAAGTGCTGGCCGCATTCGCTGCGGAACACTCGGTGCGCGTCTACCTGCAGCCCGGTGGTCTGGATACCATCGCGCCACTGGACAGTGCGCCTGCGGAGCCGTTGCACTACCGGCTGCCGGAGTTTGATGTCACGCTGCAGTTCGGGCCCAGTGACTTTCTGCAGGTCAATGCAGCGCTCAATCGCATGATGGTGCAGCAGGCCGTGCAGTTGCTGGACCCGCAGCCCGATGACCGGGTGCTCGACCTGTTCTGTGGCCTGGGAAATTTCACCCTGCCGCTGGCACGCCGCAGCGGTTCGGTGCTGGGCGTGGAGGGCGATACGGGCCTGGTCGCGCGCGCGCAGAGCAATGCCGCTCACAATGGCATCGCCAATGCCGAATTTCGTGTCGCCGACCTGTTCGCGGCCGATGAATCGCGATCGTGGATGAGCCAGTCCTATGACCGGGTGCTGCTCGATCCACCCCGCGCTGGCGCCCGCGAGGTGCTGCCATGGGTGGGGCGCAGCGGCGCACAACGCATGGTGTATATTTCCTGTCATCCCGGCAGCCTGGCGCGGGATGCGGGAATCGCCGTGCACGAGCTGGGTTTCCGCCTGGAGGCAGCCGGTGCGCTGGACATGTTCCCGCACACCGCGCATGTGGAGTCGATGGCGGTGTTTGTGCGCTGAGGCGTTGCGGAGCGCCCTGGAGTTTGCATGTCGCTTGGACCCTTGATGGTCGATGTCGCCGGAACCGAGCTGACGGCCACGGATCGTGAGGTGTTGTGTCATCCCCTGGTGGGCAGTGTCATCCTGTTCACGCGCAACTACGTCGGACTTGCACAGCTGCAGGCATTGACCGCTGCCATCCATGCCTTGCGCGACCCGCCGCTGATCGTCACGGTGGATCACGAGGGTGGGCGGGTGCAGCGCTTCCGTACCGGCTTCACGCCCCTGCCGCCGGCGCGCTTCATCGGACATCAATACGATATGGATCGCCAGCAGGGCATCCGGCTGGCCCGCGAATGTGGCTGGTTGCTGGCTGCCGAACTTCGCGCCGCCGGTGTGGACCTGAGTTTCGCGCCGGTGGTGGATCTCGATCATGAAATGAGCGAGATCATCGGTGATCGTGCTTACCACCGGGATGCCGATGCGGTGGCGGATCTGGCCAACGCCTGCATGGCCGGCATGCGCGAGGCGGGGATGGCCGCCGTGGCTAAGCACTTCCCCGGCCATGGCGCGGTGGTGGCCGATTCGCATCTGGCGTTGCCGGTGGATCGCCGTGAACTGGCCGATCTGGAGCCGGAGCTGCGACCCTACCGTCGACTGATCGCCAACAATCTGCCGGGCGTGATGGTGGCCCACATTGTCTATCCGGATATCGATGTGCAGCCCGCCAGCCTGTCGCGTCGCTGGATCGGTGACATCCTGCGTGGGGAGCTGCAATTCCACGGCGTGGTGTTCGCCGATGATCTCAGCATGGAAGGGGCGGCTGCCGCCGGTGGCATGATCGAACGCGCAGGCATGGCCCTGGCGGCCGGCTGTGATGTACTGCCGGTGTGCAATAATCGTCCCGCCGTCATCGAACTGCTGGAGCAGCTTGGGGATGTCATCAATCCGGCGAGTCAGGCGCGCTGGGTTCGCCTGCACGGCAAGGCGGCGCCTGCGCAGCCCGAACTGCATGCCTCCGCGCGCTGGCGCGAACTCAACGCACGTATCTGCAGCAGCCTGCGGCCGCCGACGCTCGATCTGAACGGACAAAGCACATGAATTCACTGCCGGATACCGTCATTGCCCGGGTGCTGGAACTGAGTCCGGAGGGCATCGTGGTCTGCCGTCGTGGTGAGGCGGGCGACTGGCCGGTTGAGTTCGTCAATGCCGCCTTTGAGCGGCTCACCGGCTACGCGGCGCGTGAGCTGCTCGGGCGCGATCTGCGCTTGCTTCAAGGCAGTGAACGCGACCGGGAAAGCCGCCAACGGATCCGTTCGGCGCTGGAGGCCGGGCAGGCCTGCCGGGTGCTGGTGCGTAACTACCGCAGCGACGGCACCCAGTTCTGGAGCGAGATGCTGCTCGAACCGCTCCGGCAGGGTGAGGAAGCGCCGCAGCGGTACATTGGTTATTACCGCGATGCTGGCGAGCGCCTGCGCATGGAGCAGAAACCCGCGGCAAGCCGCGAGACCTTTGGCGCCACCGGCGCCGTGCCCGCCCTGGGGGTGCTGCGTGATGACCGGCTCACGGGCCTCTATAACAAGGAGTATTTCGAGGAGTTGTTGAAGCGCGACTGGGCCATCGCCCAGCGCGAGGAACGTTGCCTGTCGGTCCTGATGTTCGATATCGACCAGCTTGGTCTGTACAACGATACTTTTGGTCGCACGGCTGGCGATGCCTGCATCAAACGGGTGGCGCGGGCCATCGGTGGCTGCCTGCGGCGCGGCAGTGACCTGGCGGCGCGCTTCGATGGCGGCATGATCGTGGCGCTGACCCACGGCATGGATGAGGGCGCAACGCTGCAGTTCGCACGGACGCTGCTGGACAAGGTCCGTGAACAGACCATTCATCATCCTCGCTCGACCGTGACGCGCTTTGTCACCGCCAGTGCCGGCGTCGCCAGCTGCCAGCCTGCCAAGGATGAGCAATCTGACATCCTGTACACACAGGCCCGCGCTGCACTGCAGAAGGCCAAGGGCGCCGGCCGCAATCGGGTGGAGGCAGGCGTATAGTTGCCGTGAATTGCAGGGGGCCAAATCTCCTCGCCGGTGCTCTACATATAGCAAGTATCCTGGTAAGCCTCAGATGTCCAATCCGTCCATCCTGAAAAGCTGGCGCCAGCGCTGGAACCGCAATCTGCTGCGCTTCCTCAACGGCAGGGTTGACGCTGCCGTCGACGTGGAAGACCTGGCACAGGAGACCTATCTGCGCCTGTTGCGGTCGCGTGACCTCAGCGAGGTGCGCAATCCCCAGGCCTACCTGATCCGGGTCGCTGGTCACGTGGTGGCCGAATGGCGGCACAGCCAGCCCCCGCCCAGTCTGCGGGCGGAACTGGAAGATGCGGAGCTGATGGACGAACGGGTGCCGGAATTCGAGATCGATTTCGATGTCTCCCAGCAGCGGCTGCGGACGGCGCTGGATCGGCTTTCGCCGGTGATGCGCGCGGTGCTGCTGCTGCGCCTGCGCGATGAGCGGCCTTACAAGGAGATTGCCCGCGACCTCAACATGACCGAGCGGCAGGTCAAACGCTATCTGGCGCGCGGCTACGACCGGCTGCGCCGGATACTCGAGACCTGAGACAGGGACATCCAGGCATGAGCACTACAGAGAATCGCGAGTTGGAGACTGGAATCACGCTGTCCGAGCAGGCGGCCCACTGGTGGGTTGCCCTGCACGGCGATACCGTTGCTGCCGCCGACAAACAGGCCTTTGCCGCATGGGTGGCGCGTTCTCCGGAGCGCATCGAAGCCTATCTGCGCATGGCCCGGCTCATGGGCGCGCTGCATTCGCCGAAGGTGGACTGGCCGGATGTGCCGGCTGCAACGCTGGTCCAGGAGGCGCGCAGCGCCACTGCCGAAATCATGCCTCTGGCGCGGGCGGGTGTGGAGGCCGATGCGGTGCGTGAACCCCGGGTGCGCAGGCCCCGCATGCGCCTGTACTCGGCGCTGGCGGCCATGGTGCTGGTTGCTGCCGGAACGGCTCTGTTCCTGCACATGAATCCACAGCGCTATCAGACTGCGCTCGGCGAGCAGCGCTCGGTGCTGCTTGAGGACGGCTCGCTGGTCATGCTCAATACTTCCTCGCAAATTGAAGTCGATATGCAGAAGGAGCGTCGCGTAATCCGGCTGCTCGCGGGCGAGGCCTTGTTCCAGGTGGCGCATGAAATCGGGCGGCCGTTCGAAGTGCACGCCGGTGCAACGACAATCCGCGCGGTGGGCACGCAGTTCAACGTCGACCGGCGCATGGCGCGCACCACGGTCACGGTGCTGGAAGGACGTGTGATCGTGGCGGACCAGGGCGTCGCCGAATCGCCCGGTTCGTATCTGCAATCCGCCGAACGCATCGTCGTGACCGGAGCGGGGCTCGGCGCTCGCGAGCGAATCGCGAATGTCGCGCCGGTGACGGCCTGGACTCAGCGGCAGCTGGTCTTTGAACGAAGGCTGTTGGGTGAAGTCGCTGAGGAATTCAACCGCTATAACCGCAGGCATATTCAGATCGAGGATGGCGTCCTCGCGAACCAGCGGGTTACCGGTGTGTTCCAGGCCAACGATCCGGCATCGTTCATGACCTTCCTGAAGGAGATTCCCGGCGTGCGCATCCAGGAAACAGAGGAGGGCGTCAGGATCGTGAGGCGTGTGCCGTAGGTTCTTATTTGAAAAATCCACCGTGGATGGGGGGCCAAACAGCAGGAAATCGCCTCTACTGATGCATGAGGTCCACACGAGCTGATTGGCGTCACATGAATTGTCCCGGGGGAACCATGCGTAGCAGATTTGCGTTGCTGATATTTATTCTGGTTGCGATGCCGTTGTACGGCGCGGCACCGGCCGAGTATGACCTGAAGATCGAGCGCCAGCCTCTGAGCGGCGCGCTGCAGGAATTCGCCAAGCAGTCCGGCATGCAGATCATTTTCTTCTCCACGGTCACCGACGGTTATCAGGCGCCGGCATTGAGCGGGCGGTTTACCGCTGCTGCCGCGATCGGCCGGCTGCTCAATGGTTCGGAACTGACCTTCCGTGAACTGAACCCCAAGACCATCGAGGTGCAGCCGCGGGCGGCACGCAGTTCCAGCGAAGGCGTCGGCGGCGAAACCGTTGGGCGGACGCTGCCGCCGCGGGCGGAGCCTGTGGCGGCCGGATCGCGCAGCCTGCATCTGGTACAGGTCGACACGCCGGTTCCGCAAGGCGCGTCTGCGTCGCAGGAACGCACGGCTGCCAAGGCCGAGAGTGCAGATGCCGAGGACAAGAAATCCACTGAGGTGGTGGTGACCGGCTCGCGCATCCGCGGTCTGCTGGGCGAAGCGACCATTCAGCCGGTGCTCACGCTGACCGCGGAGGATCTGGAGCGCACGGGCGTGACCACCCTGGGCGAGGCGTTTCGCTACATTCCGCAGGTTTCCGCCTATACAGAAGGTTTGTTTGTCCAGTCGCCAAATTCCTTTGGCGCCTCCTCCGGCAGCGCCACCGACCCACGGATCACCGCCACGTTACGCGGTGCACCGGCAGGCGGCACGCTGCTGCTGATCAACGGCCGGCGTGCGCCACGCAATGGACAGGGGGGCGCCAGCACCGACGGCTACGATCTCAGCGGCATTCCGCTGGCATCCGTCGAGCGCGTCGAAGTGCTGCTGGACGGGGCCAGCGCCATCTACGGCTCCGACGCCATAGGCGGGGTCATCAATGTCATTCTCAAGCGAGGATACCGCGGCACCGACGTGAAACTCGGCTACGCCAATGCCTTCGACAGCGATGTGCATACGTTCAGCAGCAGCCTGACGCACGGCTTCAGTGCCGGCAAGCTCTCGGGCATGTTCACGCTCTCGCATGAGGAGAGCGGGGGCATGTACTGGTCTGATGCGAAGATCCTGCGCACCCAGGACCGCAGCCAGGTCGTGGACGGCGGATTCAACAGCACCAACAGCCAGATTCCCAGGGCCAACGGCACCATCCGTCTGCCGGCCGGCAACAGCGCCGGCCTGCCGGCCAACACGCTGGTCACCATTCCTGCCGGGGCCAATGGTACAAACCAGGCGGCCGGCGACTACATCGTCCAGACGCCGCCGGGCACCGACATGGGGCTATATGCGGCCTACGTTTCGCCGTCAACCCGCCAGGCCATGGTGGCGAACCTGGAATATGACCTGTGGTCATGGGCGTCTATGTTCGGCGAACTGCGCGCCAGCCGCAGCGAGACCTCGCAGACCGCGGCGCCGCTGGCGGTGAGCAATATCACCATACCTGCTGACGCGCCGGGAAATGTCTTCGGCGTGCCGGTGGTCATGCGCCGGTTGCTGACCGATCTGCCCCTGCAGGAGCGGGTCGCCGAAACCCGGAATCTCGGTGCAGTACTTGGCCTGCGCGGAGAGTTTGGCAGGGACTGGCGCTTCGAGGCCTCGATCGCGCCGACCTATACGCGCCCCGAATACGAGAATCCGCTGGGCTTCTCCATATCCTCGGCACCATTGCAGGATGCGCTGGCCAATCCCGATCCGGCCCTGCGCCCCAATCTCTTCTACGACGCCACCATGCCCGGCCTCAATCCCAATTCATCCGGATTGATCGAGTCCCTGGCCACGGCGGACCGTTCGCTGGAGCGCAACACGGTCTGGAACTACCAGGTAACAGCCGATGGTCCCGTCGTGGATCTGTGGGCTGGCGAACTGCGCACTGCCGTAGGGGCGGAGTACCGCCACGAGCAGGTTGAATTCCCGCTGCGCAGTCCGGATGACCTGTTTACGCCGATGCCGCGCAGGCGCTATGTGACTGGTGTGTTCGCGGAAGTGCGGTTGCCGTTGCTGTCTGAGCGGCAGGCCATTCCGCTGGTGAATCGCCTCGAGGTGATGGCGGCTGCGCGGCGTGACATGTACGCGCTCGATGAATTCGACGACGCGACCAAGCCGCGCTACGGCATCATGTACCGGCCGGTTAGCTGGGTGATGGCAAGGGCGTCGTTTGGTGAAGGATACAAGGTACCTTCGCTTGCCCAGCTGTACACGCCGGAACGCAACTCGACCATCTTCTTCAGTACCGCGAACCCCGCGGTCGATATTTACCGCGGCAACGAGCAGCTGCCGCCGACCCTGCCTTTCGTGACTGGCGGCAATCCGAACCTGGGTCCCGAGGAAACCGAGAGTTCGACGGTGGGTCTGGTGGTCGAAATGCCGTTCGAGGCATTGAGTGGGCTGTCATTCTCCTATGACTGGTTCGACCACAAGTATCTCAATCGTATTTCCAGCCTGCAGTTCGCGGAGCGTCTGGCCTTGTTTCCGCAGCTGTTCGTGCGCGGCGCCAATCTGCCGGGCGATGATCCGAGCTGGCCTGGGCCGGTCATCAGCTTCGATGGCCGCGCCGTGAATATCTCACTGCAGCGCATCAGCGGCTGGGATGCGGGGCTGAAGTATCTACGGTCGATGTCCTTCGGCGAGGTGCTGTTCACCTACAACGCCAGTCGGGTCACTCGCAGAGAGAACCAGCCGACGCCCGACACGCCGGTGGTCGTCACTTCGCTCGACGGGATACCGGAGTCGCTGCCGCTGCAGATGAGCGGTGCTCTGTACATGCAGCGAGGCGGCATGGAAGTCGGTGCGCTGATGTCCTACCGCGGCAAGTTCACCCGCTTCATCACCCAGGCGCCGACGCCGTCGGCCACGCGCTGGGACATGCGGGCCAGCTACAACTTTGCGGATGGGAATTCGCCGCTGAGCGGCAGCGGGGGCTGGTTTGGCAGCATGCTGGCCGCTTCGCGTGTCAGCCTGACGATCTTCAATCTGTTCGATGACGATCCGCCGCTCACCCGGCTTGGCATGCCCGACAGCACGCTGATCGACGCCCGGGGACGGCACTATTCGCTCGCCTTCACGACTTCGTTCGGGCAATAGGTGATTTCGCCTGACGGAGGATTTCTCAAGCCGACCGCCATTGCTGCAGCAATGGCGGTCTTTCTTTTTGCCGGTGCGCTGTATGGCACCGAGACAACATCCGCCGACGCAGCGTGGCAGGCAGCGCAGGATGCGGCCGCCGCCGGCATAGGCGACACCAGGGGCAAGTCCAGCCAGCAGATCGCCGCGCTGCAGGAGGAACGCGCACGGCGTATTCATCGCACCCACCTGCAGTTCTACGAAAACTTTCCCGACGACATGCGGCGCTGGGACGCGGTGCTGGTGCTGCTGCGCCAGAGTCCGCGTTTCGTTTCCTGGACATCCGAGGGAGAACAGGTGCGCGACGAAGCGGCCGCCGCAGCCTGGAAGGCGAAGCGGCAGGCGCTGGAAGCCGCCATGGCTGCGGCCCTGCCCGCGTTGCCGGCCCGGTTGCAGGAGCGCTTCGAGGCCAGATCGCTCTTTGGCGAGATTGGCGGCCTGTTTGCCCGGCTGGAGCGCGCCGAAGCGGTCGATTGGTCGGGTCTGCGTACCCGTGTGGACGCGCATCTGGCGAAGTATCCGGGTGAACCCGGCATAGCCGGCGTGGTGTCGCGCTACATGGGCATGTTCGAGCGCGCCCACACTGCCAATGAGACGCTGGCCGAGTGGCGTGCGTTGACTGTCAATCCGCTGGTGCGGGAAAGCCCGATGATCGCCAGACGGCTTGAAGTGATCGAGCGCGAACTGGGCAAACCCATGGCAATGGCCTTCACTGCCGCCGACGGCCGTGAGGTGGATCTGGAACAATTGCGCGGCAAGGTGGTGTTCATCGATTTCTGGGCCACCTGGTGCGTGCCGTGCATTGCCGAGCTGCCCAACGTCAAGCGCGTGTATGACGCCTATCATGATCAGGGGTTCGAGGTGATCGGCATCGCCCTGGAGAATGCCAACCTGCAGCCGCAGGACACGCCTGAAGAGACAGCGGCGAAGCACGCCCGCGCGCGCGGCAAGCTGCTCGACTTCGCCCGCGAACGCGATCTGCCCTGGCCGCAGCACTACGACGGCAAGTACTGGGAGAATGAAATTGCGCGCGGACGCTTCAATGTCCACTCTGTGCCCTCGACCTTCCTGCTCGACAAATCCGGTGTGGTCGCGGCGGTGAACGTACGCGGTCCGCAGCTGGAAACGGAGGTGCGGCGATTGCTGGGGCTGCCCGCGGCGGCGCAAAGTCATCGCGAAGCCATGGACAGCATGCTCGAAGCTGTCAAGAACAATGACGGTGACACCATCGCCCGCACCCTGCGCACGATTCCGGTGACGCCGCGCAACGCGGTGGAACTGGGCTCCTACTTCGGCGGCACCTTCCATCACTATGTTTTCAATGCCGCCGGGGCCGAATCCTGCCTGCGGATCATCGAACGCATTGAAGCGCAGCTGCCGGAGCCGCCGTTCGCCGATGACGAAGTGCGCAAGCGCAACGGCTGGGCGCGCCGTCAGCTCGCCGCCGCGAGGGCGCTGTATCTGTCGGAGTCGGATCGCAACGCGGAAGCGGTGGCCGTACTGGATCACGCGCTGGCCACGCTGGATGAAGACATCTTCCGCAAGGAGGGTCTGCGGGGCGACCGTCGGCGCTACCAGCTTCTCGGCGACGCCGCGCCGCCGCTGGAGGTATCAGGCATGCACGGTGAGTTCGCGGGGCTGGAAGCCTATCGCGGCAGCGTGGTGCTGCTGGAGTTCACCGCCCACTGGTGCCACGCCTGCCACAAGGCGATACCCGCGCTGAAGGCGTTGTACGAGGAACTCGGCGATGCGGGCCTGGAACTGCTCGCCGTGACGACCTACTACGGCCACTTCCGCGGCGCACCGAAGAGCCGTGACATGCCGCGCGAGGAGGAGTTCGCGCGCATGCCGGCATTGCTGGAAGAGCAGGGCGTGACCTGGCCCATGCTGTACACGGATCGCGCCACCATGGATGCCTATGGGGTGACCGGCATTCCGCAGATGACCCTGATCGACAAACAGGGCCGCATCCGCAAGATCGACCTGGGTTACAGCAAGGCCAAGATGGAGCGGTTGCGCCGGGCGATAAAGGAACTGCTGCGCGAGCAGCCGGCGGTGGCCTCCCTCAGTCAGCCGTCGGTGTCAGCGGCGAAACGATGGCGATGACGCCGAAGGCCGGATGATCGAGATAGTGCTGCTCGGACGGACGCAGCCGCCGTTTCTCGCGCAGCGTGAAGGTCACCGGCGCGGCGCCTGAAGTTGCGCCGAGCAGGGAGGAGGGCGGGTCCTCAGGCGTCCAGGCCAGATCCAGATTCAGATACATGTACCGCCCCTGCTCCAGCGCCACCGTGCCGCGCAGGTCCGGATTGTCGACGCCCAGCTCACCCAGTGTATGGACGATGTCCGCACCGCGCGGCGTCGTCGGCTGGCTCCAGGCCACATGCGCCAGCACCTGGTAGCCGGCACTGCGCCGCAGGGCGGCCTCGGTGCCGGCAAGCCTGAATTGTGCCGGTGGCAGCTGCTGCACGTCCGGCCGCTCGAGGATCTGTGGATCTGCTGCAGGTTCTTCCGGGGCGGCCTCGTCGTCTGCGGGGAGCACCTGCGCGGACTGCGCGTTCCAGTCCTCCGCCACGCCCAGCGGCGACAGGGCCCGGAATACGACTATTTCGACCTGGTAGAGCTGTGGCGGCTCCTGGGCGTCCGCCGCATCCAGTGAACCCTGCGGTTCGCCCGCCAATGCCGCTGTCAGCGCGGCGGTCGCAAGTGCCGTCAGCATGGCGCTGATAAAAATCCGGGTGGGTCTGTGCCGGGTGGGTCTGTACATGGATCGGCAGTGTAACGGCTGGAGTGGTGGACCGACTAGCCGCCCGTCATATATCCCATGCCGTCGGCCATGGCGGCCGCGCACAACAGGATGCCGGCAACTCCGATCAGTTCCAGCTTCAGCAACTGCCGTACCCGATTGCACTGGGCGTCCGTCAGCGCGGGCGCGTCGCCCTGACGCAGGCCCTTGCTCCAGGAGCGGAATAAAACGGTCGGGTAGATGGACAACAGGCCGACGGCCAGGAACAGCGCCAGCTTGAGCAGGAAAAAACCGTTGGCAAAGTAGTAATCGCCGCCGCGTTCATACAGAAATACCCGCAACAGACCGATGACGAGTACGGCCATGGCCGACAGGCCGTAGAGGAGGTCGATACGCAGGATCCGGCGGGCCTGCGCCACCCCCAGGGGCGGCGTGAACAATGCAAGCTGCGCGCAGAGTGCCGCGACTACCGCGAAGGCTGCCAGATGGTGCAGGAAGGCCATGACGGTCGGCATGTACATCGGTGCGCTCCGCTGTTTCCGCGATTGATTCGGCGGGCATTGTAGCGCGACGCTGGGCTGTGCAGCTGGCGGTCAGCCGGCAGGCCGTGTATCGCCCTTCTGCCTGCTACCCCTCACGGGAGCCCTGCAGGCTGGATCAGCATTGCCCGCGCGGGGATTGCGGGAAAGCCCGGGCGGCGGTGGCGGTGACAGCGGGTAAACTGCCTGGATGCCACCCCACCGACGATCCTCAACTGCACCACCGGCGCCGGGCTCCTTGCGCGGCTTCTTCGGTGTATTCCGCTACAGCCGCCGGGCGCTGGAGCTGGTCTGGAGCACCAGCCGGCAGCTGACGGTGTGGCTGGCGGTGCTGACCGTGATCGCCGGCGCGTTGCCGGCGGCGGTGGCCTTCGTCGGCGCCCTCATCGTCGATTCAGTGGTGGCGGCGATCCAGGCTGGCGGAACAGCCGGTGGGCCGGATATCGCACTGGTCGTTCGCTACGTGGTCCTGGAAGGCGTACTGGTGGCCGCCATCGCCGCCGCGCAACGCGGCCTGTCGCTGTGCCAGTCGCTGCTGCGCGCCCAACTCGGGCAGCGGGTCAATGTCATGATTCTGGAAAAGGCGTTGACGCTGGAGCTGGCGCACTTCGAGGATTCGGAGTTCTACGACAAGCTCACCCGAGCCAGGCGTGAGGCCTCCAGCCGGCCGCTGAGTCTGGTGACGCGCACCTTCGGGCTGGTGCAGAACGGCATCTCCCTGGTCAGCTACGGCGTGCTGCTGGTGCAGTTCTCGCCCTGGGCCGTGGTCGTGCTGCTGCTGGCAGGGCTGCCCTCGTTTGTTGCCGAGGCGAAATTCTCCAGCGACGCCTTCCGCCTGTTTCGCTGGCGTTCGCCGGAAACGCGCATGCAGATTTACCTGGAGACGGTGCTGGCGCGCGAGGACCACGCCAAGGAGGTCAAGCTCTTCGGCCTGGGCGCACGGCTGCTGCAGCGTTACCGCGACATCTTTCGGCGGCTGTATCGCGAGGATCGCGCCCTGACCATCCGCCGTGACGGCTGGGGCTTCGCGCTGGGATTGCTCGGCACGGTGACGCTGTACGGGGCCTATGCGTGGATCGCGGTGAGCACGGTGCACGGTGCGATTACGCTGGGACAGATGACCATGTACCTGATGCTGTTCCGCCAGGGGCAGGCCGCGGTGTCGGCTTCGCTGGCGGCCGTGGGCGGCATGTACGAGGACAATCTGTACCTGTCGACGCTGTATGAGTATCTGGAAACTGAAGTGACCCGGCCGCCCGGCAAGCTGCAGCGCGGCCCGCATCCGGAGGACGGCGTGCGCTTCGAGAACGTCGCATTCCAGTATCCGGACGCGGAGGCACCGGCGCTGCGGGATGTGTCCCTGCACCTGCGGCCCGGCAGCAGTCTGGCGCTGGTCGGCGAGAACGGTTCGGGAAAGACGACGCTCATCAAGCTGCTGACGCGACTGTATCGGCCGACCTCCGGCCGTATTCTGCTCGACGGGCAGGAGCTGGGTGAATGGGACGAGACGGCGCTGCGCCAGCGCATCGGCGTGATCTTCCAGGACTTCAATCGCTACCAGATGCGGGTGGGCGAGAACGTAGGCGCGGGTGATGAGCGGCACTTCGAGGACGAGGCGCGCTGGCGCGAGGCGGCGGTGAAGGGACAGGCGGACAGCTTCATCGAGGCGCTGCCGGGCGGCTATCACGCCCAGCTGGGCAAGTGGTTCGAGAATGGTCGCGAACTGTCCGGCGGGCAGTGGCAGAAGATCGCCCTGTCCCGGGCCTTCATGCGCACCCAGGCGGACATCCTGGTGCTGGATGAGCCCACTGCGGCCATGGATGCGCGCGCCGAGGCCGAGGTCTTCGACCATTTCCGGCGCCTGGCGCATGACCGCATCACTATCCTGATCTCACATCGCTTCTCCACGGTGCGCATGGCAGACCAGATCGTGGTGCTGGACGGCGGCAGGATCGTGGAGCAGGGCAGTCATGAGGCGCTGATGCGGCTGAACGGGCATTACGCGCATTTGTTTGATCTGCAGGCGCGGGGCTACCGCTGAGACATCCGGCACCCGTGGACGAAGCACCGGCTGGGGTGGGCATTCCGGGGACCCGCAGCACGAACCCATCCAAGGGGGCCGTGGGAAAAACCAACCAA
>JAJFKF010000011.1 GCA_021773365.1 Gammaproteobacteria bacterium | reverse complement strand
GATCCCCATACATTGTGCACACCCCGGCCCCTCTATACGGCGCCCACGCGCCTTAAGACGCCGGAATCTCCCCCGGCCGCAACGCCGGCACCGGCTCGCCGGCGAGCTTCGCCTTGAGCCAGTCGATGGCCGCCTGCAATTGCGCATCCTGTCCCGTGAACGTGGCCCGCGGCAGGTTCTCCACTTCGATGTCCGGCTCCACGCCCACCCCTTCAATCAACCACTGCCCGTCCATCCCGTACTGCGGAAATTCCGCCACCCGCGCCCGTCCGCCGTCGACCAGGCTGTTGCGATCCCCCAGCCACACCCCCGCTCCCGCCGTGCGCATGCCGATCAGCGGCCCCAGCCCCAGCATCTTGATGCCGGCGGCGAATGTCTCCCCGTCCGAGTAGGTGAATTCATCGGTCAGCACGACCAGGTGGCCGCGAAAGGCATTCTGCATGTTGGTATAGGGCTGTCCGTTCGGCCGCGCCCAGAAGGCCCAGGCGCGACGCAGAAGTTTCTCGATGATCCAGCTTTCGATATTGCCGCCGCGATTGCGCCGTACATCGATGATCAGGCCGCCGCGTTCGTACTGGGCGTAGAACTCACGCACGAAAGTGGCCAGGTCATTTGACCCCATGGCATACAGGTGCAGATAGCCGATCTGGCCATCACCGGCCTGCTCCACGGCCTGCCGCGCGCCCTGCACCCAGTCGTTGTAGCGCAGCCGTTGCTCGGCCTGCGCCGATACCGGCTCGACGATGACCCGTCGGGGCAGCGCATCGCCGCGGGCGATTTCCAGCAGCACCTGACGTCCGGCCTGGTTGCGGAGCAGGTCGGAAATATCCCGCGCCTGCGCGACGGTGCGGCCATTGACCGCGAGAATGACATCGCCTGTGCGCACGTCGATACCGGGCGCCTGCAGTGGCCCGCGTTCGGAGGGCAGTTCGGCCTCCGTACGGTAGATATGCGCCACTTGCCAGCCCCGGGCCACGCGTTCGAAACGCGCGCCCAGCCCGGCCGCAGTGGCGGTATCGTCGGCGCTGCGGAAATCTCCGCCGCGCATCTGCGAATGCAGCGCGCCGAGTTCACTCATCATCTGCGCCAGTACATCGTCGAGTTCATGCCGGTCGGTTATGCGCGCCAGCAGCGGTTCATAGTTGGCGCGCACGGCCTCCCAGTCCACGCCCCGCAGGTCATCATCAAAGAAATAATCGCGGTGCATGCGCCAGGCATCGCCGAACATCTGCCGCCACTCAGCGGGCGGATCGATTCGCACGGTCCAGTCAGCAATACGCACGGTGATCGCATCGCGCTTGGCGGGCAGTGCGGCGGTGGCCGGGGCGATATACAGCCTGCCGGAATTCCGCTCGCCGCCGCCCGGCGCGCGCAGGTACATTTTCCTGCCATCGGCGGAGAGCTGGTATTCGGCGACATTGTCCAGCACCTCGCTGACCGATTCGCCGTCATTGCCGATGGGCAGGGACTTCAGCGCCCAACGCCGGTTGTCGCGCTCGAGAAAATACAGACGATCCACGCCGGCCTGCAGACTTCGATAGCGGCCGGCAGGCAGCGGCACTTCATGTAGTCTGCCTGCCAGGCCCTTCCAGTCGATGGCCGGCAGACTGGCCGGGGCTGACTTACCCTTGCGGTCCGCGGCATTGTTCTTGTCTTTGTCCTTGGCTTTGTCATTTTCTTCGTCCCTGTCAGGCCTTGCCATCAGTTCATCCGGCGGCTGAAAAGGGAAGCGCAGGTCCTGCTGCAGCGCCAGGGCATAGACCTTGGTGCTGCGACCCAGTGTCGGGCCAACATTGCGATCGCCCCAGGGAGAGCTGCTCTCCGCCTGGAAGTGGCGATCGGAGAGAAACCACAGCCACTGTCCATCGATGCTGAACGTCGGCGAGGCCGATTCATACTTGTCACTGGTCAGCCACTGCAACCGTCCGTCATCGATGGACAGCAGCGCGATGCGCTTGCGCCGATAGGACGAAGTGGCGCGCACCAGGGCAAGATGGCGACTGTCGCGCGCCCATACCACATCGGCATAGCCCTCATTGCCATCGGCGCCACCGTCGTCAATCAGTTTGCTGACGCCGGTGGCCAGATCCAGCAGCCACAGCCGGCCGCGTTTGTCGTCATGCGCCAGTCGTTTGCCGTCTGGTGAGAGGTAAAGCCCCCAGCGCTGGCTGCCGCCGTCATGGGTCAGCGCCTCGCCACTGCCGCTGCCGTCGGCCGCGAATCGCCAGATTTCCTCTTCGCCACTGGCATCGCAGATGGCATAGACGGTCCTGTCATCCGGACTGAGCACCGCGGCGGAAATACGACTGCCGGCGGGAGCGCCAATCCCGACGCGACGTCGCGGACCGGTGGTCGCCACCACCGACCGGCCACGTGCGGTCACCACCACGCTGTCGCCTGCGGGCGCGAAGCTCGCCGTATCCAGAAAGCGCAGCGGGTTGTCGATCCAGCGCTCGCGGCGCTGATCGAAGTCGGATACCAGACGGATATCCAGCCGTTTGTCGCTGCCGTCGGCCAGCGAGAACAGATGCAGATCAGCGCCCAGCTGATAGACCACGCGCCCATCGTGCAGCTGCGCGCCGCGCACATCGAAATTCCGGTGCCGGGTCAGTGGCCGCGCATCACCGCCATCGGCGGCCAGCGACCACAGGTTGTCGCGGCCCTCGCCATCGGCTACCACGATCAGACGGCCATCCGACCACATGGGCCGCCGCAGATTCATGTCGCGAGGCCCGATGCGCTGTGCCTCGGCATCGCCGTCCAGCGCATGGCGCCACAGCTGCGACAGCGCCCCGCCGCGATAACCGCGGGCATTGTCCCCCGTCATGGCCAGGCCAAAGCGGATGAAGTACAGCCAGCGGCCCGTGTTATCCAGCACCGCGTCGTTGGCGTCGGCCAGCGGGAAAACAGATCGCTGCAGGGTCTGCGGATCGACGGCGACAACCGCCACCATCCGCGTGGCGCCGCCGGTGTGCGGGGCGCGGTACAGCACCCGGCCCTGCGCCGTCCAGCCCAGCACCTGCACCTGCGAGTTCTCGAAGCTGATCCGCTGCGGCAGGCCGCCGTGCAGCGGCATGACATAGGCTTCCTGCGGTCCCTCGTAGGCGGCCGAAAAGGCCAGCCAGTGTCCGTCAGGAGATATCGCCGCATGGGCCTCCTCGGCGGCATGTGTGGTGAGTCGGCGCGCCTCGCCCCCCGTCACCGGTACCGACCACAGGTCGCCCTCGGCGGTGAAGACTACCGTGCCGTCACGCAGCGCCGGGAAACGAAAATAACCATCAGCACCCCACGCCACTGCGCAAGACAGTCCGCAGGCCACCGACAGGACAGCGGCAGGCACCCGCCGCAACAGAATCATCGGCATCGAAATTCCTCCCCGACATCCGCACGCCCCTCTGCCCATGAACGGGCACAAGGCGCAGCAAGTCTTCGTGGACAGGCGCGCCGAAGAACCGTTCGCCCTATTTTGCCTTCTTCGCCGGTACCGGGAACCCGCGCTTGCGCATCAGCGCCGCGGTATCCACATCGCGCCCGCGGAACTCACGGAATGCCTCGGCCGGATCGATGGTGTTGCCCACGGTAAAGATGAATTTCTTCAACCGGGCCGCCACGTCCTTGTCGTAGTAACCACCCGGCGCTTCCTCGAATGCCTCGGCCGCATCAGCGGTGAGCGTATCGGCCCACAGATAGCTGTAGTACCCGGCCGAGTAGCCATCACCGGAGAACACATGGCCGAACTGCGGCGTGCGGTGGCGCATGACGATCTCCTTCGGCATGCGCATCTCCTGCAGCGCTTCACGCTCGAAAGCGTCCGGATCGATATCGACATCGCCGGCGAGATGCAGCTTCATGTCAATCAGCGCAGCCGACAGGTATTCAGTGGTGGCAAAACCCTGATTGAAGGTGCCGGCCGCCTTCAGTTTCTTCACCAGCGCCTCGGGAATCGGCTTGCCGGTCCTCACATGTAGCGCGTAGCGGCGCAGCACCTCAGGCGTGGAGATCCAGTGTTCCATGAGCTGGCTGGGAAATTCCACGTAGTCGCGCGCCACAGAGGTTCCCGACAACGACGGATAGGTCACGCTGGAACTCAGCCCGTGCAGTGCATGGCCGAACTCATGGAACAGCGTGGTGGCGTCGTCCCAGGAAATCAGCACTGGCTCCCCGGCCACGCCCTTCACGAAGTTGGCATTGTTCGACACGATGGTGGTCACTTCCCCGTTCATGCGCTGCTGGTCGCGATAGGCGTTCATCCAGGCGCCGGAGCGCTTGCCCGCACGCGCGTAGGGGTCGAAATACCACAACCCCACATGCTTGCCGCTGACGGCATTGGTCACTTCCCACACCCGCACGTCGGGATGAAACACCGGCACGTTATCGACCGGCGCGAACTTGAAACCGAACAACTCGCCAGCCACCCAGAACATGGCCTCGCGCATCTTCTCCAGCTGCATGTACTTCTTCACTTCGGTGGCATCCAGGTCGTACCGCGCCTCGCGCACCTTCTCCGCGTAGAAGCGATAGTCCCAGGGCTCAATGCTGAAGCGGCCTTCGGCCTTGTCCACGATGGCCTGCATGTCGGCCACTTCCTTCTTCACGCGGGCGATGGCAGCGGGCCACACCGATTCCATCAGCGCCATGGCATTGTCCGGCGTTTTGGCCATGGCCACTTCCAGGCGCCAGTGCGCATGGGTGGCATAGCCCAGCAGTTTCGCCCGCTCGGCGCGCAGTTTCAGGATCTCCGCGATGATGTCGTTGTTGTCACGCTCACCGCCGTTGTCACCGCGGTTGTAGTAGTTGTGCCAGACCTTCTCACGCAGGTCCCGCTCCGCCGAATAGGTCAGAAACGGTTCCATGGACGAGCGGGTGTTGGTGACGGCGTACTCGCCTTCATGGCCGCGATCATTGGCAGCAGCCCCTGCGGCCGCGATGAGGGACTGCGGCAATCCCTCAAGCTGATCGACGGAAAGATAGGTGACATAACCTTCTTCGTCGGCCAGTACATTGTTGGAGAAGGTGGTGAACAGCGTCGCCAGACGCTGATTGATCTGCGACATGCGGGCCTTCTCGGTATCACCGAGCCTGGCGCCGGCGCGTACGAAGCCGTTCCAGGTATCCCAGGTCAGTCGCTGCTGTTCGGGCGTCAGGGCGGCATAATCATTGCCTTTATAAACAGCCTCTATACGCGCGAACAGCGCCGCGTTCTGATTGATCTTGTCGCCGAACTCGGCGAAGCGCGGCGCCATCACCTGCTCGACCTGCTGGAACTCCGGCGAGTTCATGCTGGACGACCAGATGCCGTACACCGTACTTGCCCGTTCCAGGGCCTGGCCGCTGCGCTCCATCGCGGCGATGGTGTTCTCGAAGGTGGCCGGCGCCGGATCGGCGGCAATGGCATCGATCTCGGCCAGTTGCGCGTCCATGGCGGCGGTGAGCACCGGCTCAAAATCGGCGACCTGCACCCTGTCGAAGGGCGGCACGCCCCCGTAGGGGCCTGTCCATTCGGCTGAAAGCGGATGTGTCGCCAGGTCCACGGATCCGGCCTTATCTTCGGTTCTGGAGCAGGCGGACAGCAGGACGAGCAAGCCGGCGCCGGCCAGCAACGGAGTCGATACGCGCATTGAACAGCTTCCATCGGGATTTCAAGGGGGACAGACTGTAATCGTCCCGGGGTTCGCAGGCAACGGCAGGCTGCTAAACTCCCGCCGGATGGAAGACGTGATGCAGGCAGCGCAGGCGCTGCAGCAAGACTACCCCTGGTTGTTCACCGCCGCCCAGCTCGCCGCGCTGGCCCTGGTGGTATGGCTGGCCGATCTGCTCACCCAGTCGCTGCTGGTACGGGCGGTGCGCCGCGCGGTGCGCACGCTGTCAGCACAGTGGAGCGAGGCGCTGCTCAGGCGCCGCGTCATCTCGCGCGTGGCGCATGTCATCCCGGCGTTGCTGGTGTACTACGGCATCACGCTGGTCGTGGGCCTGCCACCCGCCGCCGTGCAGGTGATCCGCGCGGTAGCCAGCGCCTATGTGATTCTCACGCTGGCAATGTCGCTGATCACCCTGCTCAACGGCCTGGGGGAGATCTACAAGCGCCTCGATCCGGAGCGCGCGCGCGAGCGACCGATCAAGGGCTATCTGCAGGTGGTGAAGATCGTCGCCTACCTGCTCACTGCCATCCTCATCATCGCCAGCCTCTTCGATCGCGATCCGCTGCTGCTGCTCTCCGGCCTGGGCGCGATGACCGCGGTGCTGCTGCTGGTCTTCAAGGACACGCTGCTGTCGCTGGTGGCCAGTGTGCAGTTGTCGAGCAACGACATGCTGCGCGTGGGCGACTGGATCGAGATGCCGCAGCTCGGCGCCGACGGCGATGTCATCGACATCTCCCTGCATACGGTAAAGGTGCAGAACTGGGACCGCACCATCACCACCATCCCCACCTGGCGCCTGATCGCCGAAAGCTACAAGAACTGGCGCGGCATGAACGAGTCAGGCGGACGGCGCATCAAGCGGGCGCTGCACCTGGATCAGACCTCGGTGCGCTTTCTCGACGAGGAGGAGCGCGAACGGCTGCGCCGCTTTGCCCTCATTGACGGCTACCTGGACGAGAAGCGCGCCGAACTGGAGCAGTACAACAAGGCGTTGCTGGCTCAGGGCAAAGACCCGGTCAACACCCGCCGCGCCACCAATCTCGGCACCTTCCGTGCCTACATCGTCGCCTACCTGCGGGCTCATCCACAGGTGCACCAGCAGCTCACGCTGATGGTGCGCCAGCTGCAACCCACGCCCACGGGTCTGCCGCTGCAGGTGTACTGCTTCACCGCCACCACCGAGTGGATAGCCTACGAGAGCATTCAGGCGGACATCTTCGATCACCTCTATGCCATCCTGCCGCAGTTCGGCCTGCGCATCTTCCAGCAGCCCTCGGGCTCGGACCTGTCCGCGGCCCTTGCACGTCGCGATGCCGCTGACCAATAGAAGCCGCAGACCAGTTCAGCCGGGCTGATCAATCCGCGGGGTCTGCCTGGGCTGCCGGTGTTCCTGCGCGTACGCTCTCCCGCGGGCCGAGGCATTGGCGAATCGGCTTCAGTCGCCAAGAGACGGGCGCGCATCCACCAGTTCGATCAAACCACGGACTTTCCAGCGGCGCAGATTTACCACAGCGGCATCGGCAGGCGGGGGGATGGCTGAGGGAGTCAGCAGATGAACAAGGAGACGAAACGACTGCTGACACTCACGCGCGATGCGATGCCGGCGAAGGCGCCGCAGGCGTTTGAGCTGGAGGCGATCAAGGAGCCGGAGAGAATCCTGATCCGGGAGCTCTGAGTTCCTCGTCACCCTCCCCGGCTTCAGGGCCGCGGATGCCTGCACACCCGCGCCCATATCTCCGAACGACTCTACTGGAAACTCTTCTTCACCGAAATCGAATAACTGCGCAGGCGCGGATCGCCGTAGGGACTGAAGGCGGTGGCTCCGGACGAACTGCTGGTCAGGATCGGCGGGCTGGTGTCCAGCACGTTCTGCACCGAGACCAGGATCTCGGTGTTGTTCAGCAGGCCCCAGCCGGAACGATTGCTGTCGCCGAAGCGATAGCGGGCGAACACATCGTGATAGGTCTGGCTGGGTATGGTGGGCGAACCCTGGGTGAGGGCGCGCTCGGCATTCTCCTCGTCACTGAACCCGTGCTCAAAAATCGAGTACGAATCGTAGTACTGCATGTTCCAACCCGCGGACCAGGCGCCACGGCGCCAGGTCAGGCCGCCGTTGCCGCGGAACTTCAACGGACCGGTCTGGAAGCCCACCAGCTCCAGAGTCGGCGTGCCCGGCAGCGCCTGCTGCAGCAGATGTGTCTGATAGGTTGCCATGAAGTGGGCGCTGAATTCGCCATACGCCGTGTGCCACGCATACTCGGTCTGCACGTCGTAGGCCTCCATTTCAGTGTGCGCGATATTGACCAGCCCGCTGTCATATTCCAGGATGGGTCCGCCGGTATAGCCCAGCGCCTGATCCGCAGGCGTCAGCGGTCCACGGACGATGCGGCTGGCGAATCCCTGGTCTTCCAGTGACAGCATCAGCTGCCTGTTAACAGTGCCAATTTCATCTACCTTCTTGATCAGCGTGTAATCCACCGAAAGACGCAGCCCCGGCAGAACATCGGGCGTGATGATCAGCCCCGCCGACCAGCTTGCCGATTGCTCGGGCCGAAGGTCGACACTGCCCAGACTGCTGTAGATCATCAATGAACTCAGCGACTCGCCGCCGCGCTTAGGATCGCTGAGAATCGACCCCCAGAATGCAGCGCTGGCAGGACTGCTGATCGACGGCGCAAGCTGCACCACCGAGGGCGGCAGAACACCCTCGCCATAGCTGGCGCGCAGCGCCCACTGCGCCGTCGGCTGGTAGCGAAAGCCAAAGGTGTACTGGCTGGCTTCAGTGCTCTTGCGCACGCTCTCGGACTGCGGGAACGGTCCATCGGGCGAAGGCACGATGACGCCAAAATCCCCCCAGGTGCGCGCCAGTGTCCTGCTTCTGTCGTAGCGGTAGGAAGCCTGAAGCTCCAGGTCCTGAATGCCCGGCCGCGAATTGACGGCGGATACCAGCGGCGCGGTCACCTCCACATAGGCGCTGTCGGTGGTGGAACCCCTGGACGGATAGTACCGGTGCTGCGGCACATCGGGCAGGGTGTACCGCGTCGCGACCGTCGCCTCGGTGAGCTCCTCCCGATTCTCCAGCAGGGTCGAGAGGATCATCGAACCGCCGGGCATCTTCCAGATCGGGCCGGCCAGCCGCAGCGTGGCATCCTTGAGCAGATTTTCGCTGTCGTACGCGTATTGCGGCCTCGGCGTGAAATAGTAGGGCGAGAAATCTAGCGGGAACGCATTGACGTCGCGCAGGGGATCCAGGCGTCCGTCGATGATCGCCGCCTTTCCATCATTGGTCAGCTGGTCGAAGTTGTAGGTGTGCCCGGAGTTGGCACGGCCCCAGGCGTACTCCGCCTGGGCCGTCCAGCCCGCCGGAAGGCGGATGATGAGCCCACCGGCGATGCTTCGTGTCTCCGAGTAGGCGGTCTGCCGGCCTGAATCCCCCTCAAAATTGGCCACCGGCATGCTGATTCGAACATCCTCAGTGAACGGACTGTTGGGTCCCGCAGGTAGAATCTGTTCCTGGCCACTGCGCGCACCCATGAACACGGAAGCGGATCGATTGTCGTTGTTCGACACATCGACAAAAGCCTCGATGCGATCAGTGAACCGCCGCCGCGTGCTCAGGGAAACCGACCGCACCGTGGGATTCGTGATCAAGGTGTGTCGCGCGCCGCCACTATAGGCCTCATTCGGCATGTCCAGGTTATATGAGCCTGCCGTGGCCAGAAACGCAGCGCCGCCATCGCTGTCCGGGCCGGCATAGCCCACCGGCACGTGCGCGGTGGCATATCCGAGAGACTGGTTCGTCGCAGCCAGGATCAAGGGATTGCCGCTGACACTGTTGATGTTGGTGGTATAGCCTCGAATGGGATAGCCGGTAAAAGGGGAGCTCAGGATGCTGTCCGGGTCATTGGCGAGTATCCGCCGGCGCGTTTGTCTATTGAAATCCCGGTCGCCTTGCAGCAAAGGATTGGAGTCGGTATAGCTGGCCGCGGCGGTGATGCTGGTTCGGCCGCCTTCCAGACTGAATCCGGCATTGGCTTCCAACCGTCGCTTCATGCCCCCACCGTGCATCGTGTTGTCGTAGACGCCCCGGACCTCCCATCCGCGATAGTCTCGCTTGAGAATGACGTTGACTACGCCACCGGTGGCGCCACCGCCATAAATACCGCCGGCCGTGGAGGGCAGTATCTCGATGCGCTCCACCGAAGACAGCGGAATGCCGTTGAGATCAGGCTGATAGATATCCGGCTCACCGCCTTTGGCGACGCCGGGCATGCGCCGGCCGTTGACCAGCACCAGGGTTTCATCCGCGCCCAGGCCCCGCAGATTGATCGAGCTCTGCCCGCCACGTCTCCCAGTAACCCGCATCGACTCCGTTTCGTAGGACTGATTCATCGGCAGACGCGTGCGCAGAAAGGTTTCCAGATCCGGCGCCATGGCGTTTTCGATCTCCTCGGCCTCGAACACCACATAGGGCTGCACATCGTCCTCGGTGCGGCGGATGTCGGTGTTGGAGGTGCGTTTCCCTTCGACCAGCATTTCGGGAATGCCTTTGGAGGCCTGTTCACCGGACTTCGCCGCTTCCCGGCTGCCGCCTTTGGGCGCAGGAGATTCCTCCTCTGGCGTTGCCGCCGAGGAATCGGCCTCGACGCGCGCCAGCCTCAGGCTTTCGGCTGCGGAACCGCTCTCCACCGCCGCCCCCCGCCGGGGCGCGCCATCGGACTTTGCGCGCACCGCGATCGTGCGCTCGTCGATCATCTTGTACGTCAGCCCGCTGTCTCGCAGCAGCAATGCCAGGGCCTCCCGGCTGGTGAGCAGGCCTTCGATCGCGACCGAGTGCTTGTCACCCACGTCCGCGGACATGACCAGCACCTGCAGGCCGGTTTGCGTGGCGAAATCCTTCAGCGCTTCACTGACGGACTTGGACTCGATCTTCAGTTGATGGCGGCCATCGGCCTGCGCGTGACCGGCGAACAGCAGCGCCCATGCCAGTGTGAAGCCGGTGATCGCTTGTACAAACTTCGAAGTGCGCGCTGTCATGGATGCTCCCGTAGCGGATGATTTGCGTCTGTTACCCCCATGACAAGATCAGGACCGGAAATGGTCCCCGCTATTTTTGCTGGTGCGGCTCGATATGCCAGGCGCCATTCGGCTGTCGCGTCACTTCGAAGCGGCCCGCCTCCATCAATGAATCCACAAACGCCTGAATGTCATCGGCATCGAATACCGCGGTGATGCGCGCATCGCGCAGTCGCGGATCGTTCACCACCAGCGACTGGCGGCTGTAGCGATTGAACTCCGCCGCCACCTGGGCAAGGGGCGCGTTATCGAACACCAGCCGCCGCTGCGTCCAGGCCATTGCCGCGGCGGGATCGCCGGGTTGCGGCCGGGGTATTGCCGCGGCATCGCCGGCGACTTGCAGCTGTTGTCCGGGCTGCAGCGCAATCGACTGGTTCGCGCCGGAGGCGCTCGCGGCCGGGGTCACCGCAACGCGGCCTTCCAGCAGGGTCACGATGGTCCGGCCCTGCGCCACATGCACGTTGAACTCGGTGCCCAGCGCTTCAATGACGGCCTGCGGGGTATGCACCCGGAACGGCCGCGCCGAATCCTGCGCCACCTTGAACAGGGCTTCGCCCGCTTCGAGCTGCAGGTCGCGCGCGTGCTCATCCACTCGAGCACTCAAGTCGGAGCGCACGTTGAGCTGCACATGGGAGCCGTCGGCGAGCGTCACCGAGCGCTGTTCACCGACGGCGGTCACGTAGCGTTCCGCGCCGCCAAACCAGGCGGGATGCTCGACAAACGACCATGCCGCGGCCGCAAGAACCACGGCTGCCGTGGCGGCAAAGCGCCAGACGGGTTGCAAACGGCGCGGCTGGTCGATCGAAGCGGCGGCCTCCGGGGGTAGAGCCGCCAGCGGCACCACCGCCGCGCCGCCCTGCGCGACCTCCGCCTCCAATGACGCCAGATCGATATCGTGCAATCCCGGCCAGCGGGTGAGATGGCCCTGCAGCGCGGTCAGCCGCAGAAACTCATCCACATGCACCGGCGAACGGCGCAGCCATTCGGCGAAGCGCTCGCGGTCCCGGAGCGACAGGTCCTGCGCCTGCAGCGCGGTCAGCCATTCGGCCGCCGTGGCAATGGGAGAGGGAGTGGGCGTGGAGTTCATGCTGGAGTCCCTATAAATCCCTGGGCAGTCGCATACGCAAAGTGGCATACGCCGTAAGCAGATAACGTTTGACCATCCGTGGCGTTACCTTCATGCGCGCGGCGATCTGCCCGTAAGTGAGGCCCTCGCGAATCTGCAACACCAGGGCAAGACGCACCGGCGCGGTCAGCCGGTTCATCTCCCGACCCAGACGCTGCGCCCGTTCGCCGTCCACCACGTCCTGCTCCGGATTGCCATCGCCCGCCAGCCCGTCCACCGGCGCGTCATGCGGTCTGGACTGGCGCGCCTTCAGCCGCCACTCATGCAGCAGATTCGCCGCGATGCGCAGCAGATAGCTGCGCGGCTGGCGCACCAGGTCCGCGTGGTCGACCCGCAGCAGCCGCAGGTACACCTCCTGGGCCAGATCCTGCGCGTCGGCCAGCGCAACCCTGCGCCGCACAAGGAATTTCACCAGGTCCTGGTGCCAGGTATCGGCCCACTGGGCAATGTCCCGGGATTGATCTGGCGGTGTCATGGCTGGGTCGGTTAGGGCTATACCTCCATGACAGGGTAACAGGGCAATCTGGTCCCCTGCGATTCAGCGCCCTGCTCCAGTAGCGCCTACTGGAAGCTCTTCTTCACCGAAATCGAATAACTGCGCAGGCGCGGATCGCCGTAGGGACTGACCCTGAAGTAACCAAATGAAATGTCGGCGAGCATCGGCGGCTCAGTGTCCAGTACATTCTTCACCGAAAGCAGCAACTCGACATTGCCGAGCAGCCCCGACCATCCTGAGCCGAAGCCATTACCGAAACGATAGCGACCGAACAGATCATGGTAGTGCTGCGAGGGGATGGCCGGCGAACCGCCATTCCTGACTACCCGTGCGGCATTATCAAAAGAACCCGGGTAGGTAGTGAGATATGAACCGTAGTACTGCATGTTCCAACCCAATGCCCAGTTCTCGTGCGTCCAGGTCAATCTCGCGTTGGTGCGCAGCTTCAGCGGACCGAGATTGGTGTTCACGTATTCCTCGGTGGGTTGATCGGCCAGAATCTGCTGCAACAGATTCGGCTGCATGGTGCCCACATGGCGACGCAGCCACCCCCTGACCTCGGCCTCGTGCGGCAGAATATGGGTTGCGATCCAGCGATGAGGCGCGGCAGTGTCCACACAGCCGCTCTTACACCCTGCCGGCAGGTGGCGCAAACCCGGCGGCGGCGTCAGAGGCCGAAGCGCTTGGTGAAGGAGACCGAGTAGCGCCGCAGGCGCGGGTCGCCATCGGTGCTGTAGCCGGCAATCACACCAGGACTGACGCTCGCCAGGATCGGCGGGCTGTCATTGAAGACATTCTGCACCGAGACCAGCAGCTCGGTGTTCTCCAGCAGGCCACGGGCAAACCCGGGTAAGGTCTCAAAACGATAGCGCCCGAATACATCATGGTAGGTCTGCGTGGGAGTCCACTCCGAACCCTGGCCGCGCACCGTGGCGTCGCGGCTCGATGGGAAGGCGGTGCTGGTATAGACCCGCGAGGCATCGTAGTACTGCATGTTCCAACCCAGGTCCAGGGCGCCGCGGCTCCAGCGCAGCCCCGCGTTGGCGCGCCACTTCAGCGGGCCATCGCTGTAACCCACCGTATCGAACTCCTCGCTGTCGGGCGCCGCCTGTTGCTTCAGTTGCGGTTGCACCGTCGCCATTACATTGGCCGCGAAGACGCCGAAGCGCGTCTGCCAGCTGTAGTCGGCCTGGATGTCTACGGCTTCCACCACGCTGTGGGCGATGTTGACCTGCCCGAGATTCAGCTCACGCACCACCCCACCGGTGTAGCCCAGGGTCTGGTCCGCCGCCGTCAGTGAATCGCGCACGATGCGGCCAGGAAAATTGTCTTCCAGATCGATGAGGACCTGAAGGTCAAGGAAGCCAACCTCGTCGGTCTTCTCGATGCGGGTGTAATCCACCGAAAGCCGTAGTCCAGGCAGGCTCTCCGGCGTGAAGATCGCTCCTGCCGACCAGCTCTGCGAGTATTCGGGACGCAGCAGCGGATTGCCGGAAATTGTAAGTTTTTCGACTGTGGCGTCGGTGATAACTTCTCCCCCGCGCTTGGAATCTGTCAGCACGCCTAAAAAGCCAACAAATTCCGGCGGGAACGAAGACTCGGCGAGTTGTGAAGGCATAGGCGGCAGGATCCCTTTACCATAGCTCGCGCGCAACACAACACTCTCCGCCGGTGTGTAGCGAAATCCCAGCGTGTACTGGTTGCCGGTGACTGTGTTGGTCTGGAACGGCACATCCGGAAACGGTCCGTCGGCAGAGGGCACCATCACCTGGCTGTCATCTATCGGCCGTGAGCGGGTCTTTGTTTCATCGTAGCGGTAGGAGGCCTGCAGATCGAGACCGCGAAGCCCCCGCCGGGCATTGACCGCCGAGAACAGCGGCGCGGTAAGTTCTGCATACACGCTCTCAGTGGTCGCGCCGATTTTCGGATAGTAGGTGTGCTCGGCATCAACCACGCCCAATCGATAACGGGTCAGCACATTATCTCCGGTGAACTGCTCCCGGCTCTCAATCAGGGCCGCGAGCCGAAGCGGACCACCGGGCAGATTCATCAAGGGGCCGGCCACGCGCAGCGTGGCGTCCTTGTGAAGTGTGAAATGCTCTGCCGCACGAGTAGCGCGTTGCCCCGTTCCACCCGGATAGTAAGCGGAGAAATCCATCGGGTAGGCGTTTACATCGCCAAGAGGATCAAGCCGCCCATCGATCAGCGCGGCACTGCCATCCTGGGTCAGGAATGCATCTGGCCTGCTATAACCGGAGGTCGACTGGCTCCAGGTATACTCGCCCTGCGCAGCCCAGTCGTTGCGCAGGCGCACGATGAGGCCACCACTAAATTGCTCCATCAGGGAACTGGAGCTCGTGCGCCGGCTGATACCGTAGCCCGGCAATGGCACCGACAACTTCACCGCCTGGGTAAACGGATTGTTCAGACCAACAGGTAGAGTTACGTCGGTATAGAGCTGCCCCTGGAGGCCTGCCCGCGATCCCCGGCTGTCATGGCGGGAGGCATCAACAAAGGCCTCGATGCGGTCGGTGAATTCGCGCCGCAGATTCACCGCAACCGACCGCACCGTGGGCAAGTTGAGCAGGGAATGCTGTCGGCCGGCCGGATCCGCGGCAAGATCAAGATTGTAACGTCCGGCAGTACTCAAAAAAGCCGTGCCACCGTCACTCGCCGGACCCGCATAGCCCACCGGCACATACGCGATGGGCGTATTCAGCGGCCGCATATCATCGACCAGCACCAGGTCGGAGCCGTTGGCGCTCCTGATGTTGGTGGTATAGCCATGCACCGGGGTGCTCTGTGAAACAAACGCACCTGGGTCGTTGGCGTTCTGCAAGGCCCGGGCGCGGGCGGTGAAATCCCGGTCGCCGATATACAGCGGATTGGCGTCCCGGTAGCTCGCCATCACCATGATGCTGGTGCGACCGCCCTCCAGCGTGAACCCCCCGCTGGCGTCCAGGCGCCGCTCGGCGCCGCCGCCGGCGAAGGTGCCGTCGTAACGGGCGGTGAGTTCCAGGTCCGAGTAGTCGCGCTTGAGAATGATGTTGACCACGCCGCCGGTGGCGCCGCCACCGTATATGCCTCCCGCCGTGGAGGGCAGAATCTCGATGCGCTCCACGGCCGCGAGCGGGATACCGTTGATATCCGGCTGCAGCAATTCAAGCCCGTTACCCGCGCTCGGCATGCGCCGGCCGTTGACCAGGATCAGTGTCTGATCAGCGCCCAACCCACGCAGATTGATCGTGCTTTGCGTGGTGCCCTGGGGGCCGCGTATCCCGCTAAAGTTCTGTCCTTCGCTGCCGCGCGACTGGTTCATCGGCAGGCGGGTCTTCAGAAAGGTTTCCAGATCCGGCGCCATGGAGTTCTCGATCTCCTCGGCCTCAAACACCACATAGGGCTGCACATCGTCCTCGGTGCGGCGGATGTCGGAGTTGGAGCTGCGTGCGCCCTTGACCAGCATCTCAGGGATGCCTTTCGATTTTGCCTCGTCCGTGGACGACTCCGCCCTGCCTTCGTCTGTGTTTTCCCCGGTCGGCGCGCCATCCAGCGCATCGCGGCCGGCTTGCGTGCGGGCCAGACGGAGCGTGTCCGCGACCTCGCCGGCGGGAATCGGCCCCTGCGGCCTTTGTCCGGACAGCGATTGCGCACCGCCCGACACCGGACGTTCCCGACCTCTGATCCAGATCGTCACCGTACGGTCGTTGAGGAACTCGTACTCCAGTCCCGTGCCTTCCAGGATGCGGGCCAGCACTTCCGCGGTGGACAAACCGGCGGGGGCGCCCTTGGACTGGTGTCCGCGGACCGCATCGGAGCCGTAGATCATCTGCAGGCCCCTCTGGCGGGCGAGCACCGTCAGGGCATCGGCCAGGGGCTGCGCGGGAATCTGCGTCAAGGAAGCGTTGCCGGAAGCGGGGGCCGCAGTCTGTGCGTGCGCCGTCACGGCCACGAACGCCAACAAAGTAAACAACAGTTTGATCATGGAACCTGCTCCTGTCCGAATCTCATGTACCCAGGAGGCTGAGGAAGGATTTCGTATACCCGCTTACCTGCTCCGCACGCGAATACCGGCGCCGTCCGGTTCGACCGTTCCGATGCGCTTCAGATACGTCACGAACGACTCAACGTCGTAGGCGTTGAATACGCCGCTGACGCGGTACTCGCGCAGCGCAGGATCTTCGATCTCGATGGACGTCCCGTAACGGCTGAACTCTTCGGCCACTTCAGCCAGCCGCTGTTCGTTGAACACCAGCTCGCGGCGCAGCCAAGCGGTGGCGGCCCGCACATCCACCGGCTGTGGACGCGACACGGTCCCGATGGCCGTCAGGCGCACCTGCTGACCTGCGATCAGGCGCACCGGTTTCCCGGCTATCGATGTGGTCGGCGCCTTGCCGTTCCTGCGCTGCGCCTCATGGCTGAGCACATCGACCTTGCCTTCCACCACCGTCACCGTGACTGGCCCTTCCGCACCCCGCCGCAGCACATCGAACTGCGTGCCCACCGCCACGACGTCGGTTTCACCGGCGCGCACCACGAACGGCCGCGCCGTGTTGCGGGCAACACTGAACAGAGCCTGGCCGTGCTCGAGGTCGATCAGTCGCTGCGCCGGGGAATAACGCACGCGCACTCGTGTGTCGGCATTCAGGTGCAGCACGCTCCCGTCGCGCAATCGCACCGTGCGCTGTTCGCCGCGCGGAACTTCCAGCACCCGCGGCCAACCGCTCAATCCCGGCGTTCCAAACTCCCAGTACAAACCGCCGGCGACGCCCAGCACCAGAACGGCGGCGAATGCCGCCAGTAGCCTGCTCCGCCGCATGAAACCGCGCGGCGCAGGCGCCGTAGCCCGCATCGAACGCAGCGCAACGACGTTGTCCGAAGTGCGCAGCCAGGCGCGGGCGCGCTCGACCAGCTCATGCCGGTCGACTTGCAGGCCTTTGGCCGCCGCGGGCAAATGAGCGGCCAGCTCCGCCGTCGCCAGGTATTCGCGGATGTGCAGCGGCGAGTTTTGCAGCCACGCCATGAAGGCCTCGGTCTCCGCGGCGGTGAGCTTGCCGTCCCGATGCCGGGCGTACCATTCGCCGGCCTGCTCGACGATAACCGCTTCGAACTGTCGTTCACCGCCGGCGCTCATGCCATCTCTCCCTTGCTGAGGACTTGCTGGCGACAGCTGCTCAGCGCCTGCGCCAGGTACTTCTGCACCATGGGTTTTGAAACGCCGAGGCGATGGGCAATCTCCCGGTAGGACAACCCGTCCTCATAGGCGAGGACGACGGCCGCCTGGCAGGGCGGAGACAGTTCGCGCAGCACATCGCGCAACACCTGCGCGATGTGACTGCCATCGACGTCGCGTTCCAGGGTGGGCTCCTCAGACAGAGCCGGTTTCGCGAGCGGATCGGACAGCTCCACCGCCAGGGAACGGCGGCGGGCCGCCACGGCATACTCCTCGAGAAGATGGCGGGCCACGGTGAACAGATAAGCCTCCGGGTCGTGAATCTCGCGCAGCCGGCTGGCATTGAGGACGCGGGAATACACTTCCTGGGTAAGGTCCAGCACCTCGGAGGCCGACCCTGGCCGCAACCGGCGGCGGAAAAACGCCTGCAGGGCGGTGCCTTTGTCGAGAAACAGCCGTTCAATGTGTCGGATCATGGCCCTATATAAGAGGGCACAGCGGGCCGGTCGTATACCTCAGCGATCAAGTTCTGCTGCAAAACCTTGTTTTTAATGAGATTATCCGTTAGTCGTCGCCGCTGCGCGCGGACTTCCCGGCCCGATAGTCCTGCAGCGTTTGTTTGAGCTCCAGCCTTTCCTTTTCATACCCATACGCTTCGACGCAACGGATGGCTTTCTCCTGCGCCTGGATGGCCCGGTCCGGATTTCCGGCGCGGTAGTGGGCCCTGGCGATCACGCTCCACACCCAGCCATGGGTCGAGTCCGTGTATGTCTCAGGCTCCATCTCTTCTTCCAGCCACTGCACGGCGAGCTGGTAGGCCCAATCCGGCAATTGCTCCTTGACGGCCAGAACGATCGCCGCCCCATGCCGGTATTGCTCTGGAAGGCCGCGCGCGTAGCTCAGCGCCTGGCGTTCATCGGTGTGCAGCAATGCGAGCAGCTTCATGCGGAATACCCGCTGCTCGTTGCGCGGATCCTGCGCGATGAGCTTGTCCGCTTCCACAATGACCATCGGGTAGTCCTTCTTGTCCCAGGGATCCACTACCGACGCGAGGGGCATCCGATCCGCCTCGCGGGCCTCGTGCCGGGCCTGCTGGCGCGCGCGGCCCTGCGCCAGATCGTGCGTGTTGGCGACCACCTGCTCCAGCGTCGTCTCCATATCCTCCAGGCTGAGCGCCGGACTGCCGGCCCAGGCAATGCGGCCGGCGCGATCCACGATCAGCGCCGCCGGGTAGCCGGACATTCCCGCCGGCATCGCCCAGCGAGCAAACAGGCGCTGCTCACGCTCCAGGAAATCCATCGCCACCGCATAGGTCATCCGCTCCCCCTGCCGGTCGACGAACGTGCTCACCGATTCGACGGTTTCCCAGTCGTAGGGCTCGTTGACGCCGACAAAGGTCGCCTTCCCGGAGTACTGCCGCGCCAGTTCGCTGAAATGGGGCATCAGCTTGATGCAGGGAACGCAGCGGGTGGCCCAGAACTCGATCACATACACCTGCCCCGCATCGAGGCGCTGCACCGCCTCGCCCTTCAGCCAGGTCAGCACCTCGAACTGCGGCGCCGGATCTCCCACCCGGAGCGTGAGGGGCGGGGGCGCCGCGCAACTCACGCCCCAGGCGAACACCGCCGCGGCGCAGGTCAGGGCCTGCATGGCTTTGCGCAGGCCCTTCCTGCCGTGGAGAATCCCGCGCACCTACTGGAAACTCTTGCTCAACGTGATCGCGTAGCTGCGCAGGCGCGGATCGCCGTAGGGGCTGAACCTGAAGAAGCCATTGTCGAAGGCAATTGGCAGCTCAGTATCCAGCACATTCTTCACCGATATCCACAACTCGGCATTGCTGAGCAACCCCGACCATCCCGATCCGGAGCGATCGCCGAAACGATAGCGGCCGAACAGATCATGGTAGTGCTGCGCGGGGATGTCCGGCGAGCCGCCGTTCCTGCGCAACCGATCGGGATTGTTCGATGCGCCCGGGGAGGTAATGAGATATGAACCGTAGTACTGCATGTTCCAGCCCAGCGCCCAGTTCTCGCGCGTCCAGGTCAATCCCGCATTGGTACGCAGCTTCAGCGGACCGGAGTTGGTATTCACGTATTCCTCGGTGGGCTGGTCGGCCAGAATCTGCTGCAGCAGGTGCGGCTGCACGGTGCCCATCATGCTGGCCTTGAATTCCCCGTAGTGGGTCTGCCACGTATAGTCGATCTGCGCATCGAAGGCCTCCATGAGGGACCTGGCCACATTAACCGGACCGGTGTCGAATTCCAGGACGGGGCCGGCGGTGTAGCCCAGGGCCTGATCGGCCGGGGTCAGCGCACCGCGCACGATGCGATCCGAGAACGCCTCATCCTCGAGGTCGAGCAGGACCTGTGCGCCGACGCTGGAGATCTCGTTCAGTTTGTCGATGCGCGTGTAGTCGATCGACACGCGCAGGCCGGGAATGGACAGCGGCGTGAATATCAACCCTGCGGAAATGCTCTCGGACTCCTCGGGCTGCAGGGAAGGATTGCCCGTAGCGGCATACCGGATCAAGGAAATCAGCGGCCCGCCGCCGCGCTTCGGATCGGCCAACCTCCCCCCGAGAATGGGGAACAAATTCGGCGCGAACTCCCTCGGCGCCAGCTGAACCACCGACGGGGGCAGAACACCCTCGCCGAGGCTGGCGCGCAGGGCCAGCTGCTGGAACGGCTGATAGCGGAAACCAAAGGTGTACTGGTTCGCATCTGTGCTGATATCGATGGTATCGGACTGCGGGTACGGGCCTTCGGGCGAGGGGATGACTACGGCGACGTCAGCCCAGCTCCGCAAGGCGATATCGGCCCGGTCGTAACGGTAGGAGGCCTGCAACTCCAGCCCCTGAATGCCCGGCCGCGCATTGGGCGCGGAAACCAGCGGGACGGTCAGCTCGATGTAGGCGCTGTCGGTGGTACTGACATTGCCGGGATAGTAGCTGTAAGCCGGCGTGCCGTCGCGGGCGTGCAGGGTATTCACATTCGCCTTGTCCAGTTCATCCCGCCGCTCGACCATGGTCGAGAGCATCAGCGGCCCGGCCGGCAGCCGCCACACCGGTCCGGCCAGGCGCAGCGTGGCGGTCTTCAGAACAAAGTCGCCACCATAAATGGTCTGCGGGGTCGGGGAGACGTAGTAGGGGGAGAAATCCAGCGGATAGGCGTTGACGTCGCGGAACGGATCGAGCCGCCCGTCCTTGATCGCCGCCTCCCCGTCGGCGGTGATCTGGTAGGGATTGCGCTTCGAACTGGAGCGCGAGCGGTTCCAGCTGTACTCCGCCTGCGCGCTCCAGTTGGCCGGCAGGCGCGCGATCACGCCCCCGGCCAGACTGCGCGTCTGCGCCCAGGAAGGCTGCTCCTCCACCCTGCGGTCGAAGTTGGCCAGGGGCAGACCGATCTTCACCGGCTCGGTAAACGGGTTCGACGGCCCCACCGGTACGGTGGTGGCGTTGCCATTGCGCGAGCTGATGTAGTACGAGATGGCGCGGTTGTCGTAGTTTGACACGTCCACGAAGGCCTCGATGCGGTCGGTGAACTCACGGCGCAGATTCAGGTTGATCGAGCGGATCGTGGGTGCGGCCAGCAGGTGTCTTCTCAATCCATCGGTGATAGCTTCGTTGGGCAGATTGGTATTGAACGAGCCGGCCGTGCCCAGAAACGCCGCGCCACCATCGCTGCCTGGCCCGGCATAGCCCAGCGGCACATGCGCGCGCGCCGATCCCAGCGACTGGCCGGTGGAAACCAGCACCAGCGGGCTGCCGCTGGCGCTCTCGATGTTGGTGGTGTAGCCGATCGGCGCGCCCTGGAAGGCTGTCAGCACGCTTTCCGGATCGTTCTCCAGCAGCTGCGCGCGGGCCTTGCTCGCCAGATCGCGATCCCCGTTCAGCAACGGCGCGGCGTCCGAATAGCTGGCCGCGAAACTAAGACTGGTGCGCCCGCCCTCCAGCGAAAGACCGCCGCTGGCTTCCAGGCGCCGCTTGTGATTGCCGCCGTTGGTGGTGCCGTCATAGGTGCCGCGCACTTCCAGCCCCCGGTAGCCGCGCTTGAGAATCACATTGACCACCCCGCCCGTGGCCCCGCCGCCGTAAATACCGCCGGCGGTGGACGGCAACACCTCGATGCGTTCGATCGAAGACAGGGGAATACCATTGATGTCGGGTTGATAGACCCCCAGTCCGGACGGTTGGGCGATCGAGGGCTGACGCCGGCCGTTGACCAGGATGAGTGTCTCATCGCTTCCCAGCCCGCGCAGGTTGATGGTGCTCTGCGCGCCGCGCAGGCCATCGCTCATCGATTCGGTGCCGGCAGCCTGATTCATGGACAGCCGGGTGCGCAGGAAGGACTCGATATCCCCGGCCATGGAGTTTTCAATCTCCTCGGCGGTGAACACCACGTAGGGCTGCACGTCATCCTCGGTGCGCTGCATATCGGTACTGCCGCTGCGCCGGCCTTTGACCATGATTTCCGGAACGCCTTTCTGCATCACCTCATCTGATTTGTCGCCGACCGTGTGCCGCGCTTCCTCACCGCCGGAGGCGGCCCGGGTGTCCGGTGCATCGTCTGTCGCGGCATGCGCCAGCCTCAGGCCGGGGCCAGCTGCACCAGCGGCTGCAGACGGCGGCAGGTCATGCGCTGCCGCCGATGCGTCGGCGGGCACCAGTGCAATGGCGCGCTCACCGACATACCGGTGCGTCAGCCCGGTGCCGTCGAGCAGTCTGCGCAGGCCCTCGTCGGTGGTGATCTTTCCCGTCACGGAATTGAGCTGTTTGCCGCGCAGTTCCTCGCCGCCGGCGAGAATCTGCACCCCGGACTGCGTGCCGAATTCCTGGATGGCGGTGGCGGCATCCCTGGCGGCCACGTTGAAGTGATGCATCTCCGCCGCCGCCGCGGGCAGGTTGCCGGCGGTGGCGAGTAATGCGGTCAGCAGCAGGCTGCTCATTTTTACCAACACCCGTAAGGTCGTTGCAGTCGTCATTTCTCCCCCTTGAAGCGCCTGGCGCTCTGTCATGTGGGAGAAGATGAACGACTGCGGCGGCTCCCCTAATCCGGTGTGGAGAGAATAACGATGGCGTCACCGTCCTCGGCCACCTGTGCGCCGAGCGCGGCCGCCGCGGTGCGGGCGAAGCCCTGCGGATCGGTGGCCTTGAACAAACCGATGACGGGACGCGCCGCCAGCGCGGAATCGCGCACCAGAATGCGGCGGCGATTGTGGCGGTTGACCTCGGCCACCGCCTCGGCGAGCGACTCGCCATCGAAGGCCACCATGCCGTTGCGCCAGGCCAGCCGGCGCTCGGCGGTGGGGGTGGTAACGGGAATGATTTCCGCGGGCTTTGCGGGAAACAGAATGGCGCGGTGGTTGGGGGTCAGGCGCACCGGGACACTCACCCCCCCCTCACCCTGGCCGTTCCTCCCCTTTGGAGGGAGAGAAGACGAGGACTGGACTTCCACCACGCCTTCCGTGACGGTCACGTCAATTTGCGCGGTGTCGATGCGCACGGCAAAGGCGGTGCCCAGCGCTTTCACGCTGAAGTCGCCGGCGCGCACCACGAAGGGATGCGCGGGATCCCTGGCCACATCGAACAATGCCTCGCCGCGGACCAGGACGACGTCGCGCCCGGCGCCGGTGAACTGTACCCGCGCCTCGCTGGCCGTGTTGAGCACCATGCTGGTGCCGTCGTTCAGCGTGATGCGACGGACCTCGCCAATGGCGCTGGTGTAAACCTCATGATTCGGGTTGAGTGCAAACCAGAGCACGCCGAGGACAGCGGCGGCGGCAAGGCTGGCGGCAACCGGCCAGTAGCGAAATCCCCTGCCCTCGAACTCTGTTCCGCCGCGCGCTCCGCGCTCCGGGGAGGAAGAAGGTGCGGCCAGGGCTGCCAGGCGATCCAGGTCGGTCCAGGCGGAGCGGGCGCGGATCAGGGCACCGTGGTGCTGCGGTTTGACGGCCAGCCATTGCTCCAGCGCGCGCTGCTCCTCCGGCGCCAGGGGACCGGCGTCCAGGCGCACGGCCCAGCGCGCCGCCACGGTCTGCACGCTTTCAACGGGCTGTTCAGTCGTTTCCATGGTTTGCGTCATTTGCCCGCGTCCCCGGCGCTTCACGCGCCCTGCCCTGCTCGCCCGGGCCGGCCGCCAATGCATCCAGCACCCGCGCCAGCGCCCGGGTCAGATGATTCTCGACTGTTTTTTCCGAGATACCCATCCGTTCGGCGATCGCCCGTTGCGACAGCTCCTCGAACTTGCGCAGCTCGAAGGCACGGCGACACTGCGCCGGCAGATCGGCCACGATATCCCGTAATCGTCCCAGCTCCTGGCGTGCGCCCACCTTCCGCTCCGGTTCCGGCTCCTCACTGATGATGCGCAGCGCGTCGATTTCCCCCAATCGCTCCATGGGCACGATGCGCGCCCGGCGGGCCTGCTCCTGCACCAGGTGGCGCACCGTAGTGAAAAAATAGGCGCGGCCCTGGGTAATGGCGGCAAACTTCGCCGGCCAGATGCGGGCGTAGGCCTCCTGAATCAGGTCATCGATGTCAGCAGCCGACAGGGTGCCCACATGGCGACGCAGCCACCCCCTGACCTCGGCCTCGTGCGGAAGGATATGGGCGGCGATCCAGCGATGACGCGCGGCAGTGTCCACACAGCCTCTCTTACACCCTGCCGGCAGGCGGCGCAAACCCGACAGCAGCGGCGTCAGAGGCCGAAGCGTTTGGTGAAGGAGATGGAGTAGCGCCGCAGGCGCGGGTCGCCGTAGAGACTGTAGCCGGAGTACTCCAGTCCCGTCGTAGCCAGCAGAGGCAGAACGTCGTCGAAAACATTCTGCACCGAGACCAGCACCTCGCTGTTGGCCAGCCAGCCCGCGCGGCGCAGATTCGTATCGTCAAAGCGATAACGCGCAAACATATCGTGATAGGTCTGCGAAGGAATGATCGACGATCCCTGACCGAGAACATACGCATCGCGGGAACTCTGCGAGTACGAGCTGCCGTAGACGAAATACTCGTCGTAATACTGCATGTTCCAGCCGGCCATCCACGGACCGCGGCGCCAGTTTACGCCGCCATTGCCGCGCCATTTCAGCGGGCCATCGGTATAGCCCACCAGTTCGCTCTCGGGGAGACTGGACATCAGTTGCTGTTTGTAGTGCGGCTGGTAGGTCGCTACGAGGTTGGCCGTGAAGACGCCATAAGCGGTCTCCCAAGTGTAGTCCGCCTGAATATCGAAAGCCTCCAGCTCTGTGCGCGCGATATTGATGTTGCCTGAGTCGATGGCGATGATGGGCCCGACTGTAAAGCCCAGTGCTGCGTCCTCGGGCGTCAATGGTCCGCGGGTGATGCGATCAGCAAAACCCTGATCTTCCAGCTCGACCATCGTGCCGTAGCTAATGCTGCCGATTTCATCGGTCTTCGTGATCAGCGTGTAGTCCACCGAAAGCCGAAACCCCTGGAGAAACTCCGGCGTCAGGATCATGCCTGCCGACCAGCTCCGTGACTGCTCGGGCACCAGATCGAAACTGCCGGCGATGGTCCAGCCCATCCATGAGGACAGTGCTTCATTGCCGCGCTTCGGATCGTTGAGAAAGTTGCGCAGAAACACACTTGGAGTCAGATTCAGCGGCGCAAGCTGCTGCAGTCCCGGCGCGAGAATACCCTCGCCAAAGCTGGCGCGCAGGGTCAGATCCGCCGTCGGCCGATAGCGCAACCCCAGGGTGTACTGGCTGGCCTTGTCTGTCCTGCGCCTCGTCGGCACATCCGGGAAAGGCCCATCGGGCGATGGAACATTCACCAGGTACGCCTGGTAATCGCGATGACGGGTCTCGGTGCTGTCGTGGCGGTAGGAGGCCTGCAGATCCAGGCCCCGTATCCCGGGTCGTGCATTGCTGGCGGACACCAGTGGCGCCGTGGTCTCGATGTAGAAACTGTCTGTGGTCGAGCCGGCTGGCGGCCGGTATTCATGGGTCGGAACGTCCGGAGCGTTGTGTCGAGTCTGCACCGAGTCGCTGGTCATTTGTTCGCGATTCTCTGCCAGGGCCGACAGGACCACCGGCCCACCGGGCAATGCCCAGACCGGCCCTGCCAGGCGCAAAGTGGTGTCCTTCAGCACGGTGTTGAAGCTGCTGCCGACGTTCGGATCGGGCGTGAAATAGTAGGGCGAAAAATCCAGCGGTCGGGCGTTGACGTCGCGCAGCGGATCCAGGCGGCCATCGATCATGGCCGCTTTGCCGTCGCTGGTTATCTGATCTGCAGAGTAGTCCGCGCCACCGCGGGAACGGCTCCAGGCGTATTCCGCCTGCACGCTCCAGCTCCGCGGCAACCGGACGATGAGGCCGCCACCGATCTGCTGAGTCTCAGAGACCGAGGTCAACATGCTCCCGAAATCCAGACCGGCCAGCGGCACGCGCAGTCGTACGGCCTCGGTAAAGGGATTGGCGGCGGAGTCCGGCAAGGTGTACTGCGTGGCCTCTCGCGCGAAGCGTGAGCGGCTCTCATTGTCATAGTGGGAGAGGTCGACGAAGGCCTCGACACGGTCGGTGAACTCACGGCGCAAACTCACGTTGGCCGCTCGAACCGTGGGATTGGACAATACGGCGTTGCGGGTACCGTAGATCGCGGTGTCCGGCAAATCGATGTTGTATGTCCCGGCGGTGCCCATAAAGGCCGCACCGCCATCGCTTGCAGGACCGGCATAGCCCACCGGCACCGAAGCGACCGGCGAGCCGAGCGACTGGCCGGTGGACTTCAACACCAGATCGGCGCCGCTGGCGCTCTTGATATTGGTGGTATATCCGGGCGGCGGATAGAAGCCCGCGTACACCCCGGCCCGGTTGTTGGAATAGAACAATTGGCGTGCGGGCCTGAAGAGTTCCTCGCGATCGCCGACCAGCAGGGGATCGGATTCCTGGTAGCTGCCGGTCAGCATGATGCTGGTACGGCCGTTCTCCAGCGTGAATCCGGCGCTGGCATCCAGCCGCCGCCGCGCACCGCCACCTGCCATGGTGCCGTCGAAAGTACCGGCCACTTCCGCGCCGCGATAGTCGCGTTTGAGAATGATGTTGACCACCCCTCCGGTGGCGCCGCCGCCGTAGATGCCGCCGGCGGTGGACGGCAGCACCTCGATGCGTTCCACCGAAGACAGCGGAATGCCGTTGATATCGGGCTGAAAGAACTCCAGTCCGTTGGTGACGCTGGGCATGCGCCGGCCGTTGACCAGGATCAGGGTTTCATCGGCGCCCAGGCCGCGCAGGTTGATCGAGCTCTGCCCGCCGCGATCCGCCAACGAGATGCTCTGCGACTCGGCCTCATAGGTCTGATTCATCGGCAGGCGGGTTTTCAGGAAAGTGTCCAGGTCGGAGGCCATGGAGTTCCTGATGTCCTCGGCGTCGAACACCACATAGGGCTGCACATCGTCCTCGGTGCGGCGGATATCCGTATTGGAACTGCGCTGGCCTTTGACCAGCATTTCCGGCACACCCCGGTAGCTGTCGTCTTTGGATTCCAGAGGCTTCGCGGGTGCAGCGCTGTCGGGCTGGGGCCCGGTCAGCGTATCCACCCGCACAATGCGAAGACCGGCGTCCGGCGCCGACGTCCCCGGTGCCGGTGCCGATGCCGATGCCTTTTGCTCCGCCACCTGGCGAATCTGCAGCGCGCCGGCGGAATTTCTCACCGCGACAAGCCCGGTTCCCTGTAGCAGCTTCTCCAGCGCCGTCTCGGCCGTGTAGGTCCCTTTCAGCACATTCGCCTTGACACCGGCCACCAGGTCTTCGGTGAAAATCAGGGATTGATTGGTGGTTTGTGCGTACTGCTTCAAAGCCTCGGTAAGCAGCTGACCCGAAGTGTCGAACTGGAAACCTGCATCGCGGTCCGCGTGAGCGGGCGCCGCTCCCGCGAACGCACACAACAAAACCAGGTGCGCAAGAATTGACTTCGTGCCGGGCATATCACTCCCCCAGGGGCCCCGTACAATACGGTGGCTTCACGCCTACTGACCCAGGGTTAAGAGAAATCCTCCATCCGTTTCCCGTGCGCTCACGCCCAGATATCCCGTAACGGTGGTCAGAAACGTATCCAGGTCGCCGGTCGCAAAGACGCCCGACATCCGCAAATCTCCGGTCCGTGAATCCGCCACCGCTACGTTCCGGTCCGTGTAGCGGCTCACCCGCCGCACCACCTGCGCCAGCGGCGCGTCGTCGAACACCAGCTTGCCGCCCTGCCATGCCGTTTCCCGCGTCGGGTTGGCCTCGACGATTCGGGCCTGCCCGGCGGGCGCCGACCGGAACTGCTGTCCGGGCCGCAGCTCGACCACCGGCTGTGTGTTGTTTGTAGCGGCGTCTTCCTCGAGAACCACCACCCGCCCCTCAATCAGCGTCACGCGCAGTTCCCTGCCCAACAGGTCCACATTGAATGCCGTTCCGGTGGCGACCACCCTGCGGCCGGCGGCAAGAACGGAAAATGGCCGCATGACATCGGGCACGACATCGAAACGGGCCTGCCCGTTGAGCAAGACCAGCTCCCTGGCTTTGGCCGCATAGCCCACCTGCAATTTCGTCCCGGCATCCAGGTGCACCTGGGAACCATCGGGCAGGGTCAGAACACGCCGCTCACCGGCCACCGTGAGGTAGGTCTGCGGGAGCGATTGATACCACAGCGCACTGCCCGCGACAGCCAGCATCGCCAGTCCGGCAGCCAGCGCCCGGCGCTTCCACTGGCCGGCATTCCAGCGCCTGCGCCCGGCGCGGCGGGCTTCGTTCAAGGCGCGCCGCCGCAAATCCAGCAGTTCGGGCGATGCGGCCTGCTGATCGAAAAGATCCCAGGTCTGCTGGCGCCGTGCCCAGACCCGCCGATTCTCAGGACCCGCGGCCAGCCAGGCTTCCAGGGCGGGACTGGTCTCCCGGCGATGATCCGCGAGCCAGGTGCTGAACGCCGCCGCTGCCTGGATGCGCCCGGCCTGCTCTGCAGACAGTTGCGATGGCTTCATGGGCTTTCCTGGTCTCCCCGGTAAGCGAGCAGATGCGCCGTCGCCTTCATGACATGCTTCTCGACGGTGCTCTGGCCAATGCCGTACAAGGCTGCGATCTCCTTCTGCCGCATGTTCTCCAGTTTGAACAACACGAAAATATTGCGCGTACGCTCATCCAGACCGGCGAGCACACGCAGCGCCTCGGCAAGCGAATCCCTGCCTATCAAGACCCGCTCGGGGGAGAAATCCTCCACCAGCCGCTGATCGCCTGCCCCTGCAAGCGCCGTATCGATATCGACGTGCAGGGCCGGATGATCGAGGCACTCAACGCGGCTGCGGTAGTTGCGCAATTGATTGATGGCAACGCGAAAGACGTATTTCTCCGCATCCTGGGCCTGATCGAAGCCACGGGCCTTGAGGACGCGAAGCAATGTGTCCTGCGCCAGGTCCTCGGCATGGGCCTCGACGCGGATGCGGCGCACAAAGAAACGCACCAGCGCTGCATGGAAGCGGCTAAAGAGCTGCTGGCGCGCGGCATCACCGGTACTGATGCTCGAGGCGGACGGCGAATGTGGTCGGGGCATCATGAGTGTGCCGCCGAACGTACCACGCGCAGGAACGATCTCATACGAGGTTGATGCATTCTTTCCCCGGCGCGGAGGATTATTGTACGGCGCGGGTCTGTATGTAACTGGAGCCCGGACCGTGATGGCGGCGGGAATAGCGGAATAGGCAGGTCATCACCTCGAACTGCGGCGCCGGATCCCCCACCCGGAGCGCGAGGGGCGGGGCCGCCGCACAACTCGCGCCCTGACCTCGGCTTCATGCGGCAGGATATGGGCTGCGATCCAGCGATTGCGCGCGGCGATGTCCACGGACTCCTTCTTACACCCTGCCGGCGGTCAGGGCAAAGCCTCGGTTTACTTCAACATAACCGGCGGACTAGACTCGGGCGCTCCCATGACAAATTCACACGCCGTCACGGCCGAAGGGATTTCGGCGTTCGGGGAGCAGGATGTGTACCTGTTCCGAGAAGGGACGCTGTATCGCGCCTACGAGCATCTGGGCGCGCATCTCACCTCCGTGGGCGGCGCTGCCGGCACGCGCTTCGGCGTATGGGCGCCCAACGCGGCGCAGGTCAGCGTCATCGGCGATTTCAACGACTGGCGCGCCGGCACACATCCTCTGAACGCATGCGAAGACGATTCCGGCATCTGGGAGGGATTCATCCCACGGATCGGCGCCGGCGCGCACTACAAGTACCACCTGCGTTCACGCACCGGCGATCATGTCGGTGAGAAGGCCGACCCCTATGCCTTCAGGAGCGAGTGTCCGCCACGCACCGCTTCGATCGTTGCCGATCTTTCCTATGAGTGGCATGACGCCCAGTGGATGAAAGACCGTGCCCGGCACAACGCGCTGGATGCCCCGATGTCGGTCTACGAAGTGCACTCCGGTTCCTGGCGACGGGTGCCGGAGGACGGCAACCGCTCACTGAACTATCGTGAGCTGGCACACCAGCTCGCCGCGTATGTGCTGGAGATGGGCTTCACCCACGTCGAGCTGATGCCGATCATGGAGCATCCGTTCTTCGGCTCCTGGGGTTACCAGGTCACCGGCTACTTCGCGCCCAGCGCGCGCTACGGCAGCCCGCAGGATTTCATGTACCTGGTCGACCACCTGCACCAGCAGGGCATCGGGGTGATCCTCGACTGGGTACCTTCCCACTTTCCCACCGACGCGCACGGGCTGGGTTTCTTCGATGGCACTCATCTATATGAGCACGCCGATCCGCGGCAGGGCTTTCATCCGGAATGGAGCAGCTCCATCTTCAACTATGGCCGCGCCGAGGTGCGCAGCTTCCTGGGCAGCAGCGCACTTTTCTGGCTGGATCGGTATCACATCGACGGTGTGCGCGTGGACGCGGTAGCCTCCATGCTCTACCTGGACTATGCCCGCAAGGCTGGCGAATGGATCCCCAATCGCCACGGCGGACACGAGAATCTGGAAGCGGTGTCCTTTCTGAAAGAACTGAACACCGCCGTGTATCGCGACTACCCCGACACCCAGTCCATTGCCGAGGAATCCACTGCCTGGCCCCTGGTATCACGCCCCATCTACCTTGGCGGCCTGGGTTTCGGCCTGAAATGGAATATGGGCTGGATGCACGACACGCTGCGGTACTTTCAAAACAATCCGGTCAACCGCAAGTATCACCACGACCAGCTGACCTTCAGCCTGGTCTACGCCTTCAGCGAGAACTTCATGCTGCCGCTTTCGCATGACGAAGTGGTGCACGGCAAGGGCTCGCTGATCGACAGGATGCCCGGCGACGAATGGCAGCAGTTCGCCAACCTGCGCCTGCTGCTCGGCTACATGTGGGCGCATCCAGGCAAAAAACTCCTGTTCATGGGCGGGGAGTTTGGCCAGAAGCGCGAGTGGCAGCACGATGAAAGCCTGGAATGGCACGTACTGCAGTATCCATTGCATGCGGGCGTGCAACGCTGGGTGCAGGACCTGAACCGCCTGTACCGCGGCGAGGCGGCCCTGTTCGAAGAGGACTTCCGCGGCGAGGGTTTCGAATGGGTGGACTGCAGCGATGCGCAGTCCAGCATCTTCAGCTTCGTACGCTACTCGCGCGACCGCACCCGCCAGGTTCTGGTGGTGTGCAACTGCACGCCCATGCCACGGGAGAACTACCGCATCGGCGTGAACCAGGGTGGGGCATGGAACGAGCGTCTGAACAGCGACGCACACCACTACGGCGGCAGTGGCCTTGGCAATGGCGGCTCGCTGCAGGCCACAGCGGTTCCTTTCCACGGTCGCAGCCATTCACTGACACTGTGCCTGCCGCCACTGGCAGTGCTGATACTCGGCCCCGCATGAATACCCGAACCAGGTTTTCCGGCCATGGATGAGCTCTGGTACAAAGACGCCATCATCTACCAGGTGCACGTCCGCGCCTTCGCTGACGGCAACAACGACGGCATCGGCGACTTCATCGGACTGACGCAGAAGCTTGACTACATTCAGGATCTGGGCGTCAACACCATCTGGCTGCTGCCGTTCTGCCCCTCCCCCGGCAAGGACGATGGCTACGATATCGCCGACTACCGCAACATCCATCCGCAGTACGGCACCCTCGCCGATTTCCGCACTTTCATACGTGAAGCTCACAAACGAGGCCTCAAGGTCATCACCGAGCTGGTGGTCAACCATACCTCCGACCAGCATCCCTGGTTCCAGGCCGCACGCGCCGCACCCCCCGACTCCGCCAAACGCAACTACTACGTGTGGAGCGATACCCCCAACAAGTACGCCGGCACGCGCATCATCTTCACCGACACCGAGACCTCCAACTGGGCCTGGGATGCGCAGGCCGGGGCCTACTACTGGCACCGCTTCTTCAGCCACCAGCCGGACCTGAACTACGCCAATCCCCAGGTGCGCGCGGCAGTGATCAGCGTGCTGCGCTTCTGGCTCGACCTCGGCGTGGACGGCCTGCGGCTGGACGCCATACCTTATCTATGCGAACGCGAGGGCACCAGCAACGAAAACCTGCGCGAGACCCATGAGGTCATCAAGGAACTGCGCGCCGCCATCGACGAGCGCTACGACGGACGCATGCTGCTCGGCGAAGCCAACCAGTGGCCGGAGGACGTACGCGACTATTTTGGCGGCGAAGGGAGCAGCGACAGCGAAACCGGCGCCCTCGGCGACGAATGCCATATGGCCTTCCACTTCCCGCTCATGCCGCGCATGTACATGGCCATCGCCCAGGAGGACCGCCATCCCATCGTGGAGATCATGCAGCAGACCCCCGATATTCCGCACAACTGCCAGTGGGCCATCTTCCTGCGCAACCACGATGAACTCACCCTGGAGATGGTGACCAGCAAGGAACGCGACTACATGTACCGCATGTACGCCGCCGATCAGCGTGCCCGCATCAATCTTGGCATTCGCCGCCGCCTCGCACCGCTGATGGAGAATGATCCGGAGCGCATCAAACTGATGAACAGTCTGCTGCTGTCCATGCCCGGGACTCCCGTCATCTACTACGGCGATGAGATCGGCATGGGCGACAACATCTTCCTCGGCGACCGCAACGGCGTGCGCACGCCCATGCAATGGAGCCCGGACCGCAATGCCGGCTTCTCGCGCGCTGATCCGCAGCAACTGTACCTGCCGCCCATCATGGATCCGGTATACGGCTACCAGGCTGTGAACGTGGAGGCGCAACTGCGCGAGCCCTCATCACTGCTGAACTGGATGCAACGCATGTTGCGCGTGCGTGGCTCCTCCCAGGCCTTCGGGCGCGGCACGCTGACCTTCTCCCGTCCCGGCAACCGCAAGATCCTCGCCTATATCCGTGAACTCGGAAACGACAGCATCCTGTGCGTGGCCAACCTGGCTCGCTCGGCACAGGCAGTGGAGCTGGATCTGTCGGCCTACAAAGGTCGAGTGCCAGTGGAAATGATCGGCCGCACTTCCTTTCCGCCTGTCGGCGAGTTGCCCTACCTGCTGACGTTGCCCGGCTATGCCTTCTACTGGTTCCGGCTATCAACCGATGCCGAGGAGCCCCCCTGGCACGAGGAGCGCATGCCACGCGAGCAACTGCCGACGCTGGTGTTGTTTGACGGCTGGAACAGCCTGTTCCGTGAGCGCGTCGTGCCCTGGCGCGGTGAAATGGCCGATCGGGTGCGTCGACAGCTTGAAGTCGAGGCGCTGCCCGCCTACGTGGCAGCCCAGCACTGGTGCACCACCAGCCACGAAGCGATTGAGCGCGTGCAACTGGCCGACTACTGCGAGTGGACCGTCGGCGAGGACCGCTGGCTGCTTACCCGGCTGCAGATAGACAACCGGCTGGGCCAGAAGCACTACTTCCTCCCGCTTGCCCTGACCTGGGAAGACGCCGACGAAGCCAGGATGCGCGCGCAACTGCCCGTCGCCGTGGCGCGCGTACGCCAGCAGGCACAGGTGGGCATCCTTGGCGATGCATTCAGCGACGAAGCCTTCTGCCGCGCGATAGTTACGGCGATTGGCGAGAGCGCTCAGTTGGACTGGGCGCACGGCAGCTTGCGCTGCTGTACCACCCAGGCCTACCGGAATTCGATGACTGCCGGCGTGCGCGGCATCCAGGCCATGCATGCCCATCCGCTGCTGGTGCAGGGAACAAACACCACGGTGAAAGTGGGCAACTCGCTGCTGCTGAAGGTCTACCGCAATCTGCGTCCGGGCGTGAATCCGGAACTGGAAGTCGGTCGCTACCTCACCGAACAGGTCCGCTTCCCTCACTGCGTGCCGGTGCTCGGCGCCCTCGAGTATCTCAGCTCCGACGGCAGTGACGGACCGGCGACGCTGGCGCTGCTGCAGCCGTTCGTTTCCAACCAGGGCGACGCCTGGCACTACACGCTTGATTACCTGACGCGTTTCTTCGAAGGCCATGGCGGCGGCGGGGCGCCGGCCACCGCACATGCCCACGGCGGCTTTCTGGAGCTGATCGATACGCTGGCGCGGCGAACGGCGCAATTGCACATGGCGCTGGCAACCCCCAGCGAGGATCCAGCCTTCAATCCGCGACCGGCGACAAGGGACGATCTGGCTGCATGGGTGAAACGCGTACTGCAGCAGGCGGAGACCAGCCTCGATCTGCTGGCCGCACAGCTGCAGACCCTGCCCGCGGAGGTCCATGCCCTTGCCGGACGGGTTCTCGCGCTGCGCGAGTCGTTCCTGCAGCGCATCGCTGGGGTAAGCCAGACAGAGACGCAGGGATTGCTGACCCGCTACCACGGCGACTACCACCTCGGGCAGGTGCTGGTACGGCGCAACGACTTCATCATCATCGATTTCGAAGGCGAACCAGAGGGAACAGCAGAAGAAAGACGCGCCCGGCATTCACCGCTGCGTGACGTCGCCGGTATGTTGCAGTCCTTCCGCCATGCCCGCTTCACGTCACTACGCGCCTACGCCGCCGGGCAGCCGCGCGACTACGCCATACTGGGTCCGCAGGCGCACGACTGGGAACTCTTTGCACGCTCGAGATTCATCAAGGCGTACACCGGGGTGGTGCGCGACACGCCGCTGTATGGTGATTTCGGGCAGGTTGCACCATTGCTGGAGCTGTTCGAACTGGAGAAGACCTTCTACAAGCTGCGTTGCGCACTCGACAACGGCGCTGATTGGGTGGACATTCCACTGCAGGGGTTGCTCGCCGCCGGCGCGCCGACCCCCGACCTGTAAGCCTCCCCCCCTCCTGAAAAGAGAGAAAAGGGAATTTGACGGAGTAATCCTTGGTAAAGCTGATTTCCGCCGTCTGGCCTGGAAAACCCTTCCCACGCGGTGCGACCTGGGACGGCGAAGGTGTCAATTTCTCACTTTTCTCCGCCCACGCCACCCGGGTGGAACTGTGCCTTTTCGACCCGAGCGGCCGGCGCGAGATTCAGCGCATCGAGGTGCGCGAGCAGACCGACCAGATCTGGCACTGCTATCTGCCCGAGGCACGACCCGGACTGCTCTACGGCTATCGCGTGCATGGACCCTATGCACCCGAAGAAGGGCATCGCTTCAACCCGAACAAGCTGCTGATCGAACCCTACGCCAAACACATCGAAGGTCCGCTGCGCTGGAGCGACGCGCACTTCGGCTATCGCGTCGGCCACGCACGCGCAGATCTTTCCTTCGACAAGCGCAACAGCGCCGCCGGCATGCCGCGCTGCCGCGTGGTTGATCCCGCCTTCACCTGGGGCGACGACCGCCCCCCGCGCGTGCCGTGGAGCGATACGGTCATCTATGAGCTGCACGTACGCGGTTTCACCCGACTTCATCCGCAGGTGCCACCGGCACTGCGCGGCACCTATGCCGGCCTGGCCACGGCGCCGGTGATCGATCATCTGCAGCGCCTGGGCGTAACTACGGTGGAGTTGATGCCGGTGCACAGCTTCATCGATGACCGCCACCTCATTACTCGCGGGTTGCGCAACTACTGGGGCTACAACACGCTGGGTTTCTTCGCCCCCGACATGCGCTACTCCTCCACCGGGCGCATCAGCGAATTCAAGACCATGGTCAAGACGCTGCATTCAGCGGGCATCGAAGTCATCCTCGATGTGGTCTACAACCACACCGCCGAAGGCAATCACCAGGGCCCGACGCTGTGCTTCCGCGGCATCGACAACGCCTCCTACTACCGACTGCAACCGGACGATCCCCGCTACTACATGGACTTCACCGGCTGCGGCAACACGCTGAACCTGCGCAATCCGCGCGTACTACAGCTGATCATGGACAGCCTGCGCTACTGGGTGACCGAGATGCACGTCGACGGCTTCCGCTTCGATCTCGCCTCGGCGCTGGCACGCGAACTGTACGAAGTTGACCGCCTGAGCTCCTTCTTCGACACCATCGGCCAGGATCCGGTGCTGTCGCAGGTCAAGCTCATCGCCGAGCCCTGGGACGTGGGCGACGGCGGCTACCAGGTAGGCAATTTCCCGCCCGGATGGAACGAGTGGAACGACAAGTATCGCGACACCCTGCGCGCCTACTGGAAGGGCGACGGCGGACTGATCGGTGATTTTGCCCGCCGCTTCACCGGCTCAGCGGACCTGTACGAGAGCAGCGGCCGCCGCCCGCATGCCAGCATCAATTTCATCACCGCGCATGACGGCTTCACGCTACAGGATCTGGTGAGCTACAACGACAAACACAACGAGGCGAATCTGGAGGACGGGCGCGACGGCCACAATCACAACCTCTCGTGGAACTGTGGCGCCGAGGGGCCGACGGACGATGCGGCCGTGCCGGCGCTGCGCCGGCGTCAGAAACGCAATCTCATCGCCACGCTGCTGCTGTCCCAGGGCACGCCAATGCTGCTGGCAGGCGATGAGTTCGGTCATACCCAGCAGGGCAACAACAACGGCTACTGCCAGGACAATGAAATCTCCTGGCTGAACTGGGATATTGACGCCGAACAGCAGGAATTTCTGCAGTTCGTGCAACGCATGGTCACCCTGCGGCGCGATCACCCGGTATTCAGCCGCCGTCGCTTCCTGGAGGACCGCGGCCTGGCCGGCGAGGATCTGGGTGAAGTGAAGTGGCTCACCCCGCACGGCAGCGAGATGACCGCCGAGGAATGGGAGCAGCATTTCGCGCGCAGCCTCGGGGTGTATCTGGACGGCGCCATGCTGGGCAGCGTGGATGCCCGCGGCCGGCCGCTGACCGATGAGAACTACCTTATCCTGCTCAATGCCCACCACGAACAGATCGCCTTTCAACTGCCTGCGCCGCGCAAGGGACGTTTCTGGCGAGTGGAGCTGGACACCGCAGCCGTACAGCCGGGACCAGCGCCCGAGTATTCAACGGGCCAACGCTATCCGCTGCAGGGGCGCTCGCTCGCCTTGCTGGTAGAAAACTGACAGGACGACATCGACGGATCAGCGGTGCAAACGGCAGGAACGGGCGCTATGCCGTGGCGGCGCGCTGGTAGTCCACCTTGATTTCATAGTGCAACTGCAGCTGGCAGGGCTGCTTGCCCGTGCCACCCTTGAAACGCATGCCGGTGCACTCCAGCTTTCCGTCCTTGCGTGGCGTGCGAGCCTTCATCAGCCCGGCAACCACCGCGCTGAGGTCATAGTGACCGTCACAGTCGGCGAAGGGGCACAGAAAATTAAAGAAGGCCTTGGCCGGCGGATGCATGACATGCGCCTGAGGCACCGGATCAGAGGTGACGGCGCCGGAAAACCCGAGCTGAATATGGATGCACTGCACCGTCGGGAAGAGGCTTCCCACCGTGGCAGAGGCAGCATGGTCGCGTTTCCAGCGTTCCCTGCGCTGCAGAATCTGCGCCTTTGGATTGGCTGCGGAGAATCTCATCCGATCTTCCCGGTCGTCGCGGTCGTCACAGGTGCTGCGGGTGCTGCACTGCTGCCCGCCTCGGCACCGTCGACGGGCTCGGCATCTCCAGGGGAACGTTCGCTGCGCCGCTGCTGCTTGCGCTGCTTCTTGGTCTTGCGCAGCAGTTCCTTCTGGCGCTTGGCCTGCCGGTAATTGGGGCTAGCCATGAGGCTCCTCTATTGGTTGTCTGGTTCGCAGATGCACACACATCAGCGTGCGCGCCCGTGGGTCACCAACTGGCGCTTCAGGGAGGCCACCTGGATTTTCAGGCGGGTAATCTCCGTTCGCGAATCTTTCCAGCGCACGGCCAGATAAAGAATAAACACCGAAAGACTGACGATCAGGCCTGTGATCATGGACGATGAATCGGGAGATTCCCTGAAGTGGTTGCCGCGGTGGATGCCCGTGAAACGGCGGACGCAAATAAAGACCACGAGCCCGCGGCAAGAGTACACCAAAACACCCTTCTGTGCCGGTGTTTCTAGGCGTGTTTCCGGGCACCCGCGGCTACCGTTGCCGGAACACCACGCGGCGATTCATCGCCCGCCCTTCAGCAGTAGCGTTATCCGCCACCGCCTGACCTTCACCGTGCCCCACGGTCTCCAGCCTGCCGGTATCGACCCCGCGCCCGGTGAGATAGGCGGCCACGGCAGCGGCGCGCTGTTCGGACAACGTCTGGTTGGATGCGTCCGCGCCCTGGTTGTCGGTGTGGCCCTCGATCAGCAGCTGAACGTCCTCGTAATCCTCCAGCATGGCGAGCACGTCGTTCAGGATGCCAGTGGATTCCGGCCGCAGCCTGGCACTGCCGGTATCGAAACGGATGGCCGTGGTGGATACAAAACCCGCCGCCTGCAGATCGTCGTACAGGGAGCGCGGACCGCCCTCGGCAATGCGGATGTCATCCAGCAGCAACGAATAGCGATAGGTGGTCATGAACACGTGCAGCTTCGGTGCGCGCGGAAAATCGTACTTCGGCACGTTGGCCACGCGCTCGCCATCGACGTACATCTTCCAGTACGGCCCGTCGACGGTGATGGCCACGTCCACCCATTCGTTGGGCGTCACCGGCTTGTTCGTGCCGGACTTGCCGCTGCCGGGCAGAATCAGGCCGCGATACTTGCCGCTTACCAGCACATTCGGCTTGGGCGCATAGGTGCAGCGGGTGTCGGGCGTATTGTCACTGCCGTCGGAGAACAGGGTGACGCTGCTGCGCCGCAGGGGATCGCTGGAGCGGACCTTGAACTCGATGGTGTAACGCTCGGGCAGCGTCTCGGGAAGCGGAATGGTGAAACAGCCGGTGCCGGAAGGGCCACGCTCGCTGGTGCCCTCACCCACTCGCAGTACCTTGTTCCTGTCCTCGCCCAGCTCCACCACGTCGAGATTGCCGGCGATGTAATCCAGCCGCGAGGGGAAGTTGCCGGTGCGCGTGCCCTCGAAGTCGTGGTAGTAGATCACCCGTTCCCCGGAGACGAAATCGTAATTGGCCCATATGCCCTGCCCCACGGCGCTGGCGTTCGCGGCGTCCGGACTGGCGTTGGCGCCTGCTGCCTCCTGGCCGGAGCTGGCTGGTTCGTAGCCGGAGACCGGCTTGCCGTCTTCATCGACGATCACCGGCTCCTTGCCCTTGGCACGGGCGTCCTTGATGCATTTCTGATCTGTGGCAGCGCAGACGATGGCATCCTCGGACAGGTCGAGTGAGCGGCGGGCGGCTTCCACGGCCTTCCGCTCCGCGTGACGCATGGTCTCGTTGATCACCCGATTCTTCAGGCGGTCCAGCAGTTGCGCATCGGCGGTCTGGATGGACGGCGCACCCAGGATGCCAGGCAACAAAAACACCGACAGCAGCATGATGCTCCGGCTCCGAAGCACAATGTTGTAGTTCATTTTCCGCTCCCCCACTGACTGTAGGCCATCGAACTTACCTCATCCGGTTGCCGTGAGCCAGCAGCGCTAATCCGCCTGCAGCTCGCCCAGCACTGTCTGTGCGATCCAGCTCTCCGCACCGATTCGGCCGACAAATCCGCAGTGCCCGCCATTGCGGGTACGGGTCACGCGCAGCGCCGGCACATCCGGCAGCCGCGCCAGCTCCCGCTCCGGCACGATGGGGTCGTCCGCCGCAGTGATGATACGACTGGGCACTGCCAGGCTGCGCAGCGTATCGCCGACGATGGCGTAGCCGCGCAGGTAGCTGTCCAGATCGGGGAAATCCGTGTGCCGGCGCACCAGCTGGTCGGTCATGTGCGTGAGCGTAGGGGTGCGCAGCAACTCACTGAAGTCGTAGTGTCCGGGCCAGGCCTGCTGCTTGCGCCGCAGCGAGCACGTCCATTTCCAGACAAAATGGCGCCGGTACACGAAAAACCCGTGCTCCAGCGCCGCCATCGTCACCTGCGGGTCGAGCACCGGCGAAATCGCAACGATCCGGTGCAGACGCAGACCGGACTGCGCGGCGCGCGCGCCGGTACGCAACGCAAAATTGCCACCCAGAGAAAAGCCCGCAAGGCTGAGCCGCTGCTCTGGAAACATCGCCTGCACGCAACGCACCGCGCCGGTCACATCGCTCAACCGGCAGGAATGGAACAGCTCACGATTGAGATGATGCGTGGGACCGTGATCGCGCAGATTGAGGCGAAAGACATCAAAGCCTTGTTCGAACAGCACCTGCCCCAGCCCGAGAACA
>JAJFKF010000002.1 GCA_021773365.1 Gammaproteobacteria bacterium | reverse complement strand
GGGGATGTGAAAAACCATGGATGGTTTTTCCCAAGGCCCCCAGGATGGGGTCTTGCTGCCGGTCCCCGGAAGCCCTCCCCGAACCCCTGCCCGCCCGGCACAGACTCCATCGTTCATGAACAATGCCCTGTGCTCAGCGCTGGGGCGCGCCAGCTACTCCGCGTCCGGCTGCACTTCCGGCCGCGCATTGGCAAACGCCGGCAAGGTCTCCAGGTGTTCACAAACCTTCACCAGCGCCGGATACCGGCTCACATCACAGCCGAAGCGTCTGGCGCTCACCATCTGCGGCAGCAGACAAACATCGACGAAGGTCACACTGTTGCCGAAGCAGTGGCGGCCATCACCGCTGTGGCGGTTGACCATCTCCTCCAGCACGCCCAGCCCCAGGTCTATCCAATGCAGACGCCAGCGCGCCACCTGTGCATCGTCCTGGCCCAGCTCGCGTGCCACGTAGTTGGTCACCCGCAGGTTCTGCAGCGGATGCATGTCGCAGGCGATGCCCAGCGTCATCGACCGCACCTGGGCGCGGGCCAGCGGATCGCGGGGCAGCAGGGGCGGTTCGGGGAATTTCTCCTCCAGGTACTCCATGATGGCCAACGATTGTCCGATCACCACGCCGTCATCTTCCAGCGCCGGCACCAGCCCCTGCGGATTGACCTTCAGGTAATCGGCCTGCCGGTGCTCACCGCCCTGGCGCAGCAGATGCCGAGGGATGGACTCATAGGCCACGCCCTTGTAGTTCAGGGCAATACGCGCCCGGAAGGCGGCCGAGCTGCGGTAGTAGGTGTAAAGTTTCATCGTGCCCGGGAGTTTACGTACTGCGGTGCCGGGTGAACAGGTTCATCCGGCATGCACCTTGACACTTCTTTGCAGTGCACTGACCGTCCCTTGAACGCTTTTTTCCGGGCCTTGCAGCACAATGCGCCAGCGGCAACAGGCGCGCTCCAGCCCCGCTCCAGGCGCGTTGCATGTAGTAGTTGTCCCCTGCCACACCCGGCCGGGGGAACTTCGCCGCCGGGCCCGGCCCTAATGGAACGCTCGCAAACAAGACTCCTTCCAAGGAAAAGCATGTCCAGAAAACCCCTTGTAATCACGGTTGTCGTGCTCGTGCTCGCCGGCGCCGGGTACTGGTTCTACAAGCGCGCCGCCGCCGATACCGGTACGGAGTACCGCTTCGCCGAGATCGCGCGTGGGGACGTGGAGGCGGCCGTGTCAGCCACCGGCGCCCTGGGCGCGGTCACCACCGTGCAGGTGGGCACACAGGTCTCCGGGCAGGTGTCCGATATCTACGTGGACTTCAACGACCACGTAACCAAGGGTCAGCTCATCGCCCGTATCGACCCCATCCTGCAGGAACAGGCCGTGAAGGATGCCGAGGCCAACCTGGACCGGGCCCGCGCCGAACTGAACCGCTCACAGCTGGAGTTCGAGCGCAACAAACGCCTGTTCGAAAGCAAGGTGCTCACCGAAGTGGAATTCAATTCCGCCCGCTACAGCTACCAGGTGGCACAGGCCAACATCAAGTCCTCGGAGATTTCCCTGCAGCGTGCGCGACAGAACCTGGAATACACCTCCATCTTTTCCCCCATCGACGGCATCGTGGTGGAGCGCAACGTCGATGCCGGACAGACCGTCGCTGCCAGCTACTCCACGCCGCAGCTTTTCCTGATCGCGCAGGACCTGGCCAAGATGCAGATTCTCGCCTCGGTGGACGAGAGTGACATCGGCCGCATCGAGTCCGGACAGGTGGTGCGCTTCTCGGTGCAGGCCTACCCCGAGCAGCGCTTTCAGGGTGAGGTGGAACAGGTGCGCCTGCAGTCCGCGACGCAGGAGAATGTCGTCAATTACACAGTCGTGGTGGGGGTAAGCAACCCCGACGGCACGCTGCTGCCGGGCATGACGGCCACGCTGGAGTTCCTGACGGGCACGGCCACGGATGTACTACTGGTGCCCAACGCGGCGCTGCGTTTCCGTCCGCCGGAAGCGATGATGGCGCAGATGCGCGAGCAGATGCAGGCCCGCATGCGCGAACGGGCTCAAGGCACGGGTAATGCGGCGGGCGGCAATGCAGGTGCAGGCGACGCGGCCATGCCGGGGGCGCGAAACGGCGGTGGCGGTTTCGGCAGCGGCGGCGGTGGATTCGGCAGAGGCGGCTTCGGTGGCGGCATGGGCGGCGGCAGCAGCGACTTCGGGCGACTGTGGTACCTCGACGAAGCCGGCAAGCTGACCATACTGCCGGTGCGCACCGGCATCTCCGACGGACAGAATACCGAGATCACCGGGCGCGATATCGAGGAAGGCATGCAGGTGGTCGTCGGCGTCACGCAGCAGGAAGTAAGCAGTCAGCAAGGCCCCTTCCAGCCGCAGGGCCGCGGCAACCGGCGACGCGGCGGCATGTTCTGACATGACCGAATCCAGTGTCATCAGGATCGAGAACGTCACCAAGGACTACTACATGGGGCGCAACGTCGTGCATGCGCTGCGCGGCATCGACCTGCACGTCGAGCGCGGTGAGATGATCGCCATCATGGGCGCATCGGGCTCGGGCAAGTCCACTTTGATGAACATGCTCGGATGTCTGGATGTGCCGACCTCGGGCGACTACTACCTCGATGGCGTGCACGTCAACGATCTTTCAGACAACGAGCTGGCGGAGCTGCGCAATCGCAAGCTTGGGTTTGTCTTCCAGGGCTTCAATCTCCTGGCCCGCACCACGGCGCTGGAGAACGTCGAGCTGCCTCTGCTGTACGACCGCAGCGGCCGGCAGCGCGACACGCGCGCACTGGCGACTGCCGCACTGGAGATGGTAGGTCTGGGCGATCGTCTCGACCACCAGCCCAGCGAGCTGTCGGGCGGACAGCAGCAGCGCGTGGCCATCGCACGCGCACTGGTAAGCGAACCGACGGTGGTGCTGGCCGATGAGCCCACTGGGAATCTCGACAGCCACACCTCGGTGGAGATCATGGCGCTGTTCCAGGAGCTGAACCGCCAGGGCATCACCATCCTGCTGGTCACACACGAACGCGACATCGCCCGCTATGCCAGGCGGGAAGTGGAAGTGCGCGACGGGCGCATCATCCGCGACGAAGTGGTGCGTGATCGCCATCAGGCGGCCGAGGACCTCAGCGACATTCCCGATCCGGATGCCGACGATGCACCTGCCGCGGCGGAGGGGGCCTCGTGAAAACCGCCACACTGGTGCGGGTGGCCGTACAGAGCATCCTCAAGAACAAGCTGCGCGCCTTTCTCACCATGCTGGGCATCGTCATCGGCGTGGGCGCGGTGATCATCATGGTGGGCGTGGGCTACGGCGCGCAGAGCAGCATCGAGAAACAGATATCGGGCCTGGGCACCAATATGGTCATGATCACCCCGGGCGAAAGCCGCCAGGGCGGGGTGAGCATGGGCTCAGGCAGCTTCAACCGCCTGCGCATCGGCGACTACGACAAGCTCAAGCGCGAGGCCTACCTGGTCTCGGGCGTCTCGCCGGTGATTTCCACCTGGACGCAGGCCATCGGCGGCCAGGGCAACTGGCGCACCAGTGTCAATGGCGTCTCCACCGATTACCAGGCCATTCGCGACCTGAATTTTGCCTACGGCACCTGGTTCACCGAGAACGATGTGCGCGCCATGCGCAAAGTGACGGTGCTGGGTGCCACAGTGGCGAAGAACCTGTACCCGGACACCGATCCGGTGGGCGAACAAATACAGTTGCGCAACGTGCCCTTCACCATCATCGGGGTACTGCAGTCCAAGGGACAGGTCATGGGCATGGACTTCGACGATGTCGTGCTCATGCCCTACACCACCGCCCGCAGCCGCCTGAGCGGCTGGTCGCGCCTGAACTTCATCGTCGCCAGCACCTTTTCTCCCTCTGACATCCCGGCCGCCCAGGATGAGATCCGCCTGATCATGCGTGAAGCCCATGACATCGGGCAGTTCGAAGAGGATGACTTCACCATACGCAACCAGGATGAACTGGCCTCCGCCGCGCAGAGCGCCACGCAGATCATGACCATGCTGCTGGCAGCCATCGCCTCCATCTCATTGCTGGTCGGCGGCATCGGCATCATGAACATCATGCTGGTATCGGTTACCGAGCGCACGCGCGAGATCGGCATTCGCATGGCTATCGGCGCGCGCGGCTCGGACGTGCTCACGCAGTTTCTGATCGAAAGTGTGGTCATGAGCGTCATGGGCGGCCTGATCGGCCTGGCGATCGGCATCTTCGGCGGCATGATCATCGGCTGGGTCACCGGCTGGAACACCGCCACGCCGCCGCAGGCCATCGTCCTGGCGGTGGGCTTCTCGGCAGCCATCGGTATCTTCTTCGGCTGGTATCCCGCGCGCCAGGCGGCCGCGCTCAACCCGATTCAGGCATTGCGATATGAATAAGGCATTTTTTCTGACGGCCCTGTTGCTGGCCCTGCCCGCTGCGGGCGCCGAGTCCCCGCGAGTGATCGACTTCGAGGAGGCCCTGCGCATCGCACTGGAGCAGAATGGCACGCTCCGCCAGGCGGAGAACGCCGCCGCCATCAGCGAATTGGGCGTCAGCGATGCGCGCAATGTGTTCGTACCTGACCTGCGCTTCAGCACCTCGACCTCACAAAGCTACGGCCGCAATTTCAGTCAGACCGAAGGCCGCATCATCGACCAGTCCACACGATCGGCCAGCTTCGGCCTGAACTCCGGTGTGACGCTCTTTGATGGCTTCCGCAACACCTCCAATCTTGCAAGCGCCCGGCTGAACGAAGAAGCCAGCAAATTCTCCCTGGGACGCACGCGCGAGACGGTGGTGTTCACGGTGGCCTCGAATTTTCTCGCGCTGATACAGCAGCGTGAGCAGTTGGGGGTGCAGCGGGATAATCTGGCGACGGCCGTCGCGCTCGAAGAACAGATCAAGACCTACGTGGATGCCGGCGCCCGTACCGTGGCCGATCTTTACCAGCAGCAGGCCACAGTAGCCAACTCACGGCTGTCGCTGGTACAGCAAGAGCGCGCCGCAGAACTGGCCCAGGTGGACCTGATCCAGACCCTGCAGCTCAACCCGCAGGGCATGTACGAGTTCCAGTCGCCGGCGCCGGAATCGATCTCCATCTCCGGCAAATCCATGCCCACGGGCACCGTGACCGGCACGAACCTCCAGACCGCACCGCAGTTCGACCTGAACGCCCTGCTCACCAGTGCGCTGGCACAAAGGGCCGACATCGCTGCCGAGCGCGCGCGCGTGGAGGCCTCCGAATTCAGCATCCGCGCCGCCAAGGCCGGGCGCTGGCCTTCATTGTCACTGAGTGCCGGCTACAACAGCGGCTACTCGAGCTCCTCGCCACTGAGCTTCGATGATCAGCTGGACCTGCGTCGCGGCGGCTCGGTTGGTTTGTCCGTCTCGGTGCCCATCTTCGATCGCCGCAATGTCCGCAACGCCACCCGCCGCGCGGAACTGCAGGCACTGAACTCGCGCATTGCGCTGGAGAATGCCGAACAGGCGGTGAGTCTGCAGGTGCGCCGGGCGCATCTCGATTACCTGGCGGCCCGCCAGCAGTTCGCCGCAGCGGAGGCACAGCAGCGTGCCGCAGAGCTGGCTTTGAAGTATTCGCAGGAGCGCTATGAGGCGGGCGCCTCGACACTGGTGGAACTGACGCAGGCCAGGACAACGCATACGCAGGCGGTCAGTTCATTGGTTACGGCGCGTTACAATCTGCTGTTTCAGCGCACGTTGATCGATTACTACATCGGCAATCTGGATCTGGATGTTCTGGAGTAGGTACGGACCGGTCGGGGGGGGGGTTAAAAAATAAAAAAAAAAA
>JAJFKF010000001.1 GCA_021773365.1 Gammaproteobacteria bacterium | reverse complement strand
GCGCGCGTCATGACAGTCGAACGCGGCTTGCGCACCGCGCACTGGATTGATTACGTCACGCGGGAACCACCTGTCAGATCAAAATCTCTTCTGCCGGGGCACGCAGGTTGTAGTTCGAACTCATGGCGTGACCATAGGCGCCGGCGTTGGCAATTAGCAGAATGTCACCTTCATGGGTGATCGGCAGCAGGCGGTCGGCGCCGAGCTGGTCGCCGGTTTCGCAGATGGGGCCGACAATATTGAATGTGGCATGTGCCGGCTCATCCAGGCGCGTGAGATTGACGATTTCATGATGCGCGCCATAAAGGGCTGGACGAATGAGGGAATTCATACCCGTGGCAACGCCGATATAGCGCACTTCGCCCTTGCCTTTCAGCTGCGTAACGCGAGCAAGCAGCACCCCCATTTCTGCTGCGATGTACCGGCCCGGCTCCATCCAGACCTTGCAGTCGGGGTGACGGGACCTGGCATCAAGCAGCACCGCATCGAGTGCCCGCAGATCCACGGGTAATTGCCCGGGACGCTCCGGCACCGCGAGGCCTCCGCCAATATTGAGCGTGCGTACTTGCGGGAATTGCTGGCGCAGCCCGGAAAGTTGCGCGAAAGTCTCCGCCCAACTGTGAATATCAAAAATACCGCTGCCGGGATGGGCATGCAGGCCGACAATGCTCGCCCCGGCTGCAAGGGCTAACTGCCCTAATTCCTCGAGTTCCGCCAATGGTATCCCGAACTTTGAATAGGCCCCTGCTGTTCGGACGTGCTCGTGATGACCGCGACCTCGACCGGTATCAACACGCACGAACACTTCGCGCCCGCGAAATATATCCGGCCATTCACGCAATGGATGCAGATTATCCAGGGTTACAACGGCGCCGCTTTCGTAGGCGAAGGCATACTCCTCGCGCGGCGCAAAATTCGGCGTAAAAAGAATATCCCGGGCACCCGCCGTCAGGGCACGCTCCAGCTCCCCGCGCGAAACGCATTCCAGGCCCGCGCCGGCCGCCGTCACACGCTGCAGGATCTGCGGGTGGGAATTGGCCTTCATTGCATACAGCACCCGATCGATAGAGCGCATGGCACGCAACTCAGAGACCCGACTGAGCAACGTCCCGGTGTCATAGACGAAAGCTGCCGGACGCGTGCTGGCAATCTGCAGCAGCTGTTCGCGCTGTTGCTGCCACCACGGCTGCGCAGCTCTGCGCGTCGTATTTTCTTCAGGTGGTGCGTGCAGCTGTTCCCAGGTCGGCCCCAACACTTGATCGTTGGCGCTGGCGCGAATGAGCAGATCGTGCAGCTGGTGTACCAGCCGTTCGCCCTGCTTCTCATCGATGACGAAGGTGAAATTCAAATCGTTTGCGGCCTGACTTACCAGATAGATTTTCTGTTCTTCGAACAATTCCAGTGCGCCGCCGAGCTTGTGCAGGATCGCGCGGATATTGCGACCGACGAGGCTCAGGCTTGCACAGGGGCCGATGACCTGCACCCGGCACAGCCTCTCCAGGTTGGCCACCAGCTCCTCGACGATACCCACGTCAAGTGCGTTGGCACCCGGATCAAGTGATACGGTGACGTTGGTCTCGGAAGTGGAGACCAGATCCACCGACAAACCATGCTCCTTGAACACCTGAAAGGCGTCGGCAAGGAATCCCACCTGATGCCACATGCCCGGACTTTCCATGGAAATAAGCGTAATGCCTGACTTGATGGCAATCGCCTTGACCTGCGCGGCGCCCTCCCCCGCATTGCGGGTAATCACGGTTCCAGGATAGTCCGGCATCTGTGTGGCAAAAACATGCAGAGGAATTCCGTACTGGCGCACCGGCAGCAGACAGCGTGGATGCAGCACTTTGGCGCCATTGCTGGCGATCTCCTGCGCCTCATCGTAGTCGAGTATTTTCAGTAGTCTCGCGGTGGGCGTCAGGTGCGGGTTGGCGCTGAACATCCCCGGCACATCAGTCCAGATTTCCAGCCGTCTGGCGCTCAGCTTGGCCGCCAGGTAGGCCGCCGAAGTGTCTGAACCGCCACGGCCGAGCAACACGGTGTTTCCGTCCTCATCGCCGGCAATGAATCCCTGGGTGAGAACAACCAGATTGCGCTGCTCGTGGCCGGGACCATGCAATCGCCGCTCCAGTTCCGGATCGGGCGCGAAATCGCAGATTGCCGACAGCACGTCTGCCCGCGCGTGAGCGCCACGGCGCGTGTCGGCAAGCAGCACCGTACGCGCATCGATCCATGAAACTTCCAGACCTTGGGAGCGCAGGTACAGCGCACCAAGCACCGTAGCCATAATCTCACCTGCGGCCATCACCCGCGCGCGCATCCGGTCGCTCACCTCGCCCACCAGGGCTACGCCGGCAGCGATCTGCCCCAGATCGTCAAGGTGGACTTGCAGCTCCCTGCCCGCTATTACACCCAGCTCCTGCGCCAGCGCTCGGTGACGCGCTTCGATTTTCTGCAGCAGCGGTTGATACTGGCCGCCTTGAGCCTCTACCAGCAAGGACTCCAGCAAATCCGTCACACCGGATAGTGCCGAGTGCACCATCACCGGGCGCAATCCCTCTTCCAGCCGGGCGTGCAGGATACGGGCGATGTTGTGCCAGTTTCCGGCGGTAGAAACGCTGGTGCCGCCGAATTTAAGTACTATCCAGGGGGAATTCACGGCTTGTCAGTCTTGCGCACGATGTGCTGGGAGTGGCCACGGAGCGAGCGTGCCAGCACGCGGTCTAGTCCTCGAAGAGCGCACCGAGTTCTTTTGCCAGCCGTCGTTCGGCCAGGACATCTTCGAGTTTGCTCCAGGCCGCCTTGCCGCGCTTGATGCTGCTGCTGGACTGGCGATTGCGCCGCTCCGCCCGCTCCATGGCATTGCGGTCGAGATCCACCGTTGACTCGGATTCGGCAAGAAATTCATCGTCAATATCGAAGTGTTCGCTGTGTTGCGACATGGGCACGGCTCCGCCAGACCCCAGTGTCCGTTCCGGCCAGCCGGACTGAATTCATCCAGACGGGTCAGAGCGGGTTATATCATCCAACCCAGTGGTCCGAACCCGTGGTCCAGACCAATGGGCTGCGCACTATATATGATCCGTGATGGCGTTCAACAGTGATTTTGCAGCGCCGGAAGGGCATATAATTTTTATATAAATCATTGACTTGTGCGCAAACCTTCAGTCACGCTCACCGGCGCGCCGCGACCCAGCCCCAGGCCCTCTGCAGCACTGCGCTCCGCCCGCGCCAGTTCGATCACCCCGAAAGCATTGAGCAGCGCCAGATACTCCCCCGCGCGCACGTCGCCGTAGGTGCGTCGCAGGGCGAATCGCCGACCGGCCGCGTGAACCACCGGCTGCGTGAAACGGCTGAGGTGACTACGCTCTACGTTGGTAATGAGGTTGCCGAAATGATCCACGGTGACTATGACGCCGTGCACCGCCTGACCGATGAGGTGCGGTTCCTCGATCCAGCCGGGCACATATTCGCTGGTCGGCTCACCCAGATCCTCCGGCTGGCAACGCCCCGCAGCCAGCTCGGCGGCCAGAGGCGCAAAAATGTCCCGCCCATGGAAGGTGGCGCTAGGCGCATCCAGCGAGAAACGCTGCAGCAGCTGCGGATTCAACCGATAAATGCGATGTGTCGCTGCCTCGTCCAGCAATGGCGCCAGCAACCCGTTGTCGGGCGCCATAAAGACATGAGTGGCATGGGCTGCCACGATGATATCTCGCCGCGTACCTACACCAGGATCGATCACGGCAACATGCACACTGCCGTCCGGAAAGTACCGCCAGGAACGGGACAGCCAGAACCCGGCCTCGCCTGGCCAGTAGGCCGGCACGTCATGCGTGATATCAACAATGCTGGCGCGTGGATAGCGCGCAAGAATACGGCCCTTCATGGTGGCGACGAACGGATCGCGCAGGCCGAAATCGGTGGTAAGGGTGATGACCCCGCAGGGCTCGAATGGCATCTGACAAAGCGGGCGCGGACAGGCCAATGATGTCCGCGCCCGCTGACTTACCGCAGACCCGGCTACTTCTTCTTGCGGCGGGTGGCGGCCGGACGGCGCTTGCGCTGACGGAACGCAATACCTTCGGCAAACGCCTTCTGCTGCACGGCTGCGGGGGTACGCCCCAGCGCCTGCGCGACCGCGCGCTGCGTCTTTTTCTGCTTGGCGAACTGCTTGAGAACTTTCATGTCCTTGGCAGTCCAGGGTCTACGATGACTTGTCGGTTTTCTCGGCATGGCCGGTCCTCTCTTGTTGAAACTTCAACGAACGGATGAAACTTCCACGGCGGCATCTCAGTCCTGAAAATACAGTCGTGGGAAACTTCTATGCGGGGCGGATACTAACCACAAAGGCATAATATTTGCAAACTTAGCTCGAATATCTGCGACCACTTCTCAACATTGATGTTTTGCTTCCAAAGCAAACGAACATGTCAGCCAATCGAATCGATTGTACCAACAATGTCCACTTGCGCCGCGACCACCAATGAGCGCCCCGACCTACCCGCGGCGAACGGCCGGAAACTCGCAGCTGGAACCCGATTACGCGCCAGTTCCCTTTTTGCGGCCGATCTCTTAGTATCCGCTGGTTCGGGGCGTAGCGCAGCCTGGTAGCGCATCTGCATGGGGTGCAGAGGGTCGGAGGTTCAAATCCTCTCGCCCCGACCATTTTTTCACGCCCCGCAACCTTTCCGACCGCTGCCGCATCTAAAATGCCGAAGCTGGAGGGCTGCTATGAACCTTTCGACGACTGTTTTCGCGCTGGCTACCCTCGGGTTAGGCTCTGCCAGCGTCTATCTATACACCGAGCTGGACACCGCACGCGGTCGTGCCGATGCCGAGGCAGCGCTACGACTGGACCAGGAGGCCCACCTGCAGGCACTGGAAGCCAGCCGTCTGGATCTGGAACGGCAACTGCAGGCATTGCTCGCCGCCAACCGGTGGTCGGAGGACAGTATTTCCCCACCTGACGATGGTGAAACCCTGGCACAAGCACCTGCTTCGCGCGGCGCCGAGGAGCCGCCGGAGCGTGAATCCGGCCGCGAGCGCCGCGGCATGTTCGCCGGCGCCCGCAACGCTTTCCGCAACAGGCTGTCAACGCCCGAGGGTCGTGCGGCAATGGCTGCCCGGCAAAAAATGGGGCTGCGTGTCATGTACAAGGACTTGGCGGCCGAGCTGAATCTCAATGCCGATCAGGCCGGCCAGCTGATCGACCTGCTGGCCGAACAGCAGATCAAGCAGATGCAACAACTCCAGGAATCCAATGGCGACCGACAGGCCCTGACCGACCTGCAGCGGGAAAACGAAGTGGAACTGATGGCCACGCTGGGCGACAAGTATCTGCAGTATGAGGATTACCGCCAGACCATGGGGGAACGTACGCAGGTTGAACAGCTGGGCGTGCAATTTGCCGCTTCCAACATCCCGCTGAACGCCAGCCAGGAAAAGCAGTTGTTTTCCGCCATGGTGCAGGAACGCAAGAGCACACCGGCGCCCATATGGTCGACGAGCCTGTCTCCACAGGAAAACATGGCGCAGCAGAGAAAATGGCAGCAGGACTACAACACGCGGGTACGCGAAAGCGTGGCAGGCGTGCTCAGTGCCGATCAGCTCAAGCAGTATGAGGAAATGCAGAAAACCCAGTCCGGCATGTTTCGCGGTGGCGGCGCGATAAGGGGATTCATGGGTGGTGGCGGCCGCCGTGGCGGTCCCAACATAATGGTCATGCCTGCTCAGGGCGCAGTGACCGTTACACGCTGATTTCAGCGGCGCAGGATGCGCAGAATCTCTTCCAGTTCACCGCGAAGCTGGCGGGCGATCTGGGCACTCATGTTGTGATCGTCGCGCGCCTCCTCGCCTGCCAGCTTGTTACGCGCTCCACCGATCGTAAAGCCCTGTTCGTACAGCAGGGCACGAATCTGACGAATGACAATCACATCCTGACGCTGGTAGTAGCGGCGGTTGCCGCGGCGCTTGACCGGCTTGAGCTGCGGGAATTCCTGCTCCCAGTAACGCAGCACGTGCGGCTTGACCGCGCACAGCTCGCTGACCTCACCAATCGTAAAGTAGCGCTTGCCGGGAATGGCAGGCAGTTCGTCGTTATTGCTGGGTTCCAGCATAGGCCTCGACGCGTGCTTTGAGTTTCTGACCGGGACGGAAGGTGACAACCCGCCGGGCGCTGATGGGGATTTCCTCACCGGTTTTTGGATTGCGACCCGGGCGTTGATTTTTATCACGCAGATCGAAATTGCCGAAGCCGGAAAGCTTCACCTGCTCGCCGGTGGACAACGCCGTACGCACTTCTTCAAAGAACAGATCCACCAGCTCACGCGCCTCGCGTTTGTTGAGGCCAAGCTGATTGAAGAGCGCTTCCGCCATTTCCGCTTTGGTGAGGGCCATGATTATTGGTCTCTTATTGAGGCGTTGAACTCACGCCGCAGCTTTTCAAGGACTGCGCCCACGATCCGGTCAGCATCCGAGTCAGTAAGGGTGCGGGAAGTTTCCTGCAAAATCAAGCCTAAAGCGATGCTTTTTCGCCCTGAATCTACCCCAGCGCCGCGGTATACATCGAACACCACCAGCTCACGCAGCAAGCCTCCTGCCGAGGTCTGAACCGCACTGCTGACCGTAGCCAGCGCCACCGCCTCATCCACCACAACGGCAATGTCACGCCGAATGGAAGGATACTTCGAAATTTCCGTAAAAACAGGGGGGATACCAGCAAAAGCTGCTTCAGTTTCCAGCTCGAACAACAGCACCGGATATGTCAAATCCAGTGCCTTCGCCTTCTGCGGATGCAGTTCCCCCAGCCAGCCGACCGGCTGCTCGCCACGCAGGATGCGCGCGCTTCGGCCCGGGTGCAGACAATCCAGCACTTCGGCTCGGAAGGAAAACTCATCGGCGCAACCGGTGGCCTCCAGCAGCGCCTGCACATCGGCCTTCATATCGAAGAAATCGATGCCACGCGCACCCTCACCCCACTGCTGTGGCATGAATTCACCGACCGCCGCACCGGCGATCGTGGCCACCTCACGCAAACCGGCTTCAGCAGACAGCAGGAACTTGCTGCCGAATTCCGCCAGTCGCACGCGTTTCTGCTGTCGGCGCAGGTTGTCGCCGACAGCAGTCAACAAACCAGGCCACAATGACACTCGCATGGCGCTCATGTCGGAGGCAATCGGATTGCTCAACTGCAGCTGAGCACCGTCAGCGAACAACAACTGCTGCCATTTCGGATCGACAAAACTGTAACTGATGGCTTCCTGGTAACCGCGATCAGCCAGGATCTGCAAGGCCCTCACGGCCTCCAGTCGTGTCTCCGGCACTGGCTCCACGGTCTGTGCAATGCGTGCATCCTGCTCAGTGATGGCATCGTAACCGAAGATACGTGCCACCTCCTCGATGAGGTCAGCTTCGATGCCAATATCGAAGCGGTGACTGGGGGGGGTGACCGACCAGCCCTCTTCCGTCGCCTGCACGGCCATACCGAGGGACTGCAGTATGGTCTGCACCCGGGCTGCGGGAATATCGGCGCCGGTGAGACGATCAAGCTGCCGCCGGCGCAGTCTCACTGCAGCCATGTGCGGCAGCTGCCCGACACTGGTGCTGGTCGTAACGGGCCCGGGCTCGCCTCCGGCGATGTCGAGGAGCAGACGCGTTGCCCGCTCCATTGCATACTCCTGCATCCGGTAATCAACGCCACGCTCGAATCGCTGCGCTGCGTCGGTGATCAACCCATGCCGGCGCGCACAGACACCAACCACCGTCGGCTCAAAGTATGCCAGCTCAAAAAAAACATCGATGGTACGTTCGCTGACAGCCGTACGTTCGCCGCCCATCACCCCTGCAAGGCCAATGGGACCACCCGCGTCCGCAATAAGAAGCTCACCGCCTGCGAGTTCGATGTCCTGCCCGTCAAGCAGGCGTAGCGTCTCACCGAGTGCGGCCAGGCGGACATCAATTGCCGACTGCAACAGCCCCAGGTCATAGCCATGCATGGGCGTGCCCAGCTCCAGCATGGTGTAGTTGGTGACGTCGACGACCGGATTTATCGAGCGAATGCCGCACTGTTGCAGTCGTGCACGCAGCCAGGGCGGCGATTCAGCACTGACGTCGATGCCCTTAATAACTCGCCCGACGAAACTGGCACAGCCAGCTGACGCGACAAGGCGAACGGGGAAAATATCATCCCGGCTCGCCAGCACCGGTTCGGCGGTCGGCAGCGTCACTGACTGTCCGGCCAGCGCCCCGATTTCCCGTGCAACACCCAGCACGGACATGGCGTCGCCCCGGTTGGGCGTCACCGCCAGGTTCAGCACCGGATCGTTTGCCTCGTCATCAAGCGATTCAAGCTCGAATCCCGCCAGCGTCAACCGCTCGCCGAGCTCGCGCGCCGGCCAGGGCAGATCAATCCAGTCAGACAGCCATGAGTAAGGGACTTTCATGCTCAACCCGTGCGGAACTGACGCAGAAAGCGAAGATCATTCTCGAAGAACAACCGCAAATCATTCACGCCATAGCGCAGCATGGCCAGGCGCTCGATCCCCACGCCGAAGGCATATCCAGTCCAGCGCTCGGCATCGATGCCCACTGCCTGCAGTACATGCGAATGCACCATGCCGCAACCCAGGACTTCAATCCAGCCGCTGTGTTTGCATACCCTGCAGCCGGCGCCATTGCAGAATACGCATTCGATGTCCACTTCAGCCGACGGCTCGGTGAAGGGAAAATACGAGGCGCGCAGGCGCATTCGCAGCGAGCGCTCGAAAAACTGCTCCATAAAACCGTGCAACATGGCTTTCAGGTTTGCCAGGCTGATGTTCTCGTCGATTACCAGACCTTCCACCTGGTGAAACATCGGCGTGTGAGTCATGTCCGAGTCGCAGCGATACACCCGCCCGGGCGCGATGATGCGCAGCGGCGGCGGCGTAGCGCGCATGGCGCGAATCTGTACCGGAGAGGTGTGCGTGCGCAGGAGCCGGCCGTCCGGGAAATAGAAAGTATCATGCATGGCCCGCGCCGGATGGCTGGCCGGAATATTCAGCGCCTCAAAATTGTGGAATTCATCCTCCACCTCTGGTCCTTCGACAACATGAAAACCCACCTGGCGAAACAGCGCCTCAATGCGCGCGCGCACCTTGGTCACCGGATGCAGGCCGCCCGGTTCCTGCCCGCGGCCTGGCAATGTAACGTCAATACGGCCCGCGGCCAGTTCGGAATCCAGTTCGGTCTGCTGCAATTGCGTGCGCCGCCGCTCAATGGCCTCGGTGAGCGTACGTTTGGCTTCATTGATGCGCTGGCCGGCGGCGGGACGCTCCGCCGCACTCAGCTTGCCCAGGGACTTCAGCTGCGCAGTAACCGCCCCGGACTTACCGAGAAGCTGCACGCGGATGTGTTCCAGTGCGGCGCGATCAGGCGCCGCTGCCACCTGCGCCAGCGCCTGCTCGACAACGGTGTGCAAGTCCTGCCCTTCCATTGGGGCATTACAACGCTGCTTTAGCCTTCTCCGCGATCGCTCCGAAGGCCGCCGCATCATGGACGGCGAGTTCGGCGAGCACCTTGCGGTCGATAAGCAGACCGCCCTTGGTCAGGCCGTCGATCAGTCGGCTATAGGACATCCCGTGGATGCGAGCCGCCGCGTTGATGCGGGTGATCCACAGGGCGCGGAACTCGCGCTTCTTCTGTCGCCGATCGCGGTAGGCATACTGCCCGGCCTTGGTGACAGCCTGCCTGGCCGCGCGGTAGACCTTGCGGCGGGCGTTATAGTAACCCTTGGCTTTCTTCAGGACCTTCTTATGACGGCGGCCAGCGACGACGCCGCGTTTAACTCGTGCCATGACTCATTCTCCAAACGTACGAAATTTTCCAGGCGGGCTAATTGCCCCGATTGCGATCAGCTGTTGGGCAGCATCTGTTCGACGCGCCCGACATCGCTCTCATGGACCATCATGCCGCTGCGCAGCTGGCGCTTACGCTTGCTTGGTTTCTTGGTGAGAATGTGTCGACGGTGGGACTGCGCGCGTTTGAAGCCCTTCGCGGTTTTCCGGAAACGCTTCGCCGCACCCCGGTTGGTTTTCAACTTAGGCATGCTCTTCAACTCCAGTTATAGCCCGGTCGCTTGCGCTAGGGGCGGACAAATGTCACTTTTTATTGGTCAGTTCTTTCAGGTCATTTTTTCTTTGACCCGAACATCATGACCATCTGCCGACCCTCCATCGAAGGGTGTTGTTCGATCACACCGATTTCGGCGAGATCAGCCACCACCCGCTGGAGAAGCCGTCGCCCAATTTCCTGATGGGCCATTTCGCGACCGCGGAACCTCAGGGTTACCTTGGCCTTGTCTCCTTCTATCAGGAACCGGGTGAGGTTGCGCAGCTTGACCTGGTAGTCAGCCTCCTCGGTTCCTGGTCGAAATTTCACTTCCTTGATCTGAATCTGTTTTTGTTTCCTCTTGGCCGAATGCGCCTTTTTGTTCTGCTCAAAAAGGAACTTGCCGAAATCCATGATTCGGCATACCGGTGGGTCCGCTGTGGGTGAAACCTCCACCAGATCCAGGCTTGCCGCCTCGGCCAGTTGCAGCGCCTCGCTGCGGCTCATCACCCCCGCCTGTGCGCCTTCGGCGTCGATCACACGCAGCTGGGGCGAGGAAATCTCTTCGTTGCGCTTGACGCGCTTGGATGTCGCGATAAATCAATCCTCCAAAACATGACGGCCGCGGCTACTGATTTCCTGTAGCAACCGCTGCGCGAGGGACTCCACAGCGTGCACGCCCAGATCCTTTCCATCCCGCGTACGCACTGCCAGAGTATTGGCTTGAACTTCCTTATCGCCCGCTACCAGAAGATAGGGAACGCGCTGTAAGGTGTGCTCGCGGATTTTAAAGCCCACCTTCTCGTTTCGCAAATCAATTTCAACCCGAACACCCTGATTTTTAAGTGATTCCCCTATCCGACGGGCATAATCGTCCTGCCGGTCGGTAATCGTGACCACCACGGCCTGCACGGGGGCCAGCCAAAGGGGCAGCCGGCCGGCATGGTGCTCGATCAGAATGCCGAAAAAGCGCTCCAGGGAGCCGAACATGGCCCGGTGGATCATCACCGGGGTGCGCTTGTGGCTGTGCTCATCGATATAGGTGGCTCCCAGGCGGCCGGGCATATTGAAGTCCATCTGCAGGGTGCCGCATTGCCAGTCGCGGCCGATGGCGTCGCGCAGCACAAACTCCAGCTTCGGGCCGTAAAATGCACCCTCGCCAGGGTTCAGCTCGCATTCGATGCCCGCTGCCCGCGCCGCCTCCTGCAGGGCCGCCTCGGCCCGATCCCAGACCGCATCGTCCCCTACCCGACTGGCCGGGCGGTCGGAAAACTTGATACGCACGTCCTCGAAGCCGAAATCCCGATAAATATCCAGAATCAGCCGGGTCACCTGCACTGATTCGGCGGTTATCTGCTCCTCGGTGCAGAAAACGTGGGCATCATCCTGGGTAAAGGCACGCACCCGCATCAGGCCATGAAGCGCCCCGGAAGGCTCATAACGGTGGACCTTGCCGAATTCAGCGAAACGCAGGGGCAGATCCCGGTAACTGCGCAGGCCCTGCCTGAAGACCTGGACATGGCCGGGGCAATTCATCGGTTTCAGGGCATAGACCCTCTCATCCGGCGTCTTCGTGGTGAACATGTTTTCGCCAAATTTTTCCGCGTGCCCGGACTGGCGCCACAGCTCGATATCCAGCACTTCGGGGGTGTTCAGCTCCTCGAAGCCAGCCGCGGTCTGTTTTTCGCGCATATAGCTGATGAGGGACTGGAATACCGTCCAGCCCTTCGGATGCCAGAACACCGCCCCGGGCGCCTCCTCCTGGAAGTGAAACAGGTCCAGTTCCCGGCCGATGCGCCGATGGTCGCGCTTCTCGGCCTCCTCCAGGCGATGCAGGTAGGCATCGAGCTGCTTCTTGTCGGGCCAGGCGGTGCCATAGATCCGCTGCAGCATTTCGTTGCGCGAATCGCCGCGCCAGTAGGCGCCGGCCACTTTCATCAGCTTGAACGCCTTGAGCTTGCCGGTGCTGGGCACATGGGGCCCACGGCACAAATCCACCCACTCTCCCTGCCCGTACAGGCTGATCTGCTCGCCGGCCGGGATGCTCTGAATGATTTCGGCCTTGTAGGCCTCCCCCAGCGAGCGGAAGAACTCGACCGCCTCGTCGCGGGGCATGACCCGGCGTGACACCGGCATATCCGCCGCAACCAGCTCACGCATGCGCGTCTCGATGGCGGCAAGGTCCTCCGGAGTGGAGGGACGGGCAAAGGCGAAGTCGTAGTAAAAACCATCCGCAATCACCGGCCCGATGGTGACCTGGGCCTCCGGAAAGAGCTGTTTGACCGCCTGGGCCAGCAGGTGCGCGGTGGAGTGGCGAATGACCTCCAGACCCTCCGGATCGCGCTCGGTGACGATACTGAGGGTGGCATCGCGTTCAATCAGAAAGCCGGTATCAACGAGTTCGCCATCCACTTTGCCGGCCAGGGCGGCCTTTCTCAGGCCCGCACCGATGCTGGCCGCAACTTCATCGACGGTGACGGGGCTATCAAACTGCTTCTGGCTGCCGTCAGGCAACGTCACGACCGGCATGGAAAACCTGCGAATATGGTAGGCGCGAGTGGGATCGAACCACCGACCACCACGATGTCAACGTGGTGCTCTACCGCTGAGCTACGCGCCTGCTGCTGGAAAGGAGTCATCAAAAAGGCTCGTAAAGATACTGAAGCGCCCGTGACGCTGCAAGCAACTACTGCGCCCCGGTTTGCGGCAGACCCAGCTCCAGCTGTTTGAGGCGCTGGATTTCATCGCGCGCCCGCGCCGCGGCCTCGAATTCCAGGTTCCGCGCCAGACGGTGCATGTCCTGCTCGAGCTGCTTGATGCGCCGGGCGGCCTGGTCGGGCTTCATGCGCCCGTATGCGACCGACGGCTCGGCCACACGCAATCCGCGGGCCGGGCGGGCAGACTCGGCACGCGCACCCTCCATGACATCCGCCACCGCCTTGACGATGCTGCGCGGGGTGATGCCATGGCGGGCGTTGAACTCGACCTGTTTTTCCCGCCGCCTGGCGGTCTCGTCCATGGCCCGCTGCATGGAATTGGTGATGCGATCAGCGTAAAGAATGGCCTTGCCATGAACGTTGCGCGCGGCACGCCCCATGGTCTGGATAAGCGAGCCCTCCGAGCGCAGAAACCCCTCCTTGTCTGCATCAAGGATCGCCACCAGCGACACCTCGGGCATATCCAGCCCCTCGCGCAGCAGGTTGATACCGACCAGCACATCGAACTTGCCCAGGCGCAGGTCGCGGATCAGCTCACTGCGCTCCACGGTTTCGACATCCGCATGCAGATACCGCACTTTCACCCCATGATCATGCAGGTATTCGGTGAGATCCTCGGCCATGCGCTTGGTAAGCGTGGTGACCAGCACCCGTTCGCGCCGCAGCACACGCGCGTTGATCTCGGAAAGCACATCGTCAACCTGCGTACCGGCCGGGCGTACTTCGACCTCCGGATCAACAAGTCCGGTGGGCCGTACCAGCAGCTCCACCACCTGCCCGGCATGAGCCTTTTCATAGGGCCCCGGAGTGGCCGACACGAACAGCATCTGCGGGGCCATCTTCTCGAACTCATCGAATCTCAACGGGCGGTTGTCCAACGCAGACGGCAAACGAAATCCGTACTCGACCAGTGTTTCCTTGCGCGAGCGGTCGCCCTTGTACATGGCGCCCAGCTGCGGAATGGTCTGGTGGCTCTCGTCGATGACCAGCAGCGCGTTGTCCGGCAGGTAGTCAAACAAACACGGCGGCGGCTCGCCAGCCTCGCGGCCGGATAGATAACGCGAGTAATTCTCGATACCGGCGCAGTAACCCACCTCGTTCATCATTTCAATGTCGAACAAGGTCCGCTGCTGCAGCCGCTGGGCCTCCAGAAGCTTGCCGGCCTGGCGCAACACCTCAAGGCGCTCACGCAACTCCTCGCGAATCTGCACCGTGGCGGCGATCAACCGCTCCTTCGGCGTGACGTAGTGACTGGAGGGGAACACGGTCAGACGCGGCACCTTGCGCAGCGCCTCGCCGGTCAGCGGATCAAAGTAGCTCAGCGCGTCGATCTCGTCGTCGAACAGTTCCACTCGCACCGCTTCCCGCCCGGATTCGGCAGGAAAGATGTCAATGACATCACCACGCACCCGGTAGGTGCCCTGACTGAGGTCCAGATCATTGCGCGTGTACTGCATATCGGCCAGACGGTGCAGGATGCGGCGCTGATCGATGCGATCGCCCCGGGACAATTGCAGCACCATGCTCAGGTAGGCCTGCGGATCCCCCAGGCCATAGATGGCCGATACCGTGGCAACAATAATCGAATCGCGACGCTCCAGCAGCGCCTTGGTGGCCGACAGGCGCATCTGCTCAATGTGCTCGTTGATGGAAGCATCTTTTTCGATATAGGTATCAGAAGAGGGCACGTAAGCTTCAGGCTGGTAATAGTCGTAGTAGGAAACGAAATATTCCACGGCGTTGTTCGGGAAGAAATCACGAAACTCCCCGTAGAGCTGCGCCGCCAGGGTTTTGTTATGCACCAGCACCAGCGCGGGGCGCTGCACGGCTTCAATCACCCGTGCAACCACGTGTGTCTTGCCTGAACCGGTCACCCCGAGAAGGGTCTGGTGCGACAGGCCTGTTGCCAGCCCGTCGATCAGGCGCGCGATGGCGGCGGGCTGATCACCGGCAGGCTCGTAAGGCGCCTGCAGCGTGAGACGTGATTCATCGTGCATGCTGAAAAACTGCCAAAAGGCGCGGGAGAAACGATAAACTTGCGCTGCCCGTAAACCATCCCGTGGTGACCCGTGAGTGTAGCAGTGTCCAGACGCGTTCAGCGCGTGAAGCCCTCCCCTACCCTGGCCGTAACAGCCCGTGCCGCGCAACTGAAGGCACAAGGCAAGGACATTGTGGCACTGGGTGCAGGCGAGCCCGATTTCAATACCCCAGCGCATATCGCCGAGGCCGGTATTGCCGCCATCCGCAGCGGCTTTACCCGCTACACCGCCGTTGAAGGCATCGCCGAATTGAAAGATGCCATCATCGGGAAGTTCAAGCGCGACAACGGCATCGATTATCGTCGCGACCAGATTCTGGTTTCAAACGGCGCCAAGCAGACGTTGTATAACCTCTGCAGCGCCATACTCGACCCAGGCGATGAGGCCATCATCCCCGCGCCCTACTGGGTCTCCTACCCGGATATGGTGCTGCTCGCCGACGGCAAACCGGTCACTGTATTCGCCGGCGCCGACCAAGGATACAAAATCACTCCTGCACAGCTGCAGGCGGCGATCACACCGCAGACCCGACTGCTGCTGCTCAACAGCCCCTGCAACCCCACCGGCGCGGCCTACACCCGCGCGGAGCTGGCGGCACTGGGCAAGGTGCTGCTGGAGCACCCGCGCATCGTGATCGGCACCGATGACATCTATGAGCACATCTACTGGGCCGATGAGCCTTTCTGCAGCCTGTTGTCTGCGGTGCCCGAACTCTACGACCGTACGGTCACCATCAACGGCTGCTCCAAGGCCTACGCGATGACCGGCTGGCGCATCGGCTACTGTGGCGGCCCCAGGGATTTGATCACTGCGATGGCCACCATCCAGGGCCAGGCCACCACCAGCGCCGCCAGCATGAGCCAGAAAGCGGCTGTGTCAGCATTGACCGGCGATCAGGGCTGCGTGACCGAAATGAACCGCCACTACAAGGCCCGCCACGACTTCATCGTCGAGGGCCTCAACACCCTGCCGGGTGTGTCCTGCCTGAAAGGTGCAGGTACTTTCTACGCCTTTGCACAGGTGGACGGCGCCATCAAGACGCGGGGTCTGGCTGACGATACCGCCTTCACCGAGTTCCTGCTGAACGAGGGCGGGGTCGCCGTGGTGCCAGGCTCCGGTTTCGGCGCACCGGGTCACGTCCGCCTGTCATTTGCCTGCAGTATGGAAACGCTGGAAGAAGCCCTGAAGCGGCTGCGGCGATGCCTCGAAAGCTGAAGATTGACGTTTACCCGTCCGCAGCGGTTGACGGAACCGCCGCCCTCAAGGAAAATCGCGGCCCTTCCCATGCTTGGCGCGTAGCTCAGCGGTAGAGCGGCTGACTGTTAATCAGCGGGTCGCTGGTTCGATCCCAGCCGCGCCAGCCAGTATTTCTCTTGCATCACTCCTGCCGCAGGCGCATCAGTGGGCCAGAGCTAAGCACAGTGCCCGTATCACAGCCCCGCCCCTCGCGGGGCTTTTCTCTACTCTTTCGCGCTGGACTTTATCAACTCAAGTATCTGAACCGCCCCTCCGTCATGCGGTGATTCAGCTCCATCCAAGTACCCGGTATTTGTAATCGAGAAAATTGAACGGGTCGTCTCGATGAGCACAGCATTACGCGTTTGGTCGTCACTAGCCGCCTTGACAAAGGCCTGAAATGTCTTCAGCCCATTCTCGCGATGGCGATTAACTGACTCTTGGTGCTTTGTCGCCTTATACATGCGGCCGATCCAGATGGTAGCTGCAAACAGCGCGCCCAACACCACCACTTTTGATGTGAAGATCTGGATCGCAGTCAACGTGAAGCCGGCTTCTGTGATTGGAAATACAACAGGAAAAAAGCCAGCAGTAAGAATAGTTATGGCTGCGAATATCGCAGTTAGCTTCAGCCAATTACCGGCCGATATCCCCAGGTCATCCGCCGTTTTCTTGAAATCCCCTGTGAACACAGCAACGCCTACACTGGCAGAAGCTTCACGCGCGGCGGCAATGATTTTTTCCAGCTCCGCCTTTGATTCATTGGCAGTAGCTACCGCACTATGATTCAGTTCATCGGCTTTCGTCACGGCCCGAGCCAAGGCTTCTTCATTCCGCTTGACATCGCCACGCTGTACAGCAAGGAACGGTATCCTGGCTTGTGATTGGGTATATAGCTGTTCGGCGTGGTTTCTTAGGTTGGTGACGATCCCGTCTCTAACGCCAGTAGGATTCGCTTGCTCAATCGAAAACTTTCGTATAGAGCCAACTTGCTCCGAAACCTGTTGCAAACAATGAATGAGGGGGTTTATTTCGCCATCCGGGAGTAGTTCAACTGGAAGATTCTTGAGCTGGTTGGCTATTCCGAAGATTGTCTTCAGGTCTTCTCCAGCGCCTTCGAAATTCACTCTTCCCCAGTCGGGGTGGGATACAAGCTGCTCGATCGGCTTTTCGGTGACACTCTCACAAAGCTCCCGCAGCGTAGTTGCGCGATCCGGCTTCGCCATTTCTTGTTCTCCCTTGAGACACTCCATGCAAATTCCGTGCAGTGACTTACTCCACGGCACGCATCGCGGCACATTCTACCTCAACACGCTGAACAATTACTCTTCTTACAATCAATAACTTGCGATCCATCCTAGCGCGTAGCAGCGAGTTGACATGTCAAAAATGCCATTCTTGTTAATCAGCAGGGCGCTGGTTCGATCCCAGCCGCGCCAGCCAGTATTCCTCTTGCATCACTCCTGCCGCAGGCGCATCAGTTCAGTCAGATACTGCCCGAACTCATCGCGCAGCGCAGAGTGATTCAGCGCGTACTCCACGGTGGCCTGCAGATAGCCGAGCTTGCTACCGCAGTCGTAGCGCTTGCCCTCGAAGCGGTACGCATACACCTCTTCGTCGGCGAGCAATGCGGCGATGCCGTCGGTCAGCTGAATCTCACCACCGGCGCCGCGCTGGGTTTGCCGCAGCTTGTCGAAGATCGCGGGGGTGAGTACATATCGGCCGACTACGGCCAGCGTGGACGGAGCATCCTTCGGATCTGGCTTTTCCACCATGCTGGTCACCCGGCATAGCCGCCCGTCCTCTTCGGTCGTGGCAACGATGCCGTAGCGATTGGTTTCCTCGCGCGGCACTGACTGAACGCCGAGCACGCTCGCCTGGTTCGTGCGATAGACATCAATCATCTGCTTCAGGCAAGGCGTCTGCGCATCAATGAGGTCGTCCGCCAGATGCACGAAGAACGGTTCCTGGCCTACCACCGGCCGCGCGCACAGCACCGCGTGGCCGAGCCCCAGTGGCGCGGGCTGGCGGATGAAGATACAGCTGGCCCACGACGGTAGAATGCCGCGCAACGACTCGAGCAATTTGTGTTTACCCTGCGATTCCAGGGCCGCCTCCAGCTCCGGATCGGAATCGAAGTGATCCTCGATAGCCCGCTTGGAACTGCCGGTGATGAACACCAGATTGCGCGCTCCGGCCGCCAAGGCTTCCTCGACAGCGTACTGGATGAGGGGCTTGTCGACGATGGGCAGCATCTCCTTCGGCGAGGCCTTGGTGGCCGGCAGAAAGCGCGTGCCACGCCCGGCAACGGGAAATACGGCGGTATTGATCGGCGTAAAGCTTGACATCGGGATCCTCGGGAATCTGGGCGGCTACGGGTTGTCCGATGCCCAATGATAACGAGGAGCAGCAAAAAGGGCGCGATTCAGGTCATGAAAACGCGCCCAGACAGGATCTGAAACGACCCTGGGAATTTTTCAGGATAACAGTCAATCAGCAGTGGCTCTGGCGGCAGCCTTGCCACCGAGCTTGATGTTCTCGCGATTGTGCTCAATCACCTTCATGCCGATACCCTTGACCTGCGCCAGGTCCTCGGCCCGCTTGAAGGCGCCGTTTTTCTCCCGGTACTCGACAATGGCCTGTGCACGGGCAAGCCCCACGCCCTGCAGCTCCTTTGCCAGTGTCCTGGCGTCGGCGCTGTTGATGTCTACCGGACCGGCGAATGCCAGCGCCGGCAGTAGGGCAAGGGCCATGACCGCATGTCTGAGCGTGTGAAGAATTTTCATTGGTAGTCCTCCTTGAGAAACATGAATTGAAGATCGATTCCTGCGGCGGCAGCGATCGCCGCGCGGAGGACACTATCGATCAGGAGGAACGAGATTTGAAGGGCAATAAACTGCGCGTTCACCCCTCTGCAAGGAGTCCCGATATCCAGGAGGTGGAAACCGGGTCAGAAGACTCAATCGTGGATAGGCTTGTCCGCACCTTCATTGACGCGTTCGCGCAGGTCCTTGCCTGGCTTGAAATGCGGCACGTACTTGCCCGCCAGTGCCACGGCTTCGCCAGTCTTGGGATTGCGCCCCTGGCGGGGCGGGCGGAAGTGCAGCGAGAAGCTGCCAAAGCCGCGTATCTCAATGCGCTCGCCCACGGCCAGCGCGTCGCTCATGATTTCGAGAATCTGCTTCAGCGCCAGCTCCACGTCCTTCGCGGGCAGATGCTTCTGCTTGGCCGTGATGATTTCGATCAGTTCCGATTTGGTCATGAGCGAAGCCTGTGCATGGAGCCCGAGCGCCGGTGAGCCTTAGTCCTGCCCGCCGATTTGCTCCTTCAACAGATCACCCAGGCTGGTGCCGGAGGAACTGTCCGTGTCCGTGCTGTAACTCTGCACCGCCTCGGCCTCCTCGTGCGCCTCCTTGGCCTTGATGGACAGCGAGATGGCGCGGCCCTTGCGGTCCATGCCGATGAATTTCGCCTCCACTTCCTCACCGACTTTCAGCACTGCACGTGCATCTTCGACGCGATCGCGCGCCAGCTCCGATGCCCGCAGATGCCCTTCGATGCCGTCGCCGAGATCAATGACCGCACCCTTGGCGTCCACTTCCTTCACCACGCCCTTGACGATGGTGCCCTTGGGGTGGGCCATCAGGTAGTTGGAGAACGGATCCTGAGCCAACTGCTTGATGCCCAGCGAGATGCGCTCACGCTCCGGATCGATGGAGATAATGACCGCCTCGATCTGCTGGCCCTTCTGGTAGTTGCGCACTGCCTCTTCACCCGGCACCTCCCAGGAGATGTCCGACAGATGCACCAGTCCGTCGATGCCGCCTGGCAGGCCGATGAAAATACCGAAATCGGTGATGGACTTGATCTGGCCCTGCACCTTGTCGTTGCGGTTGTGGTCCTGGCCAAATTCCTCCCAGGGATTGATCTGGCACTGTTTCAGGCCCAGCGAGATGCGTCGGCGCTCCTCGTCGATATCCAGGACCATGACCTCCACTTCCTGGCCGATATGCACCAGCTTGGCGGGGTTGACGTTCTTGTTGGTCCAGTCCATTTCCGAGACGTGCACCAGGCCTTCCACGCCTTCCTCGATCTCTACAAAACAGCCGTAGTCGGCAATGTTGGTGATCTTGCCGAACAGCCGCGTCTTGGGCGGATAGCGCCGGGCGATGTTCTGCCAGGGATCGGCGCCGAGCTGCTTGAGGCCGAGCGAGACGCGGGTGCGCTCACGATCGAACTTGAGGATGCGGACCTCGATCTCTTCGCCGACCTGAACCACCTCCGAGGGGTGCTTGACCCGCTTCCAGGCCATGTCGGTGATATGCAGCAGGCCGTCAATGCCGCCCAGGTCCACGAAGGCGCCGTAGTCGGTGAGATTTTTGACGGTACCTTTGATGGCTGCACCTTCCTGCAGGGTATCAAGCAGTGCGCTGCGTTCGGCGCTGTATTCCTGTTCGACCACCGCGCGGCGCGAAACCACGACGTTGTTGCGTTTCTGATCGAGCTTGATGACCTTGAATTCCAGCGTCTTGCCTTCCAGGTAGGACGGATCGCGCACCGGGCGCACATCCACCAGGGAACCAGGCAGGAAGGCGCGAACGTTTTCCACATCCACCGTGAATCCGCCCTTGACCCGGCCGCTGATGGCGCCGGAGACGATTTCACCGGCCTCGAAGGCCTTCTCCAGCCGCGTCCAGGTACGCGCGCGCTTGGCTTTTTCGCGCGAGAGTCGAGTCTCACCGGAGCCGTCCTCGACGGCATCCAGGGCTACCTCGACCTCATCACCGGGCTTGACCTCGATCTCGCCGGCCTCGGAGCGGAATTGTTCGATGGGGATGATCGATTCGGACTTCAGGCCTACATTGACGACGACGAAATCATCGCCAACGTCAACTACCTGTCCCATCAGAATCGTGCCGGGCCGGATCCGCTGGCTGGCCAGGCTTTGTTCGAACATTTGGGCAAAACTTTCGGTCATAGATCCTCGGTTACAGAGTCATCGGCCTATTACATCGGCCTTTGCCATCAGTCTTTGTCATCAAACCTTGTCGTCAATCTTTGTCGTTTCTTCCGGACCACCAAAGCGTTCTCGCGCCAGACGCAGTATGCGACAGACGACCTCTTCGGCATCGATTCCGGTTGAGTCCAGTATGATCGCATCCCCGGCGGCTGCGAGCGGCGCGACCTTGCGGCCTGCGTCACGTGCATCGCGCTCGGCGACCTCCCGCGAAAGGGCGGCAAGGCTAACATCAAGACCCTTGTCCTTCAACTGCTTATAGCGTCGCAGGGCCCTCTCCTCCGGGGCTGCCGTGAGGAAAATCTTCAGTTGCGCCCTGCGGAAGATCACGGTGCCCATATCCCGCCCGTCCGCTACCAGCCCGGGCGGTTCGGCGAACTGCTGCTGGCGCTCGAGCAGGGCCTGGCGAACTGCAGGCACAGCGGCAACCCGGGAGGCGGCATTACCCGCTTTTTCACTGCGCAGTTGCGCAGTCACGTCGCTGCCCTCCAGCAGCACCTGCTCGCCGCCACTGCCATCTGTGGCAAATTTCACACGCATATCCCGGGCCACCCGCGCCAACGCCGCTTCATCGGCGAGATCCACGCCGCCCTGGCCGGCGGCCAGCGCAACCAGACGATAGAGGGCCCCGCTGTCGAGCAGGTGCCACCCCAGCGAGTCAGCCACCCGGCGGGACACCGTGCCCTTGCCCGAGCCGCTGGGGCCATCGATGGTGATGACCGGTACGCTCATGCCGGACTGACTCCAAGGCCGGCCTGTCTCGCCAGCTCCACGAATCCAGGAAAAGAGGTTGCCACATTGGCCACGTCGGCAATTTCGATGGCAGCGCTGGCCCGCACGCTGGCCATGGCGAATGCCATCGCGATGCGATGATCGCCGCAGCTGTCGACTGTCCCCCCGCCGATTTCTCCGCCCTGCACCACCAGTCCGTCAGACAGGACGTCCACCGAAACGCCCAGGGCCTGCAGCCCCCTGGCCATTGCGGCTATGCGGTCGCTTTCCTTCACCCGCAAGTCCGCCGCGCCTGTAACCCGGGTGGTGCCCTGCGCGCAGGCCGCGGCCACGAACAATGCCGGAAATTCATCGATGGCAAGGGGAACCAGATGCCGGGGGACCTCTACTCCGCGCAGGACCGCGCGCTCCACGTGCAGGTCGGCCACCGGTTCCGCACCGCTCATCCGCTGATCAACCAGGCGGATACGGGCCCCCATCAGCCGCAGGATGTCCAACAGGCCAGTCCGCGTCGGGTTGATGCCCACATTGCGAAGAACCATCGTTCCGCTGGCTGCAATGCAGCCGGCCACGATGAAGAATGCTGCGGACGAAAAATCACCCGGCACGGCGATATCCGTGGCCGACAGTCTCGCCGGTCCGGTCAGCGACGTGGTGCGCCCCTCGACACTGACCTCTACACCGAAACTGCGCAGCATGCGCTCGGTGTGATCCCGGGTGACGGCCGGCTCGGTCACAGCGGTAAGGCCTTGCGCATACAGGCCAGCCAACAGCACCGCGGATTTGACCTGAGCGCTGGCAACAGGCAGCTCGTAGCGCACGGACTGCAATCGCCCTCCTCCACCCACCCGTACGGGCGGACGACCTGCGATGGTGTCCACGCGGGCACCCATCTGCCGCAGCGGCAGCGCCACCCGCTCCATCGGCCGCTGCATCAGCGAGGCATCTCCCACCAGTTCCGACTGGAACGACTGCCCGGCCAGTAGTCCGGTAAACAAACGCATGGCCGTACCCGAATTACCCATCTGCAGGGCCGCAGCGGGAGGACGCAGACCCTGCAGCCCTGCGCCCTGGATCGTGACGCGACCTGCAGCGGGTCGCTGAATGCGCACACCCAGCACCTGCAATGCGTCCAGCGTGGCCAGACAATCCTCTCCTTCCAGGAAGCCGGACACCTCTGTGCGACCTTCGGCAATGCCGGCCAGCATCAGTGCACGATGAGAGATGGACTTGTCGCCGGGAACGGCGAGCGTTCCGCGCACCGCCTGTACGGGCTGCACGCGGTAACCGGGTATGCTCATGGGAATGGGAATGGGAACTACTGCTTGAGTGCGGCTGCCAGGGCGGAGAGGAAGCGTGTGTTCTGCGCCGCAGTGCCGGTGCTCACCCGCAGGTGGTTGGGCAACCCGTAGTTGCCAACCGGGCGCGCGATAACGGCCTGTCGCAGCAGACTTTCGTTAACGGGACCGGCCGGACGACCCAGGTCAACCAGCAGGAAATTGCCCGCCGAGGGCACCACCTGCAATTCCAGTTGGCGCATCCCCTGCTCGAGCTGCCGTAAACCATCATCGTTCAGTCGCACGGTCTCCTGCAGATGGGCCTTGTCATCCAGGGCAGCTTCGGCAGCGGCCAGCGCCAGGGAATTCACGTTGAACGGCTGACGCAGCCGGTTGAGTATCTCTGCCACTTGCGGATGCGAAAGCGCATAGCCCACCCGCAGTCCGGCAAGACCGTAGGCTTTGGAGAACGTGCGCACAACGACGAGATTGGGAAACTCTCCCAGCCAGGCAGATGCGTCGGGACAATCCACTCCGCGCGAATAATCAAAGTAGGCCTCATCGAGGACCACCAGCGTGCTCGGCGGCACAGCGGCAATGAACCGTCTGAGGCTTGTGCCATCCAGCCATGTACCGGTGGGATTATTGGGATTGGCTACGAATATCAGGCGCGTCCGCGCGCTCACCAAACCCGTCATGGCCTGCAGATCATGCCCGAGCGGCATGGCATCGGTTGCGGGCAAGGCCGGTGCCACGCAGGCCTTCGCACCCGTCGCCTGCACCGCGATGGGGTAAACCGCGAAGCCATACTGCGAATACACCGCCTCGGTATCCGGGGTCAAAAACGCCTCAGCCAGCAGCACCAGCACATCATTGGAGCCATTGCCCAGCGTGATGCATTCCGTACCTACCCCATGCAGACGTGCCAGCCGGTTCTTGAGCGCAAAGCCACCACCATCGGGGTAATACCCTGCATCGGCAATACCGGCCTGCAGCGCGGCACGTGCGCGTGACCCGGGCCCGAGCGGATTTTCGTTCGACGCGAGTTTGACGATGTCCTTGACGCCGTACTCGCGCTCCAGTTCCGAAACGGGTTTGCCGGGTACATACGGATGCAGGCCGCGCACGGCCGGTGCAGTCAGATCGATGAATTTTTCAGTCATGGGCAATGCAATGTCGCGCTACTGTGCCGCCGGCTTCCCAGCCGGTGCCTGCTGCGTTTCCAGTGCAGAGGGCAGACGCGCCTTCAGGTGCTCTTCCATATCGAGCCGCCGCACGCCCTCGGTCCACCAGTCCGGCGCACTTGCGCCCTTCAGGTAGTGATCGAAGTATTCCTGCATGCGGATGGTGTAGTCGAACTTGTTGGCCGGCTTCGCCAGCCCGTGATTTTCACCCACGTACTCTAGCATGACCACCGGTTTTCCCAGACGCCTGAGGGTGTTGTAGTACTCCACGCCCTGGGTGAAATCCACCGCGCCGTCGCGATCATTGTGCAGGATGATCAGCGGTGTGTTGACATCCTGCGCATGGGTTATCGGGGAATTGCGTACATAGGCATCCCAGTGGTCCCAATAGCCACCGCTGAAGCGGCCCTGACTACTTTCAAAGATGGCCATATTGCCGCTGCCGCTGTTCTTGTAGACCAGGCTGTACATGCTCACCATGTTTGTCAGCGGCGCACCCGCAATGGCCGCCTTGAAAGCATCGGTCTGGGTGACAAGAAACGCGGTCTGGTAGCCACCCCAGGAGTGGCCGTGCAGACCCACCCGCTGTGCGTCAACAATACCGGTGGCAGCTGCCGCGCGCAGTGCCGGCAGCACACACCACACCGCAGACATGCCCGGATCATTGATCGCGTAGCTGATATCGGGCATCAGCACCGCATAACCATTGCTGGTGTACAGCGCGGCGTTGAAGCCGCGTACATCCGGATGTGCAAAGCGGTTCATGCCGTCACTGAGATGCTCATAGATATAGACGATGGTCGGATAGCTGCGCCCGGGCTCGTACCCCGCGGGCAGCAACAGGCTCGCCTGCAGCTTCTTGCCTTTCAGCTCCGGTCGCGGCGAGTCACTTTCGAAATCGATAAGGCGTGCTCCGGCTGACCAGGTGTACGCATCCAGCTGTGCCTGTCCGTCACTTAGCCTGCGTGCACCGGACAGGTCCGCATCAGCCACGTACAAATCAGGATATGTGGTGGGTGTAGCGCGCGTATAGAGCAAGGTAGACGCGTTCTCCGCCTTCATCAGTTGCCCATAGGCAGCATCGTCCCAGAGCAGCACCTCAAGCCTGCTCCGGCGAGGCATCAAGCGGGCCACGCCGCCCTTCTTGGTCCACTCGCCCAACATGGTGAAATACTGCGGTTTACTGAAATCCGCCCCCTTCTCAGTGCGATCAAGCGGATAGCGGCGGTAGCGAATCTGCGCCTCACGGCCATTGCCGGTGAGATTCACCGCGCCACGACCATCGACACCAACGCGCCAGACATCCCACAGGTCGCTCAGCAGCACGGCCCGGCTGTCAGCCGTCCAGCCCGCGGCAGGAGCCGGTGGATCAATGACGTTATGGTCGTCTTCCACATTGATGAAAGAAACCGGCACGTCACGGGTGATATTCGTCGAACGGCCTGTCATGGCATCGAAGACATGGTAGTGACCATCGGTAAAATACAGGAGCTTGCTGCCGTCGGGCGATTGTCCGGACACCCAGCGCATGCGCTTACCAACAAGCTGACGCTGCCCGTCCATGATGTCGACCATATACACGTCCTGGTAGCGCCTGCCCTCCAGCGAACCGGTCAGCAGATAGGGCTCAGACTGCGTGCCCACAGCCCAGCGACCCTTCTCCGGTGGCGAAACGTCGCGCAGATCCTCGTCGGCCAGCCGGACAAATCTGTCCTCGGCGACATGCCAGACGGCCAGGAAGCTGAGATTGCGGTCGCGACCCTGCTGCACCTGTTGCTCGCTCTGCAGCCGATCATCCTTCCAGTGCCAGATCACCAGGTCTGGTTTCTCCTCATCGGGTTTTTTCCGGCCAGCCGCTGGCTGTGCCGGTTTTACATCTTTTTCTTCGGCGCTCCCGGCTGCAGACTCCGGCGGCGTCTCTCCATCATCTTTCTTCTCCTCCGCTGCCTCCTCGTCCTTCGAATCCTTCTCCTGTCTGTCCTTCTTCTTGGCTTCGTCGATGCCGAACAGCAGCGCCTTGCGATCGCCGCTCCAGCTTGGTGCGCGATTGGGGCTGATGCGCATTCCGTCCGGAAAGGCTTCGTCCTTGCCGGGATCGTACTGCGCGAGGTGCAGAGCGGGCCTGGATGCGGCGAGATTCGCCAGGCCCATCACCGAATACAGTGGCTCCTCGAAGGCCTTGTCCTCAACCCCTTTGAGTACCGCCAATGCGTCGCCCTCCTCGCTCCATGACAGACGTTCATAGCGCGCCTTGTCACTGTCGAGCGTGGTTACCACGCCGCTGGCAAGGTTGCGCAGCACTACACCGCTGCCGACCTGATCATCCGTAGTCACGGTCCAGGCCAGCCAGCGGCCTGGCTTATCGAAGGAAAATTCACTCACGCCGCCGATGGTCAACTCCTTGCCCGAGGCAAGGTTGCGCACGATCAGGTCGCTGCCTTTCGGAGCTGGCCTGCCCTTGGAACCGTTGCCGCCGCCAGGCGGCGCCTGTGCCGCACCGTTGCTACCGTGACGATGCAACGCCAGGGCGACGGATGACTCACCGGAGAATGTGAATCTTCTTACCTTGGGGTACTCATATTTTTCGCCGCTGGCCAGGTTGACCAACGTGGCGCCCGCCTGCACGCCTTTCTTGGCTTTCTTCAGCTTCTCGGCTTCAGCGTGCTTCGGATAGGTGGCGAAGACCACCCAGGCGCCGTCATGAGAGAACGTCGCGCCGGCGTTTCCGGTTTCCCCTACCGGGTAACGGTATTCCTTTTCCCCCTGCAGCGAACGGACAATCAGTTCACTGTCACCCTCAATGGGACTGAACTGGTAGGCCACCCAGCCACCGTCAGCCGACCGTGTCACGCCAGCCAGGCGTTTCCATTTGAGCGCATCGTTCGCAGTGAGTGGCCGCGGCACCACCGCACCGTTCTGCGCATCAGCCTGCTGCGTCGGCGGCGTGGTCGACGACTCTGGTCCGGATTGCTGCGCCAGAACTGCCACCGCGGAGCCAAGCAGCACCGTCAGCAACAGACTTTTCATCAATTTTATGGAAAACATTGAATACATCCCGCCTCTATGGTTTGGCATTGCCCGGCCCGTAATGTCGTAATGGAAGTCGCAGCAGACCATCACCGTCGCCCGGGGTTCCCGCAGCAGCCCAACTGCATCTACAACACAGCCTGCGGATAAGACCCCAGGACACGGAACAGCGACGCCTGCGCCTTCAGATCCTTCAGCGCCTGCGACAACCCCGGATCGGCAGCATGGCCCTCGGCGTCGAGGAAGAAGACATAGTCCCACTTGCGCCGCCGCGAGGGACGCGACTCTATGCGCGTGAGATTCACGCCGTGTTTGGCGAAAGGCCCGAGCAGCCGGAACAGCGCACCCGGCGCCTCGGTACGACCGCCGGAGACCAAGAGCGTAGTACGGTCTTTGCCGCTGGGTTCGAACAGTTTGGGGCCCACTACCAGGAAGCGCGTGGTGTTGTCCGGCCGGTCCTCAATGTCACTGACCAGCATATGCAAACCGTACACTTCAGCAGCCGTCTGCCCGGCAATGGCTGCGGTGCCTTTCTCATCGCGCGCGCGGCGGGCACCCTCGGCATTGCTCGATACCGCCACCCTTTCCACTCCGGGAAGATGCTCCTCCAGCCAGGCGCGGCATTGCGCCAGGGACTGCTGGTGCGAACAGATGCGCACAACCTGTTTCAGGTCCTGCATGTTGCCCATCAGGTGCTGATTGATGCGCAGCTCGATCTCACCACAGATCTTCAGCGGCGAGGTGATGAACATGTCCAGCGTATTGTTGACCGTCCCCTCGGTGGAGTTCTCAATGGGTACCACGCCGAAATCCGCAGCCCCTGCCTCGACCTCATGGAACACTTCATCAATGGTGTGCAGCGGCAGGGCGCGCACCGAATGCCCAAAGTGCTTGAGCACCGCCGACTGGGTGAAGGTGCCTTCCGGCCCCAGAAACCCGACCTTCAGCGGCTCCTGCTGCGCCAGGCAGGCGGACATCACCTCGCGGAACAGACGCACGACCTCTTCATCGCGCAGCGGGCCGCGATTGCGCTCCAGGGCGCGACGCAGTACCTGCGCTTCGCGCTCCGGACGGTAGAAATCCACCGTATGGCCTTCGCGGTGTTTGGATATGCCTACGTCCTGCGCCAGTCGCGCGCGTTCATTGATCAACGCATGCAGCTGCTCATCGATGGAGTCGATCTGACGACGCACATCCGCCAGCACCAGCGGCCTGCGCACCGGCTTGCCCACCGTATTCCGTGCGGGCTTGCCACTTCGTTTCCCGGCTGGCTTGCGCCGGGTGGGTGTGGTGGATTTACGTCGACTCATATGATGCGGGCCGAGAGTACGCCGGCGATGGAGCCGATCTTGTCCCGTACTGACGGTGGAATGGGCGCGTCGGTATCAATCAGCGTATAGGCCACTTCACCGCGGGACTTGTTGAGCAGATCCTCAATATTGAGATTGGCGCTGGCCAGACAGGTGGAGATCTGGCCCACCATATTCGGCACATTACTGTTGGCGATCGCCAGGCGATGCTCATCGGCCGTACGCGGCAGCAGGGCATCGGGGAAATTCACCGCGTGGCGCACATTGCCGTTTTCCAGGTATTCGCGCACGGTGTCGGTCACCATGACGGCGCAGTTCTCCTCGGCTTCACCGGTGGAGGCACCCAGGTGCGGCAATGCCACCACACGCGGGTGGCGCCGGATATGGTCGGTGGGAAAGTCGCACACGTAGGCATGCAGATGCCCACTATCGAGCGCGGCGACCACTGCCGCCTCATCCACGATGCCTCCGCGGGAGAAATTGAGGACCACTGCACCCTTGGGCAGCAGGGCGATGCGCGCGGAATTCACCAGGCCACGCGTGGCGTCGTTGAGCGGCACATGCAAGGTGATCATGTCCGCACGGGAAAACAGGTCCTCCAAGCTCCGGGCCTGCTCGACGCCGGAGGACAACTGCCAGGCGCGCTGCACGGTGATCTGCGGATCGTAACCCAGCGCCTTCATATGCAAACCGAGCGCCGCATTAGCCACCTCCACGCCGATGGCACCGAGACCCACGACACCTAGCGTGCGGCCGGGCAGCTCGAAACCGACAAACTTCTTCTTGCCCTTCTCAACCGCCGCGGCGATGGACGCATCATCGCCTTGAAGGTCGTGAACGTAATTCCAGGCCTGACACAGATTGCGTGCAGCCAGAAACATGCCCGCCAACACCAGCTCCTTGACAGCGTTGGCATTGGCGCCCGGCGCATTGAATACCGGCACACCACGCTTGCTGAGCGCGGCCACGGGAATATTGTTGACGCCCGCGCCAGCACGGCCCACGGCCTTCACGCTGTCTGGTATCTGCATGGCGTGCATGTCCGCCGAGCGCACCAGCACTGCATCGGGGCTGTTTTCCAGCAGCGCCATATCCGCGGCGACGGTATAGCGCTCGCGGGGCAGCCGCTCAAGACCGCGTGGAGAAATGTTGTTCAGGGTAAGTATCTTGTAGATCATCCTTCATCCATTTTGTTGTTGGAATTCGTGCATGAACTGCACCAGTGCATCCACGCCCGCCATGGGCATGGCATTGTAGATGCTCGCGCGCATGCCGCCGACGGAACGGTGACCCTTCAGATTGGCGAGCCCTGCTTCCTGCGCCTGCGCCAGGAATTTCTTGTCGAGCTCGGGATTGGCCAGCGTAAAAGGCACATTCATCCACGAACGGCAATTTCGCGCCACCGGGTTGCTGTAATAACCCGAGCTGTCGATAGCGGCGTAGAGCTTCTCGGCCTTGGCTCGATTCACTGCGGCGACAGCCTGCAGGCCGCCCTGACGCTTCAGCCACTGAAATACCAGCCCAGCAATGTACCAACCGAAGGTGGGCGGCGTGTTGAGCATGGAGCCCTCATCGGCCATGGCCTTGTAGTCCCACACCGATGGAGTGCCTGCACGCGCCTTGCCAATGAGATCCTCGCGCACAATCACGATACACAGGCCCGATGGGCCGATGTTTTTCTGTGCACCTGCGTATATGAGCGCGAAGCGGCTGATGTCGACAGGCCGCGAGAGAATGGTTGAGGACATGTCCGCCACCAGCGGCGTGTCACCGCTGTCGGGCACATAGGGAAATTCCACTCCGCCGATGGTCTCGTTAGGCGTGTAGTGCAGATATGCGGCGCCAGGCGTGAGCCGCAGCGCTTCGGCTGCGGGGACGGTGGTATACGCGCTGGCAGCCTCATCGGCAACAACATTCACCTTGCAGAAGCGCGCCGCTTCCTTGATTGCCTTCTTTGACCATGCACCGGTGTTGATGTAATCGACCTCGGCCTGCGCCGCGGCCAGGTTCATTGGCACAGCCGCAAACTGCGCGGCCGCACCACCCTGCAGGAAAAGCACCTTGTAACCGGCTGGAATGGCAAGAAGCTCGCGCAGATCCGCCTCGGCCCGCGCTGCCACCTCGAGAAAAGCCTTGCCGCGATGGCTGACTTCCATGACGGACATGCCCAGACCTTGCCAGTCGGGCAGCTCCTCGCGGGCCTGTTGCAACACTTCCAGCGGCAAGGCCGCCGGTCCAGGTGAGAAGTTGAAAACGCGCACGTTGATCCTTCGCTCGACTCAGGGGAGCCGGGGATGATATCAGCCGTGAAGGTCGCTTTGGTTGCGGTTGCTTGTCGGGGCGGCCGGAATCAGCGCCGCGCGATGCGCGAATTCAGGGAAAATTCGACGGGAATCAGCACCAGGGCAGCCTGGGCGACACCGCCCTCACGATACGGCTTGAAACGCGCGCACTCCACTGCCTCCCGCGCCGCCCGGTCCAGGCGACTGTGGCCGCTGGAATCACGTACTTCAATGCGACTTGCCGTCCCGCGCTCATCGACCAGCACCAGCAGCACCACCAGCCCTTCTTCGCGCAGACGCCGCGAAGTCGGTGGATACCTCGGGCGCAGTGGTTCGAGGTACTCCACCGTGGACACCAGTTTCGGCGCGGAGGATTTGGCAGCGGGAGTGGGATCCGCTGCTTGCGGCGGCTTGCGGGAGGTCACCGCAATCGAGCGCGGCGACTCGGCAAACAAGGGAATATCGATCTGCGGTGGCTCGACATATACCGGTGGCACGGTGATTTCCGGTTGCGGCGGACGCTTCACTTCGGCCACCACCTGTTCTTCGGCGATCAGGCCCACATGCATCGGTGCCTGAACGGGCGGACGCTCGGCCTTCAGCCCCCAGTTGACCAGCGCGTACACCACGCCCACATGGGCCAGGGCGACCAAGAGCATGGCCGCGACCCGGCGCGGATCGCGTACACCGTCGATATAGGCATTCCGCGTGTACATACGGGCGCAAAGATACGCCAGCCCGTGACAGCTTGCAAATGATAATGGTTCTCACTTAAAGTCGCGCCGCGCTGTCACTACCTCTCCATATGCTTACGGGAGTCCCTGCCATGTTGACCCTGCCGACGCGAGACGCTCGATTTCACTGACTGCACTGATGAAGTTCCGTTGATCCATCGCCGCACATTGCGCAGGTTCCTCGCATCCGCCCCTGCGGCACGCAATCGCAGGGCAGACCGCTGTCGACCCTATGGCTAGTTCCGGACGCCGCGCATACTGGTTGAAGACGCTGCACCTGTGGCACTGGGTTAGCGCTGCATTGTGCCTGACAGGCATGGTGCTGCTGAGTTTCACCGGCATCACGCTCAATCACGCCGCACACATTCCCGCCACGCCCAGCGTCGTCACCCAGGATAGGCAGCTGCCACATGACTTGCTGACGCGGCTCCCGACACCTGACAACAACAGCGCCCCGCTGCCACCGGACTTGCGCACGTGGCTGGCCGAGCAGCTATCGGTGAAAACCGGCACTCGTCCCGCGGAGTGGTCTGCCGACGAAGTCTATCTGGCGCTGCCCCGGCCCGGCGGTGACGCCTGGCTCAGCGTTGACCTTCAAACCGGCGCAGTGCGCCACGAAGACACCGATCGCGGCTGGATTGCCTATCTGAACGACCTGCACAAAGGTCGCAACACCGGGCTGGCATGGACGATCTTCCTTGATGTACTCGCAGTGGCCTGCCTTGTTTTCAGCATCACCGGCCTGTTGCTGCTCAAACTCCATGCCAGTCAGCGTCCATCCACCTGGCCCACCGTGGGTTTCGGCCTGCTGCTGCCGCTGCTGCTCGCTCTGCTTTTTATTCACTGAATTGCCCGCCATGAGGTCTCCCATGAACAAGCTGATACCCCTGGCGCTGTGCAGCGCCGCCACGGCCGCGCCGGCAGGCGTCGCCCAGCTGGAAGTCACCGTGCAGATTCCGCGGCTGCACGTCGCCGAATATCACCAGCCCTACCTTGCCGTGTGGCTGGAAAGCCCGGACCGAAGCCGGCTGCAGAACCTGGCCGTGTGGTACGACGTGAACCTGAAAAACAATGAAGGCACCGAGTGGCTCAAGGATCTGCGTCAGTGGTGGCGGCGTCTGGGACGGGAACTGCAGATGCCCGCTGACGGGGTGAGCGGAGCCACCCGCGCACCGGGCGAACACACGCTGACTTTCACCGCCGGACATCCGGCATTGCTGGACCTGCCGCCGGGTGAGTACCGGTTGATTGTAGAAGCGGCACGTGAAGTCGGCGGGCGCGAGCTGCTGGAAGTCACCTTCCAGTGGCCTGCAGATCAGGTACGACAGCTCCGTGCGCAGGGCAGCCGGGAACTCGGCGCGATAAACGTGCGAATCAATCCCTGATTCGCCACTACCTGCATTCCTTTTGTCTCGAGAGGAGAACGACCATGAAACCATCCAGCGCAATCCTTGCTCTGACCCCGATACTGCTACTTGTCACCGCTTTGCCCACCGCCGAGGCCCATCGCGCCTGGATGCTGCCCTCCTCTACCGTGCTGTCCGGTGAGGACCCATGGATCACGGTCGATGCCGCGCGCTCCAACGATCTGTTCTACTTCGACCACAACGCCTCAAGGCTCGACAACCTCACTATTACTACTCCGGATGGCTCAACCGTACCGGCGCAGAACCCCCGCACCGGCAAGTTTCGCAGCAGCTTCGATGTGAAGCTCGCCATGAACGGCACCTACCGGATCAGCATCGCCGACGAATCGATGTTCGCCCGTTACACGGAGAACGGAGAAAGCAAACGCTGGCGCGGCAATGCCGCGCGCCTGCAGGCCGAAGTGCCGGCGGATGCGCAGAATCTGCAGGTCACGCAGTCGCACAACCGCGTAGAAGTATTCGTAACCGCCGGCGCGCCCACCGAGACCGTGTTCAAGCCCGAGGGCCAGGGACTGGAGCTGGTGCCCATCACCCATCCCAATGACCTGTTCGCGGGCGAAACGGCACGAATGAGATTCGTGCTGGACGGCGCGCCGGCCGCCGGACTGACCGTGACCATCATCCGCGAGGGCATCCGCTATCGCGATGCGTTGCAGGAAATTACCACCACCACCGGGGAGAACGGCGAGTTCGAAGTGACCTGGCCGTACCCGGGTATGTACTGGCTGAACGTCTCGGTGGGCGGACGCGGAATGCCGGGCGGCGCCGGACCCTCGCAGGCCTCCACAAACGACCCGCAGGAACGGCCCGCGCGCCGCGCCAGCTATAGCGTCACACTCGAGGTCCTGCCGCAGTAATGCGCCGGGTCCTGGTTCCCCCGGAACTGCCGAAGGTACTGCATGTCCACGGCCCACCGTCAGGACCACTGCAGACCTATGGCGGCCAGACCATGGGGACGAGTTGGACAGTAAAGCTCGCCGCGCCGGTCACGCTGCCTGTCGAAATTGTGCAAGAGGATATGCAGGACAGGCTTGAGCAGGTCGACGCGCAGATGAGCAACTGGCGTGAGCAGTCGGCGCTCAGCCAATTCAATTCAGCTGCCGCTTCAACATGGCACCCGCTGCCACCAGAACTGTTCACCGTGCTCGACTGCGCGCTGGCAATCGCGCGGAGCACCGATGGCGCCTACGACCCCACCGGCGGTGCGCTGACCCGTTTATGGGGTTTTGGTCCAACAGGTTCGCGGACTGCGCCACCCACCCCCGCTCAGGTCGACGCTGCTCGCACGCGTAGCGGGTGGCGGCGGCTGTCGCTCGATCGCGAGGCGGGAATGGCGCAGCAGGCCGGGGGCATCGAACTGGACCTGTGCGCGATTGCCAAGGGCTATGCGGTGGATTTGCTGGGCGAATATCTCACCGATCTCGGCGTGGATCACTACCTGGTGGAAGTCGGTGGCGAGCTGCTCGGGCGCGGCTGCAAACCCGACGGCAGCCCCTGGTGGGTGGCCCTGGAACCACCCGCCGCACATACCCAGGGTATCGGACAAACCGTCATCGGCCTGCACGAAGTGGCTGCGGCCACCTCCGGCGACTATCGGCGCTATTTCGAGCACGAGGGACGACGCTATTCGCACGCGCTCGATCCGCGCGGTGGTTATCCGATTGATAATGGCCTTGCGGCGGTGACCGTGCTGCACTCCGCCTGCATGCAGGCCGATGCACTCGCCACCGCGCTTCTGGTAATGGGCGTGCAAGCTGGCGCGGAGTACGCTCGCAACAACGACGTGGCCGCCCTGTTCACGGCGCGGACAGCCGATGGCTTCACCGAATACCTGTCGCCGGCGCTGGCTGCCTGGCTGGCGGCAGACTGCTAGGCGCCGACAGAGATGCCAGACTGGCTGTGGATTGACGCCGGACCAGTGCGAGTATGGAGCGCCGCCACCCTTGTGCTGCTTTACGTTGCACTGTGTACAGCGCTGGCTCGCAGTCGGCGTCGCAGGCAGGATTCATTCCACTCTATCCTGGCCTCCTCCGCACAACCTCCGCTGCTGGTGGCCTTTGCCAGCCAGACCGGCTGCGCGGAGGAGATCGCGCAACAAACCGCCACCGCCCTGCAAAGCGCCGGCATAGCCACGACCCTCGCGCCACTCTCCGCTCTGGGAAGCGCGCAACTGCGCAAGACTGAGCGCGCCCTGTTTGTCGTCAGCACCACCGGCGAGGGCGATGCTCCGGATGGTGCCACCGCATTCATCAGTCGCTTCATGACCAACGGGACAGCAACCGGGCCTGCCCTCACCTCATTGCGCTTCGGTCTGCTGGCACTGGGCGATCGTGAATACCGGAATTTCTGCGCTTTCGGCCGGAGGTTGAACGACTGGCTGGGCCGGCACGGGGCACAGCCTTTGTTTGACGCCGTGGAGATGGACAACGGTGATACAACAGCGCTGGCACGTTGGCGCCGGCACCTCGATACCTTGACTGCAGGGGCGACCACCCGCTGGCAGCAGCCCGTCTACGACAGCTGGCGCCTGGCAGGGCGTACGCTGGCCAATCCGGCAAGTGCGGGGCAGCCTACGTTCTACATCTCGCTGGCACCGCTCGATCCGGCCAGAGCGGCCCACTGGCAGGCCGGCGACCTCATCGAGATACGCCCCCGCCACGGGACCGAACGGGTCGTACAGTTCCTCGAGGCAGCACAGCTTGGTGGTCATGAGACCGTACAGCTGCAGGGGCGATCTGTCCGTCTCGCTGAAGTGGTGGCGCGCAGTATTCTGCCCTCGCCGTCTGCAGGCGCACACCCCCAGGTACTGGCCGAGTCGCTGGCGCCGCTACCGAAGCGGGAATTCTCCATTGCTTCGCTGCCCGCAGACGGTCGGGTGGAACTGCTGGTGCGTCAGGCCCGAATGGACGACGGCACGCCAGGCCTGGCCAGCGGCTGGCTGACCGAGCACGCCTGGCTGGATGCACGCCTGGAAGCGCGCATCCGGTCGCATGGTGCTTTCCACTCACCGGACGATGCACGCCCGCTGATCTTTATCTGCAACGGCACCGGCATTGCGGGCATACGCCCGCATCTGAAGGCCCGGGCGGCGGCCGGTCGCGGACCCAACTGGCTGATCTTCGGCGAACGCAGCGCGGCCTCTGATTTCTACTACCGCGACGACATTGATCTGTGGCGGCGCAATGGCGTATTGACCCGCCTGGATTGCGCCTTCTCACGTGACCAGCAGACAAAGATCTATGTACAGCACAAACTGCTGCAGGCATCGGCAACCGTATGCGAGTGGCTGCACAAGGGCGCAGGCATCTACGTCTGCGGCAGCCGCGACGGGATGGAGCCCGGAGTGAGATCAGCGCTGGAGGAAATCGTCGGGGCAGACGAAGTGCTACGCCTTATCGAGGCTGGCCTGTACCGCCGCGACGTGTACTGACCCTGTTGCCAGGCAGCCTCCGGGCGCTGACTCAACACCGTGTGTGGAGTCGAGATGTGGCGCGGTGGCGGTAGGACCCTCTCAACTGTTGCCGCCCCTTTCGTCTGGCGGTGTCGCAATCGAGAGTCCATGACTCCGTTTCCACATCCCGCTCTTCGAACCGGACAGGCCCTATTCAGG